>JBQCIO010000063.1:0-4031 GCA_051953655.1 Motilibacteraceae bacterium
TGGCGACGCGGTCACTGGTGTGCATCGACGAGTTCGAGCTCGACGACCCGGGCGACACGGTGCTGATGTCGACGCTGCTCGCCCGGCTGGTGGAGGCGGGCGTCCGACTGGCGGCGACGTCCAACACGCTGCCGGGCGCACTGGGCGAGGGACGCTTCGCCGCCGACGACTTCCTGCGCGAGATCCAGGGCCTGTCCGCGCACTTCGACGTCCTGCGCATCGACGGCGAGGACTACCGGCACCGCGGGCTGCCGGCCGCGCCGGAGCCGCTCGAGGACGCCGACGTCGTGGCGCGCGCGGAGGACGCGGGGGCCGGCGCGACGCTCGACGGCTTCGAGGTGCTGCTCGAGCACTTGGCCCGCCTGCACCCCAGCCGCTACGGCGCCCTGCTCGACGGCGTGACGGCGGTGCACCTCACCGGGGTCCGGCCGGTGCGCGACCAGAACGTGGCGCTGCGCCTGGTGGTTCTGGCCGACCGCCTCTACGACCGGGACGTGCCCGTGGTGGCCAGCGGCGTGCCGTTCGACCGGGTCTTCCCGGAGGAGATGCTGCGCGGCGGCTACCGCAAGAAGTACTTCCGGGCGGTCAGCCGGTTGGTGGCGCTGGCCCGCGAGGCGACGGTCGCCGAGAGCTGAGCCCAGGCGGCGGGACGGCCCGGCTCCTCGCGGAGCCGGGCCGCCCTGCTCGTCCTGGGCCTAGAAGGCGCTGGTGCCGTTCGGCGTGCCGAGGCCGGTCGGACCGTCCCAGCCGGCGCCGGCGTTGCACCAGACCGCCGTGGAGCAGCTGCCGTTGCTGCCGCTGGTGACGTCGTTCAGGCCGCCGGCGTGGCCCCAGGTGTAGGAGGCCGGGTAGCCGGAGGTGTTGCCCGACAGGGCGTAGACGCTGGCGACGATCGGCGAGGAGGCGCTGGTGCCACCGAACACGAGCCAGCCGCTGCCGCCCTGGTAGGCGTAGCTGTCGTAGACCGCGACGCCGGTGTTCGGGTCGGCCACCGCGGAGACGTCGGCGTTCGCCTTGCCGGAGCACTGCGTCGCGCTGGTCTGCCAGGAGGGCTTGGCGTTGAGGGTCGAGCAGCCGCTGCCGGCGCCGGACCAGGCCGACTCGGTCCAGCCGCGGCTGGTGGAGGCCTTCTTCAGCGAGGTGCCGCCGACGGCGACCACCGTGCCGAACGATGCCGGGGACTCGACGCCGTAGCCGTTGTCACCAGTGGACGCGGTGATCGCGATGCCGGGGTGGTCGTAGGCCGAGCCGGCCGCACTGTCCGACCCGCCGTAGGAGTTGCTGATGGCGACCGCGCCGAGGCGGGCGGCCGTGTCGACCGCGGTGCCGAGGTCCGCGAACGAGGCGCTGTTCGCCTCGACGAGCAGGATCTTGCACGTCGGGCAGGCGGCGCTGACCATGTCGACGTCGAGGGAGATCTCCTGCGCCCACCCGCCGTTGGCGCGCGGGTAGGAGGTGCCGCCGGTCTGGTTCACCTTCCGGAAGCACCCGTTGGCGGTGGTGCACGCCGGCAGGTTGAGCGCGGTCCGGTAGTAGGCGAGGTCGGCCTCGGCGTTCGGGTCGTCGTAGGCGTCGACGATCGCGACCGTGGCGCCCTTGGCGTCGAGCCCGGCCAGGTTGTAGGCGGACTGGATGTCGCTCGGCCGGTAGCCGCTGGTGGGCGGGACGGGGGTGCCGCCACCACCGCCGCCCGGCTTGCCGTTGTTCCGGTTGCCGTTGCCGGTGATGTCGGTACGGACGATGGCGTGGCACGAGGCGAGACCCGGCGTGGGCTTGGCGCAGACGTGCTCGCTGCGGGCGGTCTGCCCGGTGGTCGAGGGGGCGGCTGCTGCCGTGCCGGTCCAGGCGCCGGCCAGCAGGGCGGCGGCGCCGGCAGCGGCGAGTGCGGGACGGATCTTCATGGACCCTCCGAGGTGGCGTCGTGACCGTGCGTCACGATCGCGTGCCGCAACTGTCAACAAAACGGGCGTTGGTGCACGACCCCTTGAAGGTCGAGGATCGGTCAAGCACGAGCAAAGCAGCGATACCCGTCGGCCTGTCAGGTGGGCACCGAGCGGAAGCCGGAGCACATGACCCGCAACCACGTGATGCGTCCGTCGCGGGCCGACAGGTAGGCCTGCTGCTCCACCAGGTGCCGGCCTTCCGGGTTCTCGATGAGGAAGCGGTAGCCCACCCGCTCGCGGTCCGCGAACGAGCCGGTCTCGACCGCCTCCACGGCACGGATGTGGTCCTCGTCCTCGAACCAGGCCCGCAGCGTCTCGACCACGGCGTCGGGGTCCGAGGCCTCCCAGACCCGCGAGGGCGTCATGCCGCGGAAGTCGACGTCGGAGTGCAGGAGCGCTCGCACCCCGTCGTGGTCCTTGGCGGCGACCGCGCGGGCGACCGCCTCGCCGAGAGGGCTGCTCATGCCGGGATCCTCGCGCCGGACGACGTCGTGGGGGAGCCGTTCCGCGGAATCGGGGCTCAGCAGCTGAAGCCGGCGACGGTGTCCACGCAGATCCACTGCCACGGCGGGTGGCGTGCCGCCCGGTCCGCTCGGCCGCTACCGGTCGCTGGACACGTTGCGCGGTCTCACGTGCGAGCTGCTGCGGGCCCTGCGGACGACGTCGCCCTGGCGCTAGCGGCTCAGCGGCGCGCGATCCCCAGCAGGGCGACGATGACCGCGGCGACGACGACCTGGAAGACGAGGGTGAGCCAGAAGCCGAGGACGCCGACGGCCACAGCCACGTATCCGCCGACGATGGCGGCCACGATGCCGACGAGCACCGTGAGGACGCAGCCCAGGCGTTGTGCGCCCGGGGCGACGAGACGGCCCAGCGCGCCGACGACGACGCCGGTCACGAGCGCGGACAGGAACCCGGAGATCTCCACGAGGGCAAGCCTAGCGCTCACCTGCCCGAGCAAAGTTCCGTTGCAGCACTGCCATTTCTTGCGTCCTGGACGTTGCGCAGGGCTTCGAACACGAGTACGATGAATGCATGTCTTCCGCCCCCGTCTCTGTCGAGGGCGTCACCGTGCCGGTGGCGTCCTCGGCGTTGTCGTGGGGGTACGTGACGTTGGACGATCGGCCGCCGGGGTGGGTGGCGAACCTGCCCACGCTGGATGAGGCGTGGGAGATGGCGCACGAGGAGTACGAGCTGCGGGAGTGGTTCGAGTCCGAGGGCGTCGATTGGGACGCGGACGACGTGCAGGTCGAGGAGGGTCCGGGGCAGCGGTTCGCGGCGTTCTCGCAGCGGATCGCGACCGGCCTGGCCGACCCGTCCTCGTATGGGCTGGTGGATGACCTGGTGGGGCTGGATCCGCTGCTGCTGCCCGAGGATGAGCGGGTCGATCTGGTGGTGGCGCTGGAGAAGCAGCTGGACCGGGTCCAGGCGGCCTACCAGCGGGCCCTGCACGGGGCGGCGGTGCCGCTGGTGCCGCTGCCGACGGTGGCGCGGGGTGCGTCGAGGATGGAGCGCGAGCGGGTGGCCCTCGCGAAGACCGCGCGGGAGGACGAGCTGGCGCTGGCGTTGCGCCGGCCGCTGGGGTCGATGACGTTCCAGGTGCGCCGGGCCCGCAAGCTGGCCACTGGGTACCGGGCGGCGCGGGATCGGATGGCGGCGGGGGAGATGACCTGGCAGCAGTGCACGGTGCTGCTGGAGGAGTCCGCGGCCTGCCCGGCCGAGAAGCTGCCCGACGTTCTGGCCCGGGTGCTGCCGCACGCGGGCAGCGACTCGTTGCCGCAGTTCCGGGCGCGGGTGCGGCGGGCGATGGTGCGTCTGGTTCCGGATCTGGCCGAGCAGGAGCGGGCGGCCTCGCTGGCGGGCAAGTCGGTGGTGCTGGTGGAGGACGCCAACACCGAGGGCGGCTGGGACAACGACTGGGAGGTCGACGACCCGGCCTCCGATCCGGGGCCGGATGCCGGGACGGTGGTCCGCTCGTCCAGCCTGGTGATCAAGTCCGAGCCGTTGCAGGCCCGGCGGTTGTTCGACCTGGTCCGCGCCGAGGGGCTGCGCCAGCGCGGGCTGGCCCGCTCTGATGTGAAGCAGGCG
>JBQCIO010000064.1:0-13611 GCA_051953655.1 Motilibacteraceae bacterium
CCGGGGCGAGGCCGGCCGGACCGGCCACCGCGCTGCCGGCGGCCGCGGGCGAGGCGACGCCCGGAAGGGTTGGGCTGCGGCGGACCGGGACCGCGACCGGACGGACCGCCGGCAGGCCGCTCGGTGCGGCGGCGCCGGCGGTGGCGGCGAGCTCAGCAGGGTGCGCACCCGCCACCCCGCGAGCGGAAGGGCTCGCACCGCCGGTCGCGGCCGCACCCCGAGGACCTGCTGCCCCCGCCGGCGGGGGCAGCAGGAGTGCGGCCGGAGCCGCCGGCGCGGAGCTCTGGGCCTCGTCGCGGGAACCGTCCGGCGCCCCGGCGCCGCCCGCCCGCCCCGCGCCCGGAACGAGCACGGCCCGGCGCAGGACCCGTGCCGGACCGGACGCCGGCACCCCGATCCGGGTGGCCGGGACGAGGTCGGCACCGCTGCTCAACCCTGTGGTGAGGCGGGCACGCTGCACCATCGGGACGTCTGCGGTGTGGTCGTCCGCACCGGCATGACCTGCGGCGGCAGCCGCGGGACCGTTTTCTCCGACACTCCGTCGGAGTGCGGCTGCGGCCGGCGCGGACGAGGGCCGCAGCGGTACCCCTGTCTGAGAGCGCGCGGCGACGCCGACGGCACCGACGGCACCGGCGGCACCGGCGGCACCGGCGAGGTGCGGTCGCACCCGGCCGGCCCAGCTGCGGCGGACGGGGACGTCGGTCGGGGCCAGAGCCCGGGCCGAGCGATGGTGGGCGAGCAGCGGGGCGGACGCGGCCAGGGACGTCGCGCCGCCGGCCCGCCGGGCCGACGACGAGGCTGCGGGCGTCGACGCGGTCGACCACGCCGGCGCCGACGGCTGCGGCGCGGCGGCCGGCGCACCGGCGCGACCGGCCGCGCGGACCGTCCACCGGCGCAGCAGGGCGCGCCTCCCCTGGGGCGACGCCTCCGCCCCGCCGGCCGCGGGCGCTGGGGTCGCGGGGGTCGCTGCAGCCGCCGGGGACGGCCTGACGGCGGTGGCGGGCTGGACGGTGGCTGCCTGGACGGGGGCTGCCTGGACGGTCGCTCCCCGGACGGTGGCTGCCTGGACGGTGGCTGCCTGGAGCGAGCCGGTGGGACGCGCGCCGGTCAGCGCCCGGGAGGCGGCCACGGCGGCTGCGGCGGGAGCACCGGCGGGAGCCACGGACCCGAGGCGGGCGGCCGGTCCGGGCACCAGCGCGGAGGACTCGGCCAGGGCACGGCGCAGCGGCCCGCCGCCGGGCAGCGCAGGATCGTCGGCCATGCCCCGCGGAGCGGTCCGGGCAGGGGGCGCGGCGCTCGCGCCGTCGCCGGTCCGCCGGCGCAGCACGGCGGCGAGGCTGCCGGGCCGGCCGATCCGGGACGCTTGAGGTGCCTCTGCCCGCTCCGGTGCCGAGGTCCCGCCTGCCCGCGCCGACCCGCGCTCGCTCCCAGCGGTCGATCCGGCGCCGGCAGCGGTGGGGCCGGCGGTCGTAGTCGGGCCGGTGGGCGTGGCCGCTGTGCTGGCCGCCGGGGTGATGGCTGCTGTGGTGCTGCCCGCCGCGGTGGTCGCTGCCGCGGTGCTCGCTGCCGCAGTGCCGGCCGCCGCGGGGACGGCCGTCCCGGCCACCGGCGTCGGGAGCACCGACGCCGGCACGCCGGCGTCCGTCGAGGTGTCCGCGACGGCGAGGACGGGCGCGGCCCCAGCATGCGCGGCGGAGCGAGCCGGGGTCGACCCGTGCGCGGCGGAGCCGGCCGACGTCGACGGGGACCGGCGGAGGACAGCCTGCGTCGCCTCAGCCTCCTGCTCCGCCTGCTGCGACCCGGCGAGCCGTTCCGGCTGCGCGAGACGGGCCGCCCCCGGGCCCGGTGCGGGGGCCAGTCGGTGCGCGGCCAGAGCGGGCGTGATGGCGGTCGCCCGTCGGCGCACGGCGGCCACCGGCGACGGCGTCGGCCGGCTAACCACCGCGGGGAGCGCGCCGTGACCGGCGGCCGCCCCGGCGGCGATCAGAGCGCGCGGGTGCGGAACGGTCACTGAGCCGGTCACCGGCTGCGCGGCGAGCGCGGGCGAGAGCCGCGCGTGCACCATCCGGCGGACCGGCGACGACGGCAGTTCCCCGGAGCGGACCCGCGCCACCGGGGACAGTCCCGGGTGGACCAGCAGGTCGGCCCGGGCGCGGGCCGCGGCGGACACCGCGGCGCGCCGGCGGACGGTGAGGGCGGGCCCGAGGCGGGGTGCCGGCGAGGCGGACGGGGCCGCCGACGGGGCGCCGGACGCGGCGGCGCTGAGGGACGCGGTCGGACCGCCGGCCCCCCCGCCGGGCAGGCCGGAACCGCCCGGGCCGCTCGACGGCAGCGGGGCGGAGGAGGTGGCACCGGCACCTGCCGACGAGGCTCCCGCCCCCGGTGCAGAGGGCGGGGACGTCGCGGGCCCGCCGGACGCTCCGGCCGTGGGCGTGGGCGGGCGCAGCGGCGCGAGGTCGCGGGAGAGCAGCATGCCGCCGGCCGCCCTCACGGCGTCGAGCCGGCGCACCGGGACCTGGCGAGGGGCGACCGCGGCGGCCGTGCCGCCGGGCGCCTCTCGGGTGGGCACCGGGGAGACGATGCGGCGCAGCGCGCGCGGCGGGTGCGCGCTGGTGTCGGCCAGCTCGGCGAGGGAGGCGGCGGGGGGCTCGGGGCGCCACCACCGGGGCACGCCGACCTGGGCCGTGGCGGCGGTGCGCCGCACCGGCAGCTCGCCCGGCGCGGCGGTGGCCGTGGGCAGGGCCGCCGCGAGCCGGCGTCGCACCTGCGGCGGACGGCCGAGGTCCGCCGCGAAGCGAAGGCTCGCGGCTCCCACGCTGCCCGGCCGCGCCGGTGCGCCGCCTGGTCGGCCCGGCCGGCGCAGCCGTGCTGCCACCCCCTCGGAGAGGGGGTGGCGAGGCGTCCCGGCCGCGCTCTCCGACGGCTCGCCGGACGACGGTGGGCGAGAGGTGGCGGGAAGGTGCGGCGCCGTCACGAGACGTTCCGCGCGGAGAAGCCGGAGTGGGCCACCTCGAGCTCCTCGGTGAGCGGGGCCGACTCGTCCACCGACAGCGACGGCCCGCTCCAGCGGACCGGGAAGGCCCCCGACAGCTCGTAGGAGCGCAGGCGGTTGCCGCCGAAGTCGAGCACCGTCACCGAGGCCGTCGCCCGTTGGAGCTTCCCGCCGGCACCCTGGAAACCCTCGCCCGCGGACTTCTGCATCCACGAGAACAGCGCGTCGGACTGGGTGAGGCCGCGGCTGAACACGAGGTTCGGCCAGCGCATCTGCCCGGGGAACTGGTGGACGTACCCGTTGGTGCCGCCCTCGGCGTACTCCTCGACGGTGAGGGTCACCTCGAGGCCCCGCACGCTGCGGAAGGTGCCGATCGGCACGCCGTCCACCTCGAGCAGGAAGGCCGCGGAGACCGGGGGCTCCCCCCCGAGCGCGGTCATGTCACTCGCCGGCACTGCGCACCTCCTCCCACGCCCGCTCGTTCAAGCTCGCCACGGCCCGCACCATGCGGACCCGGTCGAGGTGCTCGAGGTCGAGCAGGTCGTCCAACGGCCAGTGCAGGTGGTAGGCGAGGTAAGCGATCTCCTGCCAGATCGCATCGGCCGGGTAGCGCAGCATGAGCGATCGGTCGCGTCAGCTCCGGGCGGACGCGACCTCCTCGATCGAGCTGCGGCGGCTCGTGGACGTGGGCCCGGTCCCCGTGGCGTCGCCGGCCGACCGACCCTCCCCGCCGTTCTCCGACGGAGCATCGGAGGCGGCAGCGGGCTCCGGAGCAGCCACCGGGGCGGCGGGGCCGAGAGCAGCGGGGTCCACCGGCTGCGGCGGCGGGGCGGTCTGCGCCTGCGCCCGGAGCAGCGCCTCGTACTCCTCCTGGTCACCGAAGTTGATGACGCCGTAGAAGTCCTGCAGGAACGCCAGGTCGGCCGCGAACAGCCCCTCGATCTCGTTGCTCGTGACGTAGTCGATGGAACCCAGCCGCTCGGCGGCCCCCGCCCGCACCCGGTTGGTGCGCCGGGGTTCGACGGGGCCGGTGACCAGGGGGTCACGCAGCGGCTCGAGCTCGTCGCGAGCCGTCGCCAACCGCATGACCCCCTCGCGGTGCACGGTTCCGTCGGGCCCCACGTACCCGCGAGGGAGCACGAACGGGTAGCGGGACTGCACGGCTACTTCACCCGCTCCAGGCGGTCGATCTCGAGGGTGATGGTCTCCTTCATCGGGCTGTTGTTGCTCACGTCCAGCCCGTCGACGGAGATCTTCGAGATCCAGCCGTTGACGAAGTTGTAGCGGGCCAGCTCCTTGTGGCTCGCGTCGTACATGACCACCGAGCCGTTCTTGCGGGCCGCGGTCATCGCGCCCTTCTCCGAGGTGCTCTTGAACCACTTCCAGATGCCGTCGTTGTCGATGTCGACGACAGCGAGCCGGGTGAGGGTGAGCTGCCCGGTCTTCTGCTTCTGGCCCAGGGTCTTGATGGTGAGCAGCTTGCCGTCCTTGCCCACCTGGGTGAGCTCAGCGACCTCGACACCGACGTCGAGCCCGCTGACGCTCATGAGCATCGACATCGGGTTGCCGTCGATCTCCAGGAAGAAGGAGTTGGCGATGAGGGTGGTGTCTGCGACAAGGTCGTTCGGCACGGTCTACGTCTCCTCGTGGTTTCGGTGTGGCTGGGATGAGGAGCCGGCCGTCAGCCGGCGACCTGCTTCTGCTGGGCGATCCGGAAGATCACGAACTCGGCCGGCTTCACCGGCGCCAGCCCGACCTCGACCACGAGCTTGCCCTGGTCGATGCTCTCCGGCGGGTTGGTCTCCGCGTCGCACTTGACGTAGAAGGCCTCGTCGGCGGTGGCGCCGAACAGGGCGCCCTGGGACCACAGTCCACGCAGGAACGCGTTCAGCGTCCGCTTGACGCCCTCCCACAGGGTGACGTCGTTCGGCTCGAACACCGCCCACTGGGTGCCGTCGAGGATGGTCTTCTCGACCATGTTGAACAGGCGGCGGACGTTGATGTAGTTCCAGTCGGTGTCGCTGGAGAGCGTGCGAGCGCCCCAGATGCGGATGCCGCGGACACCGAACGGACGGATGCAGTTGATGCCGATCGGGTTGAGCAGGCCCTGCTCGGCCTGGGTGATCGGGCGCTCGATGTCGAGGACGCCGCGGATCGTGTCGTTGGCCGGGGCCTTCCAGACACCGCGGCTCTCGTCGGTGCGGGCCCACACGCCGGCCACGTGGCCGCTCGGCGGCACGAAGACCTCGCGGTCGCCGTTGACGCCGATCGGGTTCTCGACCTTGATCCAGGGGTAGTACATCGCGGCGAAGGCGCTGTCGTACATCGCGACCTCGCTGCGCCACTCCTTGATCTGCTGCGGCGTCATCCCGGGCGGGGCGTCGAGCACGGCCATCCGGTTGGTGTGCTGCTCGCAGTGCGCGATGAGGGAGGTCTGCACCGCCTTCCACAGGCCGAGGTCGAGCGAGCCGTCCTCCTTGGTGGCCGCGGTGACCAGGTCCGGCACGATGACCATCGTGACGTCCTCGGCGATGGCCAGGCCGTTGATGCCGCGGCGCTGGGTCTCGCTGCCGGCGAAGGTGCGGCCGTTGACCGGGACCGGGACGGGCGCGGCCTTGGCGAGGGAGTAGACGCCCGGCTTCATCAGCTCGATCTGCGAGGACAGGTCGGCGTCGGCGGCGAGGTCGACGCTCACCTTCACCTTGGTGGAGGTCTTGTTCACCACCGTGGCGGCGTCGTTCTTGCCGCCGAGGGTGAGCCCGCCGAAGGACTCGACGACGTCGCCGTCCTGCACGATCTCGATGCGGAAGGTCGGCTCGGCGTCGTCGCTCTCGGGCTCCTCCGAGCTCACCGAGATGGCGAGGGTGGCGTCCGGCTCGACCGACTCGACGACGACCGGGGCGCCGAGCGCGCGGTCGGCGGCGGGCAGCGCCGTGCGGGAGGGCTCACCGGCCGGTGCGCTGTTCGGCACCCGCACGATGTAGGCGAGCTGGCCGCCGTTCTGGAAGTAGCCGTAGACGGAGAGCGGCAGCATCGCGCCGGGCACGAACGAGCCGTAGAGCTGCTCGAACTGGGTCCAGCTGGTGACCAGGCGCGGCGCCAGGCCGTCGGGGTCGGCGGGGTTGTCGGTGGGGTACCGCTCGGTGAACCCCACGAAGGCGGCGACGGCCGTGGGGGCCGCGGCGAGCACCTTCTGGCTGGAGGGCACCTCTTCGACGTAGACGCCGGGAGCGGTGTAGGTCGGCATGCGCATGCTCCTCGCGGGTGGTGCGGACCTGGTTGACGAGAGTGCTGTCGATGGCGCGACAGGTGGTGCGACCGGGCCGAGCGGGCCCGGGTGGAGCAGGGCTGGAGGTCCGCGCCATGACGCTCTGCGCAGGCAATCCGCACGGAACGTAGCAGCGGGCATGGCCCGGAAACTGGAGATTGACCGAATCTGCGGCCAAGTCCCCTTGACGCCCCTCGTGACGGGGGCGACGGGCACCCAGGCCGGGGTTCCGAGCACGGCAGATGCCGCGAAACGGACAGCATTCGCTACCGCCCGACCGGACCGGACGGCGGGACGTCGGGACGGCAGGACGGCGGGGACAGGTGCGCAGGGGGGACCGGCCGCGCCGTCAGCCGACGATCAGCCGACGATGGTGCGGGTCGTCCCGGGGAAGGTGATGGTGATGACCCCTCCCCACGCGCAGGTGCAGACGCTGGGCGAGGCGAGCACCGGCTGCCCGCCGACCAGGGTGCGCGGGGCGGTGGCGGCCCACGGGCCGGTGGGGACGGGGATGCACGGCATCGGGGTCAGCACCCCGAGGGCGGCCGTGGTGGCCGCGGCGACCGTGGGGTTGGCCAGCGACTGGCACATCCCGAACGGCGGGATGTTGACGGCCGGCGCCATGTCCGTGATCGCCGCGACCGGCTTGCCCTCCACCATGACCCGGCTGGTGGGCAGCACGTTGAGGGTGGCCGGGGCCAGGCCGAAGCTGCAGCTGAGCATCGCCCCGGCGTCGACGGCAGGACCGCTCACTTCTTGGCTCCCTTGAGCGAGCTGGTGAGGGGCTGCCCGGTGGTCGTGATGAAGCAGGCGACGGTGCGGTCGCTGTCCTGCCAGGACCGGGGGCTGGGCAGCAGGTAGGTGTAGAAGAACGAGGAGTCGCGGTAGTCGATCCCGACGTAGTCGGCGTAGCGGGCCGCGCAGGTCCCGTCGGCGAAGGTGGTGAGCGCGGCGTCGCCCGGGTAGTCCGCGCGGGGGCTGGCCGAGCCGTTCGCCTGGTAGGCGACCGTGGCGTAGGCCTCCAGCGTGTGCGCCTTGCTGCACGGGACCGACTGGAGGTCCGCCAGCTGGACCACGGGCTCCTTCGGCGGCGTGAAGCACTGCCCCACCGTCACCTCGAGCACCGGGACCTGGGTGACGTCGGAGTGCTGCCACGGCCAGGAGCAGCCTCCCAGCCCGCCCGCGGCGAGGACCGCCGCGCCGGCCCAGACGACCCACCGGTGCCGCACGAACGGTCCCTCCCCTGCGCTGCGCGCCGCCCGGGCACCCGCCCGCGTCGAGGCCGTCCCCGTCACGAGGTGACCTGCGGCTGCGCGGAACGTTACCGCCCGACCACGCTGCGACGGCGCGGAATCGGTCCACCGCTCCGCCGCCGGTCGGCCCCGCCGCGCGCACCGCCCGTGCCGTGCTCGCTCGGGCACAAGCCGGCCGGGGACACGACCGATGCTCGGTCGATCGGCCGGGTTTGGCTGGGGCCCGGGGCGGGGGATGCCACCGGGGAGCCGCATGGGGGTGCCCCGGGACCGTCCCGGGGACGGGCGAGCAGCACCATCGCCAGCACCTTCAGGAGGCAGACCCGTGGCCACGCGAGGAGCGCAGCACGCACTGGGCGCGACGGCCCGGCAGACCGGCGCCGGCTCGGGGGACCCGGCGAACGGCCGGCAACGGCCCTACGACGCCAGCCGCCGGCGGGAGGCCGCCGCCCAGCGCCGGCGGCACGTGTTCACCACCGCCGGGCAGATCTTCGCCGAGCGGGGCTACACCGCCACCACCGTCGTCGACGTCGCCGAGGCCGCGGAGGTCTCCCCCGAGCTGATCTTCAAGACCATGGGCGGCAAGCCGGGTCTCCTGCTCGGGGCCGTGCGCACCGCCGGGACCGACCCCCGGTTCGACGACCTGCGCGCGTCGCTGCACGCCCTCGACCTGCCCGCGCTGCCGACCCTCGAGGACCGGGTCGACGCGCTGGTCCGGCTCGCGTGCGGCGCGGTGGAGCGGATCAGCCCGCTGGTGCCGGCGCTGCACGTGGCCGCCGACGTGGACGAGGAGGCCGACCGCCTGCTGCGCGCACTGCGCTCCGAGCACCTCGTCACCACCAGGTTGCTGGTCGACCTGCTGCTGGCCGACCTGCCCGTCGACGGCCGCGCCCGCTCGACGCTCGGTGCCCGCCGGCGGGCGAGGGCGGCCGAGGAGCTCTACGTGCTCACCTCGGCCGAGACCCACCATCAGTTCGTCCACGTCATCGGCTGGACCCGGCGCCGGTACGCCGGCTGGCTTCGGCACGCACTGGTGGACGCCCTGCGCCGGGTCGCCGACGTCCCCGTCTGACGCCTCAGCAGCAGCACCCGCCTCATACCCCAAGGGGTAGTAGGCTGGCCGGCATGGAGTTCAGCGAGGACGAGCTCGGCGAGGTGCTCAAGCGCCTGCGCCGGGCCGAGGGCCAGATCCGCGGCGTCATCAAGATGATCGAGGAGGGTCGCGACTGCGCCGACGTCGTCACCCAGCTCGCCGCCGTCTCGCGCGCGCTGGACCGCGCCGGGTTCAAGATCATCGCGACCGGGCTGCGCCAGTGCGCCACCGGCAGCGCCGACGGCGACGCCTCGGTGAACCAGGAGCAGCTGGAGAAGCTGTTCCTCTCGCTCGCCTGAGCACGGCCACCACCGGCATCAGCACCAGCACCAGCACCAGCACCAGCACCAGCGAGGGGGCAGGACGTGAGCTACGGCAAGAGCATCGTGGTGAAGGCGCCGTTCACCGACACCGTCGAGCAGGTGCGGGCCGCGCTGAAGGAGCAGGGCTTCGGCGTGCTGACCGAGATCGACATGGCGGCCACCCTGCAGGCCAAGCTCGGCGAGGCCATGGAGGACTACGTCGTGCTCGGTGCCTGCAACCCGCCGCTGGCGCACCGGGCCCTCGGTGTCGACCGCTCGATCGGGCTGCTGCTGCCGTGCAACGTGGTGGTGCGCAGCAGCGACGAGGGCACCGTCGTCGAGGCGCTCGACCCGCAGGTCATGGTCGAGCTCACCGGGCAGGCCGAGCTGGCCCCGGTGGCCGACGAGGCCGGCCGCCGGCTCGACGCCGCGCTGGCCGCCCTCTCGGCGTAGCCGCAGCGCGTCGCACGTCGGCCGGCCTCGCGAGGGCGAGCCCGCCTCAGCCCTGGTGCTCGGCCACCCACGCCTTCGGGTCGTGGTCCTCGGGCGTGATCCCCTGGTAGTGCCGGGCCTCGTAGACGCGGAACGCCAGCCCGATCTCGTGCCGGGTCGACAGGTCGGTGTGCCGGCGGAAGTCCGCCAGGGCCTCGCGCTCCTCCTCGGCCATGTGGTCGCTGTTGGCCTCGCGGGCCGCGGTGACGGCCTTCCACCAGTCGTCCGAGGCGACCTCGTGCCGGCTCACCTCGCGCACCGCGTCGCGGATCTCGTTGTGGTCGTGGATCGCGTCCTCGGTCTCGTCCGCGGCGGAGTCCGCGCCGCTCGCGCCGGTGCCCACCTCGAGCAGCCGCGGGTAGAACAGCTTCTCCTCGGCCTCGGCGTGCACCTCGAGCAGCACGGCCAGCCGGTTCCACAGCGGGCCCAGCGTCTCGGCGTCGCGCGGGTCGACCTCGTCCAGGATCGCGAAGGCGCCCCGCTGCTCGGCGTGGTCCTCGAGGATGACGGTGCAGATGTCCATCGCTGTGCCTCTCCCGTGCGTCGTGCCCGCGCCTCCGGGTCGGCGCGGGTGCGTCGCTCCGGCCCCTTCCCAGCCCCTTCCCTCCCACACGTCGATGGCACAGGCTCACAGTTGGTAGGCTGCAAATTATGTCTGCCCCCACCCTTCCCCTGCCGGTCGCGACCGCCGCAGCCCGCCTGCGCAGCGGCCGCGGCGGGCTGCTGGCGATGGCCCTCGTCGTCGGCCTCGGCGCGGGGCTCGGCGCCGTGGCCTTCCGCTGGCTGATCGTCCACGCCACCCGCATCTTCAGCGGCAGCGAGGACTTCTCGGCCGCCGCCCTCGGCAGCCACCCGGGCAACCACTGGGTCCCCTGGCTCGGCGCCTTCTTCGTCGTGCTCGCCCCCGTCGCCGGTGGCCTGCTCTACGGACCGCTGGTCGACCGCTTCGCCCGCGAGGCCAAGGGGCACGGCGTCCCCGAGGTGATGTACGCGGTCGCCCAGCGGGGTGGCCGGATCCAGGGCCGGGTCGCCGTGGTGAAGGCTCTCGCCTCCGCGCTGTGCATCGGCTCGGGCGGGTCGGTCGGCCGGGAGGGCCCGATCGTGCAGATCGGCTCCGCGCTCGGGTCCTGGCTGGGCAGGACCTTCAAGGTCCCCGAGACCCGGCTGCGCACGCTGGTCGCCTGCGGAGCAGCCGGCGGCATCGCGGCGACCTTCAACGCCCCGGTCGCCGGGGTGTTCTTCGCTCTCGAGCTGCTCCTGCGGGACTTCGCCGCCGAGGCCTTCGGCGTCGTCGTGCTCGCCGCCGTGGTGGCCTCGGTGGTGGGCCGGGCCTTCTTCGGCGACACCCCGTTCCTGCACCTGCCGGCCTTCACCCTCACCCACCCGGCCGAGTACCTGCTCTACGCGGTGCTCGGGCTGCTCGCCGGCGTCGTCGGCATCCTCTTCACCCGGGTGCTCTACGCCGTCGAGGACGCCTGCGACTGGGCCTGGCGGGGGCCGGAGTGGGCGCGCCCCGCGGTGGGCGGCCTGGTGCTGGGCCTGCTCCTGCTGGTGCTCCCCCAGCTCTACGGCGTGGGCTACCCGGTGCTGCAGGCGGGCGTGGAGGGTCGCTACGCGCTGGCCTTCCTCGTCGTCCTGCTCCTGGGGAAGATGCTGGCCACCAGCCTCACCATCGGCATCGGCGGCTCCGGCGGCGTCTTCGCGCCGTCGCGGTTCATCGGCGCGATGTTCGGCGCCGCGTTCGGCGACGTCGTGCACGTGCTCGCGCCGGGCGTGGCCGGCCCGACCGGCGCCTACGCGCTGGTGGGCATGGGTGCCGTGTTCGCCGGCGCCGCCCGGGCGCCGATCACCGCCGTGATCATCATGTTCGAGCTCACCGGCGAATACACGATCATCCTTCCGCTCATGCTGGCGATCGTGCTGGCCACCGCGGTCAGCCACCGCCTCAGCGCGGACACGGTCTACACGCTCAAGCTGCGCCGGCGCGGCGTCGACCTCGACGCCCCCGCCGGCGACGCCAGGCTCCGCACGGTGCAGGTGGCCGAGGTCATGACGGCGCCGCCCCTGGCCCTTCCGGCCGACCTGCACCTGCCCGAGGCGGCGCGCGCCGTGCTCGCCAGCGGCCGCCCCGCCGTGCCGGTGAGCCGGGACGGCGTGCTGCTCGGCGTGGTCACCGCCCGAGCCGTGTCCGAGGCCCTCGCCGACGACGCGGAGGCGCCGGCCCACGAGGTGGGGGCGCTCGCGGCGATGCCGCCGGTGCTGCACCCCGACGACCCGCTCTCCGCGGCGCTGCAGGTGCTCGTGACCGCCGACTCCGGCGGCGCGCCGGTCCTGGACCACGACCACCGGATGGTGGGCTGGCTCACCCACGCCTCGGTCCTGCGCGTCCTGACCCGGGACTTCGCCCCGGACGCTGCGGGCACCGGAGCCGACCTCACCGACGGGCCGCCCGCGGCCCCACGACCGGTGCGGCCGCCACGGGTGCCGGGGCCGGTGTGAGCCGGGACGTCCTGCCGGAGACGGCCGTTAGGGTGAGAACGATGAGCTCCTCGACCAGGTCCTCGGACGCGACCGAGGCGGTGCTGCTGTCCTCCCGGGCCCTGCTCGGGATCGTCGCCCGCTCGCTGGCCCCGGCGCACGACCAGGTGTCGATCCCGCAGTTCCGGGTGCTCGTGCTGCTGTCGGTGCAGAGCCCCCAGCGCAGCGGCGAGCTGGCCGAGCGGATCGGCGTCCACCCCTCGACCTTCACCCGGATGGCGGACCGGCTGGTGGCCGGCGGCTGGGTGGAGCGCACCGAGAACCCGCAGAGCCGCCGCGAGGTCCTCGTGGGCCTCACCCCGGCCGGCGAGGAGCTGGTGCGCTCGGTGCACCAGCGCCGCCGCGAGGAGATCGACGACGTCCTGCGCCGCCTCCCCGCCGCCGACCGCAAGACCGTCCTCGCCGGCTTCGAGCTGTTCGCCCGCGCCGCCGGGGAGCCGACGCCGGAGGAGATCTCCACGCTGGGCACCTGAGTCGGGTCTCCCCCGGGAGGCAGGAGGCAGGAGCCAGGAACCGGATGAGTTCACCGCAGACGCTGAGCGTTGCCGACCGGCGCCTTCTCGCCGGGTGGGCGGCCGACTGTGCAGAGCGGGCCACTGAGGGTGTTCGATGCGGCTGTCCCCGATGACGACCGTCCTCGACGCCTCGTCGCGCGCGCCCGCGCCTTCGCCTCCGGTGAGCTCGACACGGGCGAGGAGATCCGCCGAAGGTTCACCGGAGGCGTCGGCCTGAACGAGGTGGCGAGTCCGGCGCAGCTGTGACAGGCGCGCTCTGCTCTGACGCGCGCTCAGCGGGTGCGGACCCAGGTCCTGGTGGGGTCGACCCAGGCGGGGGCTCGCCATTCGGTGCCGCCGCCTGTGACATCGCCCGGGGTGGCTCTGACGTCCCAGTGCTGGTCGTGGACGAGGTGGTGGTGCCACAGGCAGAGCAGGCGCATCTCGTCCAGGTTGGTCTCTCCGCCCAGGGTCCACCAGGTGATGTGGTGGGCCTGGGACCAGTCCGGCGGGCGATCACAACCGGGGCCGACGCAGCCCTTGTCCCGCAGGGCGAGGAGTCTTCGCTGGTCGGGCGTCGCCAACCGTTTGGCGCGGCCGACGTCGATGGGCCTGCCTTCGCCGTCCAGGACGACGGGGATGATCCCTGCTTCGCAGGCGAGCAGGCGGGCCTGCTCGACCGAGATGCGGGTGCCGGCGGAGGTGGTGGACAGGATGGTCGCGGCCCGAGCGGCGCCGGGGGCGGGCTGTCCGGACTCGCTGGCCCGCAGCTCGGCGAGGGTGACCGAGACCAGCAGCCCGTCGCGGGACGGGGCGGCGACCTTCCCCCGGAAGGAGTCAGGCACGGCCGGGACCGACGGGACACCGTCGAGTGCGAGGCCGAGGTCGAGAGCTTCCTGTCCGGCCGGCTGACCCGTGCGCGGGTCCGCACCATCTGTGCTGATCTCGCCGCTGTCGCCGTCGAGCTCGTCGTCGTTCTCGTTGCCGACGTTGTTCTTCTGCGCGGGGAGGATGCGTCCGGCGACGGTGACGGTCTCGAGCAGCGCGTCGAGCATTCGCTGCTTGGCGGTGCGTGGGTCGGGCAGTTCCGCGGTGCCGATCGGCGCGGCCAGGGGCTCGAGGACCGACTTGAGGCGGGCGGCGATGTCGGGGGTGAGCAGGCCGTGCAGCTCGGTGAGT
>JBQCIO010000065.1:0-5365 GCA_051953655.1 Motilibacteraceae bacterium
GGCTGTCCGCCGTCTACTTCGGCGGTTCGCTGCTGGCCACCTCGCGGGGTCTGGACCCGCGGGCCCCGCTCGACTCGCTGCTCACCGGCGGGGTCGCCTCCGTCATGGCCGCACTGGCGGCGCTGTCCCTGCGCTACCGGCGCCGGATGGGCGCGGCGGTGCACACCGCCGCCGGTGTCACCGGCCTGGTGGCGCTCTCGCTGTGCCTGCTGCGGGTGGCCACCGACCCGGACCCGCTGCAGTCGGTCAACCTGCTGCTCTTCCTCATGGCGCTGGGCGTCTTCCTGCTCTCCACCGGCTGGTACGCGGTGCTCGTCGCGCTCGCCTGGGCCGGCTGGGTGTGGGTGGCGCTGTCCCGCGGCGGCCCGGCGTACGGCGTGCTGGGCTATGCGATGGTCTCGGCCACCCTGCTGTCCGCGGTGGCCTTCACCGCCCGCCGGCGGATGGTGGTGCGGCTCGAGCTCGCCCGCGCGAGGCACGAGCGGGCCGCGCTGGTCGACGCGCTCACCGGGGTGCGCAACCGGCGCGGGCTGGAGGCCGCGGCGCCCGCGCTGCTGCGCCGCGCGGCGCAGGGCGAGGACGCCGGGCACGGCGAGGTGACCGTCCTCGTGGTCGACATCGACGACATGAAGGGGATCAACGACACGTGGGGCCACGCCGCCGGCGACGCCGCGGTCCTCGGCGCCGCGCAGGTGCTGTGCCGTGGGGTGCGCCGGACCGACGTGGTGGCCCGCACCGGCGGCGACGAGTTCGTCGTCCTCGTCGAGGGTGGTTCCGCCCCCGCGGTGGCCGACCGGGTGCGCCACGAGCTGGACCGCTTCGTCGCCGAGGTGGACCAGCCCTTCCGGCTGGAGCTCTCGGTCGGCGCGGTCACCCTGCCGGCCGGCGCCGGGCTGCACGGCCTGCACGGGCTGCTCGCGGCCGCCGACGTCGCGATGTACCAGACCAAGGCGCGCCGCCGGGCGGCCCGCGAGCGCGAGGCGCTGGCCGGCACGGGCACGTCGGAGTGACCGGGTCGGCCGGCGCCGGACGGCCGCGCGGATCCGGCAGGATGGGCCGGTGAGCACGCCCAGCCCCCAGAGCACCCAGAGCACCCAGGGCCCGTCCGCCCTCGACCCGGCGATCGCCGCGCTGCTCAAGCGTGACGAGCAGGGCCTGTTCCCGGCGGTCGCGCAGCAGTGGGACAGCGGCGAGGTGCTCATGGTCGGCTGGATGGACGACGAGGCGCTGCACCGCACCCTCACCACCGGCCGGGCCACCTACTGGAGCCGCAGCCGCCAGGAGTACTGGGTCAAGGGCGGCACCAGCGGGCACGTGCAGCACGTGCGGGGGGTCCGGCTGGACTGCGACGGCGACACCGTGCTGGTGCAGGTGGACCAGGTGGGTGCGGCCTGCCACACGGGAGACCGCACCTGCTTCGACGCGCGCGAGCTGCCGGTGGTGGGCGCGGGACCCTCCGAGTCCTAGGGCCTCCTCAGGCGCCCACCCGGTATCCCCGAGGGCTTCGGGCATGCGATCCGGATGCGTGAGGGGACCGCCTGACCGGCTACTTGGCGGGTGAGGGGTCCCCTCACGCACTGCCCGACCGCCGCCCGGCCGCCGAACACGCGCCGCGCCCTGCTCCTGCCGTCACCAGCGCCGTCGACCGTGCCCGTGCCGGACCGCCGGCGGCCGAGCAGGACGCGACGCCTACGAGACGGGCGCCCGGTACCGCGGCTGGCTCAGACCTTCACGACGTACGTGCTCATGATCTTGTCGGCGAAGGTCTGCCGCTTGGCGTCCCAGAGCGGCCAGAGGTAGCCCAGGTAGCACGGGATGCCGTCGACGATGTGCGCCAGCTGGCGCACGAAGGTGAGCCCCGGCCCGATCGGCTGGCCGGTGGCGGCGCCGACCAGGCGGATGCCCAGGACGCCCTTGCCGATGCTCTGACCGGTCTTGCCCTGCCGGATGACCTGGTTCCAGATCGCCAGCCCGATGCCGACGACGTAGAGGACCACGCCGAGGAAGACGCCGGCCCCGCTGGCGCTGGTGGTGGTGAACCCGGTGGTGGGGTCGGTGGAGGTGGACGTCGTGGCGCCCACCAGCACCGCGGCGATGATGAAGGGCACCGCGACGACGAGGGCGTCGACCAGATAGGCACCGACCCGCGAGCCCCAGCCTGCGAACGGCGGGACGGCCCCGACCGGTGCCCCGTAGCCGGCGCCGGGAGCGCCGAACTGGCCGTAGCCGGGCTGGCCGAACGCGGGCTGCCCGTAGCCGGGCTGCCCGTACCCCGGCTGCCCGTAGGTGGGCTGCCCGTAGCCGGGCTGCCCGTACCCCGGCTGCTGGCCGGCGAAGTAGCCGCCGTCACCACCCTGGCCGTACCCCTGGCCGTAGGGCTGCGTCGGCTCGGTCATCGATCCCCCTGGTCCTCTCGCTTCCGGCCGGTGCCGGCGTCGAGGCCGGAAACTACCGGCAACGCGGGGCCGGCGAGCCTGAGGAGGCACGACTCGCCGGGGAGACCACCCGGCCGGAGCACAGGTCGCACGGGGGCCGCACCCCTCGGCATCGATACGGACGGGTGCGGCACCCGTGCGGGGGAGCTCGTCGTCAGGCGGTGGCCACGACCCCGCCGGACAGGCTGCGCCAGGCGTGCGCGACCGCGAGCGCGGTGATGCCGTACGTGAACAGCAGGCCCACCCCGCACAGCAGCGCGCCGACGATGTTGATGCCGACCAGCCCGAGCAGCAGCACGACCACCTCGCCCGGCGCCGAGCGCACCAGCTCCACCGACCGGCGCAGCGCCGTGCCGACGTCGGTGGAGGCGCCGTCGGCCACGACGTAGGGGGCGAACAGCAGGAAGAAGATCGCCACGAAGCCGGGGATGATGCACAGCACGAAGCCGACCGCGGTGACGACCCCGACGACGATGGCGGTGATCGCGTAGGGCCCGAGGTCGCGGGTGTCGAACAGGTTCTCCACCTTGGGCGTGCGCCCGTCGCAGACGGCCAGCGCGGCGCGGATGACGCCGAGGGCGAGCACCAGGGACAGCGCGAACCCGATCACCGAGAAGACGATGTCGACGACCACGTTGTGCGAGCCGCGGGTGATGAACCCGAAGACGAGCTGCACGGCCAGCACGACCACGGTGATGAGCAGCAGCGGGCCGAGGTTGCGCCAGTAGGTCGTCCACGCCCACGAGATCGACCGGCCGGCGCTGAACGGCTGCGGGGCGCCGGGAGCCGGTGCTCCGTACCCGTAGCCGCCGGCGGGCGGGGGCGGCGGCGGGTAGCCGTAGCCGCCGGGCGGCGGCGGTGGTGGCGGCGGGGTCTGGCCGTAGCCGCCGTACGGCGGGGGCGGCGGCGCCTGCCAGCCCTGGTCCCCGTCCTCGCGGCCAGGCTGCCCCTGCTGCCCCGGTTCGTCCGGTGGTGGTGGCACGTTCCCCGACATCGGTCCCCTCCCGGGTCACTGGTGGTCACCGACGCTACCGAGGCGGCACCCCCGCGCGGAGCGAGTTCCGGAGGTGTCGTCGCCGGCGTGGCGCGGGGCGCCGACCCCGTGCCGGGCAGCCCCCGGGGCCGACGCCGGGCGGGCCGGGGCTCGGCCGTGCGGGAGGATGTGGCCCATGGCGCCCACCTCGCCCAGCAGGCTGACCGACTCGGCCACGGACGCGCCCACCGCGCTGTCCGACGGGCCGCTCGCCCCCGGCACCACGGCGCCGGACCTGGAGACCTTCCGCGCGCTGGCCCGCGACCGCCGGGTGATCCCGGTGGTGCGGCGCCTGCTGGCCGACGCCGAGACCCCGGTCGGGGTCTACCGCAAGCTCGCCGGCGACCGCCCGGGCACCTTCCTGCTCGAGTCGGCCGAGCACGGCGGGGTGTGGTCGCGCTGGTCCTTCATCGGCGCGCGCTGCGCGGCCACCCTCACCGAGCAGGACGGCCAGGCGGTCTGGCAGGGCACGCCCCCGGTGGGCCTGCCCGCGGGCGGCGACCCGCTGGCCGCGCTGCGCGCCACGCTCGAGGCGCTGCGCACCCCGCACCTGGCCGGGCTGCCCCCGCTCACCGGCGGCCTGGTCGGCATGCTCTCCTACGACGCCGTCCGCCGGCTCGAGCGGCTGCCGGACCTCAACCCCGACGAGCTGCACGTGCCCGAGCTGGCCTTCATGCTCGTCACCGACCTCGCCGTGCTGGACCACACCGACGGCACCGTGCTGCTCATCGCCAACGCGGTGAACTGGGACGCCACCGACGAGCGGGTGGACGAGGCGTGGGCCGACGCCGTGGCCCGGCTGGACCGGATGACCGCCGAGCTCGCCACCCCCGCGCCGCCCAGCGTCGCGGTCTTCGACCCCGCGGCCGAGCCCGCGCCGGTGTCCCGCACGGGCCGGCCGGAGTTCCTCGCCGCGGTGGAGAAGGCCAAGGAGGAGATCCGCGCCGGCGAGGCCTTCCAGGTGGTGGTCAGCCAGCGCTTCGAGCTGCCCTGCCCGGCCGATGCCCTGGACGTCTACCGGGTCCTGCGGGTGACCAACCCCAGCCCCTACATGTACCTGCTGCGCTTCGACGGCTTCGACGTCGTCGGCTCCAGCCCGGAGGCGCTGGTGAAGGTCGAGGGCGGGCGGGCGATGACCCACCCGATCGCCGGCACGCGGTGGCGGGGGGCGACGCCGGAGGAGGACGCCCGGCTGGCCGAGGAGCTGCTCGCCGACGAGAAGGAGCGCGCCGAGCACCTCATGCTCGTCGACCTCGGCCGTAACGACCTCGGCCGGGTGTGCGCCCCGGGGACGGTGGAGGTCGTCGACTTCATGACGGTCCGCCGCTACAGCCACGTGATGCACATCGAGTCGACGGTGGTCGGGGAGGTGGCCGAGGGCCGCAACGCCTTCGACGTCCTCACCGCGTGCTTCCCGGCCGGCACCCTGTCCGGCGCACCCAAGCCCCGCGCCATGGAGATCATCGAGGAGCTCGAGCCGGCCCGGCGCGGGCTCTACGGCGGCGTCGTCGGCTACCTCGACCTCGCCGGCGACGGCGACGCCGCCATCGCCATCCGCACCGCGCTGCTGCGCGACGGCACCGCCTACGTGCAGGCCGGCGGCGGCGTCGTGGCCGACTCGGACCCCGCGGCCGAGGAGCAGGAGAGCCGGAACAAGGCCGCGGCGGTGCTGCGGGCGGTGGCGGTCGCCGCCACCCTCGCCCAGCCCGCCGCGTCGCAGCCATGAGCACGGCGACGGGAGCCGGGAGGTCCCGCGCCCGCGAGCGGAGCGTGGCGCTCGGCGCGCTGGTGCTCGGGGGCGCCCTGCTGCTCGGTGCCGCCGGGCGCCCGTGGGCCACGGTCCGCAGCCGCCCGGCCCCCGGCCTGCCGCTGGTGGTGGACCGGGTGAGCGGCGCCT
>JBQCIO010000066.1:0-35850 GCA_051953655.1 Motilibacteraceae bacterium
GACGAGGACCCCGAGCTGTTCTTCCCCGTCGGCACCGGCGATCCGGCCAAGGCGCAGATCGCCGAGGCCAAGAAGATCTGCGCCCAGTGCCCGGTGGTCGACCCGTGCCTCAGCTGGGCGCTGGACAACGGGCAGACCGGCGTCTGGGGCGGCACCTCCGACGAGGAGCGCCAGGGCATCCGCCGGCGCGCCCGCGCGGCCGAGCGGCGGCAGCAGGCCTCCTGAGCCGACCCGTCGCACCGGCCCCTCAGCGCGCGCAGAGGTCGACGCGCTTGGCCGCCAGCACGTGCTCGGCGGCCGACACCAGCCGCGCCCGGCTGAGCTTCCCCGCAGCGACGGCGGCCACCAGCGCCCGCTCCACCGACGCCGTGCGGGCGGACACCGTGGCCGCCGAGGCGTCGAACAGCACCAGGTCGGCGCCCGCGCGCAGGGCCAGCACGGCCGCCGCGGGCAGCGAGTAGCCGGCGGCCCGCAGCGCCCCTGGCGGTCAGCGAGTCGGTCATCACCAGCCCGCGGAACCCCAGCTGGCCCCGTAGCACGGTGGTGATCACGGTGTAGGACACGCTCGCCGGATAGGCCGTGAGCCCGGGCACCCGGGCGGCGGAGACCATCACGGCGGGCAGGCCGGCCCGCACCGCGGACCGGAACGGGACCAGGTCGCGGGCCCGAACCACGGTCCACGGGCGGGTCGAGGCCGCCCCGGTCTCGGTGTTGCCCGTGGCCCCGCCGATGCCGGGGAAGTGCTTGACGACGGGGACCACCCCGCCGGTGCGCAGCCCGCGGGCGAACGCCAGACCGTAGGTGGTGGCCCGCCGCGGGTCGGCGCTGAACGAGCGGACCCCGATCGGACCGCCCGCGTTCGGGCCGGCCCCGGCGTCGAGGTCCAGCACCGGGGCGAGGTCCGCCCCCACGCCGGCGCCGCGCAGCCGCCGGGCGGTCCGCACGGCGAGCTGCTCGACCTCGGCGGCGGTCAGGGTGGCGGCCATCCGCCGCGCGGAGGGCAGCACGCCCACCACGTCCGGCATCCGCTGCACCGGCCCGCCCTCCTCGTCCACCATGACCAGCGGCGCCACGCCGCCGGGGGCGGCCGCCCGCAGCCGGGCCAGCGCCGTCGCCAGCCCGGCCGGCGCGCGCGACCCGAACAGCAGCACGGCCCCGGCGCCGCCCCGGACCTGCGCGGTCACCGCAGAGACAGCGGTCTCCTGCACCGGCACCGCCACCGTCTGGGCCGCCAGCCGACCCGTGCTCCAGCCCGTGAGCACCCGGGCGTTCGTGCATACCGCACCCGACCTCCCGGCCGACGTGGCCCGCGTGGACCACGTGGACGAGGCCGTCGACGGCGCCCCCGCCGGGACCGACCGCGACGACGGGGCGCTGGTCGGGCTCACGACCGAGGTCGCCACCGACGGGGCGACCCCGCCGCGCGGGGTGGGCGCGAGGGAGGGGCTCCCGCTCTGGCAGGCCACGACGCTGGCGGCGACGACCAGGAGGCCCGAGCAGCAGGACAGCCTGGAGCACGCGTCCACGGCGAGGAGGGTGCGCCGGCGCAGCCCGGACGGACAGGGACGTTCTCCCCGACCGGCGCGGCCGTCCGCCCGCGCCCCTATCGTCGAGGAGACCCGGCCGCGGCTGATGCGGCCGGAGCGATCGAGGGGGATCGATGGACACGCTGCGGCGAGCCGCGCGGGACCTCCCCCCGGCCTACTTCGCCCTGGTGATGGCCACCGGCATCAACAGCATCGCGATGTTCCGCGCCCACCACGCCGCCGTCTCGGCCGCGCTGCTGGCCGTCGCGGTGCTGGCCCTGCTCGTCCTCACCGCGCTCACCGTGTGGCGCGCCGTCGCCTACCGCTCCCGCCTGCTGGCCGACCTCACCGACCCGCGGCGCATGTTCGGCGCCTTCACCCTGGTGGCCGGCTTCGACGTCGTCGCGGCCCGCTTCGCCCTGGGCGGCCGGCCGCAGCTGGCCGTCGTGCTGCTGGGCGTCGGCATCCTGGCCTGGCTAACGCTCAGCTACAGCATGCCGGCGATCATCCTGGTCCGGCGCAGCGAGGGCCCGGTGCTCGGCGACGTCGACGGCACCTGGTTCATCTCGGTCGTGGCCACCCAGTCGGTGGCGCTGGGCGCCTGCGCGCTGGAGCCGTGGTGGCCGCACGGCGCCCGGTGGATCGCCCTGCTCGCGGTGATGCTGTGGAGCCTCGGCGTCGTCCTCTACCTGTCGATGGCCACCGTGCTGCTGGTGCGGCTGCTCCTGGTCGAGATCGGCCCGGACACCATCACCCCGCCCTACTGGATCGTCATGGGCGCCACGTCCATCACCGTGTTCGCCGGGGCCCGGCTGCTGGAGTTCCCGGTCACCCCGATCCTCGCGGCCAGCCGCTCGGTGCTCAGCGGCCTGTCGGTGGTCCTGTGGGCCTTCGGCACCTGGCTGATCCCGCTGCTGGTCGGCTTCGGCGTCTGGCGCCACGTCATCCTCACGGTGCCGCTGCGCTACGAGCCGGCGCTGTGGAGCATCTGCTTCCCGCTGGGCATGTACGCCGTGGCCAGCGGCGAGCTGGGCCGGACCGCGCACCTGCCGCTGGTCGGCGACATCGGGCACGTGTGGGCCTGGGTGGCGCTCTCGGCGTGGGCGGTGGTGTTCGTCGCGATGCTGGTCTCGCTGCTGCGCGCCGCGCGCCGCCAGCGCGAGGTGGACGTCGAGGTGGACGTCGAGGTGGACTCCGACGTCGACTCCGACGCCGAGGGGGCACCGGCCGGTCAGAGCTCGCGGAAGAACAGGCGCACCCGGGTGCCCGGCGCCTCCCCCACCGCGACGTCGTCGGCGAGCCCCCACGCCACCCAGAGGCCGCGCCCGCCCTCGGGGTCGTTGCCCGGCACCCGGTAGCCGCGCAGCGGGTCGGCCAGCCCCGGGCCGCGGTCGGTCACCTCCACCACGAGCAGGTCGCGCCCGTCCCGCTCGGCGGGCTCGACCCAGCTGGCCAGCTCGGCCACCCCGACCTCGCGCAGCGCATTGATCACCAGCTCGTGCGCGGCCAGCACGACGTCGTCGGCCCGGTCCTGCCAGGCCGGCGGCACCGCCGCGAACAGCGCGCGCCGGGCCGGACGGGGGTCGCTCACCTCGTGCGTCGCGGCCTGCATCGGCCGCTCGCGCCAGGCCGGCTGGCTGGCCAGCACGAACTCCCGCGGGTCCTGGTAGGCGCGGCTCGGGACCGGGGCCGCGTGCTGCCGGTCCCAGGTGAACGGGTGGGTGCGCTCGACGTCGGCGAGCACGTCGCCGTCCAGCCGGCTCCGGTCGTGCAGGCAGAGGCAGTAGCAGGGCAGGTCGGCCCAGCTCCGGTTGGCGACCGCCTCGTAGCTGCTCCAGCGCCGGTCGGTCCCGCCGCTGAGCCACACCGGCTCGCCCACCACCCGGAACGGCCGACCGGTCCGCTGCAGGTTGCGCAGGGCGAGGTCCCACTCGCGCACGACGTCGTGCCCGCGCTGGCCTCCCGCCCGCCACCAGGACTGCGCGGACTCGAGCACGGCCAGCCGCCGCCGGTCCTGCCCCAGCGCCTCGTCCAGCACGCCGAGCGCGGTCTCGCCGCCCACCACGGCGACCGGCTCGTCGCGCTCGAGGCCCTCGACGACGAAGGGCACGAGCCGCTCGCGCAGCTCGCCGGCGTCGAGGTAGGGGAACGCTTCGTGGCGGAAGGAATGCCCTTCCCAGTCCCCCGTGGGTCGCACGCTGATCGCTCCCTCGTCGCCGGCATCGCCGGGTCGGCTGCCGCCCCGTCGGCCCGGGGATCCCCCGCCGGAGGTCCCCGAACCCTGCAGCTGCGCCGGAGAGTGACGCCCGCGGCAGCGTCCCGCTCAGGTGGGAAGCACCCGGGCGATGAAGCCGGTGACGTCCCCGAGCACCTCGTCCTGGTTGTGCTCGTTGAAGACCTCGTGCCGGTCGCCCTCGTAGAGGTGCTGCTCGAACACCTCGCCGCGCAGGTGCTCCACGCCGGGACGGCTGCCCTCGAGCGGCACCAGCGGATCGTCGACGCCGTGCACCCACAGCAGCGGGAGCCGGCCCAGCGACGGGCCCTGCTGGATGGTGGCCACTGCCCGCAGCATGGCCTCGAGCGTGGGCCGCTTGAACGGTCCGTGCCAGACCAGGGCGTCCTCGGCGTAGCGGCGGCCGACCTCGGGGTCGGTGGCGAGGGTGGTGATGTCCAGCGGCACGTTGGGGATCTCGTCCATCGCGAGCAGCTGCGCGGCGGCCTCGTAGGTGCCGACCAGCGGCCCGGACAGCACCAGCGCGGCGAGCGAGTCGCCGTAGCGCTGGGCGTAGCGGGCCGCGATCAGCCCGCCCATCGAGTGCCCGATCAGGACCACGGGCAGCCCCGGGTGCTCGCGCCGGGCGACCTCGTCCAGGTGGTGGAAGTCCTCGACGACGTCCTCGAAGTCCTCGACGAGCACCCGCTCACCGTCGCTCTTGCCGTGCCCGATGTGGTCGACCCCGTAGACCACCGCGCCGCTGCGCACCAGCGCCCCGGCCACGTGCTCGTAGCGCCCGATGTGCTCGCCGTAGCCGTGCGCGAGGAGCGCGACGTAGCGGACGTCGCCCTCCGGCAGCTCCCAGGTGCGGGCCACCAGGGCGCCCCGGCTCGTGTCGTAGCTCCACTCCCGCGACGGCACCACGGTGCTCCCCCTGGGTCCCGACGGCCGACCCGCTGCCGACCTGCTGGACCGCGATCCTGCCGCGCTGGGCCGCGGCGATCAACGGTCGCCCCGCGCGCGTCGCGGAAATCTCAGCCGTGCACGGCCCGCAACGCCTCGTAGACGAGGAAGGCGGGCCACACCAGGGCCTTGAGCAGCGCCACGACGTGCTCGCCCAGGCCGTCCGCCTGCTGCCACCACCAGACGGCCGCCCCGATGAGGCCGAGCAGGTAGAACGCGCCGCCGCCGGCGGCCGGGGCTCCGCCTCCCCTGCCCTGCTGCACGCTCACCGCGGGCTCGCAGCCCGGTGGCCCGCCGGCAGCGTGGGGGCGAACGGCGAGAGCTCCTCGCGGCCTCCGTGCACCGTGACGCAGGTGGCCTCCGGCACCTCGCGCCAGGCGCCGCGCAGGTCGCCGAGCGGCTCGGAGACGACGATGCGGGTGTCGTCGGAGAGCTCGTGGAGCGCAGGGTTCTCCGGGTACTGGTGGCGCAGGGTGGCGACGTCGGTGCTGTGGAACAGCGAGCGCGGCGGTCCGGCGGTGGAGTAGCGGAAGGCCCACAGGTGCGCGCCGTCGGTGGTGGCCACCGTCATCTGCACCCCGCCGTCGATGCCGCGGCGCGCCAGCGCCTCCTCCACCAGCCCGACGGCGCGGGCCACCGCGGCCGCCGGGTCGCTGCGCAGCCCGAAGGTGAGGGCGAGGAAGAAGAGCAGCTCGGAGTCGGTCGAGCCCTCCATACGCGCGAACAGCTCGGGGTCCACCGCGAGCACGAGGTCTCGCTTGACCGCGGCGAAGCCGCTGATCAGCCCGTTGTGCATCCACAGCCAGCCCTCGTGCCGGAACGGATGGCAGTTCGTCTGCTGCACCGCGGACCCGCTGGAGGCGCGGATGTGCGCGAACAGCAGCGGGCTGCTGACGTGGGCGGCCAGGTCGCGCAGGTTGCGGTCGTTCCAGGCCGGCTCGGTGCTGCGGAAGAGGCCTGGTTCTGAAGGGGCGCGAGCTCCGGGCGCGGCGTACCAGCCGACGCCGAAGCCGTCGCCGTTGGTGGTCTCCGCCCCCAGCCGCGAGTGCAGGCTCTGCACCACCAGCGAGTTGGCCGGTTTGTAGAGCAGCTCCTCCAGCGGGATGGACGACCCGGAGTAGGCGAGCCAGCGACACATGACGGCCCCCTTCGCCCGCGTCCTCGCGCGGCGGCCCCAGTCCACCGGTGGGCCGGCGGGCCGCGCATCACCCGGGCGGCATGAGCCGACGACGGCCGACACGAGGCGGACGGGCCGGAGCGGGCGTGCCCGACCGGCGTATCAGGGTCGGGCCCTCGGGGCTCAGTGTGATCACCGGTACACCCACCGCCCGCACCGGCGGGCGGTCGTTCGAGGGGGGAATTCCTTGTCACCGCAGACCGAACCGCACCCCGCCCTGTCCGCCCCGCCGGCGAAGTTCGCCCATCTCTACCTGCCCAGGCCGCTGCCGTTCCCGCCGGTCCCCAAGCCCGGTCCCTGGCCGTGGCCGCCGCCCGCGCCGGACCCGACGCCGGCGCCGCCCCCGTTCCAGGCCGCGACCTACACGTTCTCGGTGCTCAAGGTCGTCTGCACCGTCACCCGCTCGCGCAGCGAGGACTCCAACAAGCTCTCGCTCAGCCTGGGGATCGGCAGCGCGACCCCGCAGACCGTCGTGCACGACATGGGCGACACCGGCGAGGGGAGCTTCACGGTCGACGTGGCCGCGCCACCGCTGCACGTCAGCGACCCCGCCAGTGGCATCGCCTTCAACTACCTGCTCGTGAACGCCGGGCACCAGGACTGGCAGACGGTGAACAGCATGCTCTCCAAGGCCGGCAACGAGCTCGCGGCGGCCGGCGCGAAGGCCGCGACGTCGGCGGTGGGCAGCGCCATCGGCGCCACCATCGGCTCGGAGGTGATGCCGGTGGTCGGCACCGTCCTCGGCCTGCTGGCCGGGTGGCTGGTGGGCGAGGTCGTCGGGATCCTCACCGCCGACTGCGACGGGCCGGTGGCCGCGGAGCAGGCCGCGTTCAAGGGGCTGGACCTGTGGAACCGCACCCAGAACGCGACCCGGTCGTTCACCCACACCACGTTCCACCCCGGCATCGACTCCGCCGCCGGGTGCGGCTCCAACTCCCAGTACCTCGTCACCTGGGGCGTGCGCCGCAGCTGACCGCCGTCGTCGGCACGACGCAGCGGGGCCGCCCGTCCCGGGTGCGGGACTGGCGGCCCTGCGGCACGGCGTGGCGTCGGCTCAGTCGGCGATGCCGGCCTGGCCGGCGAGCTGGGCGACGCTGCCCAGCGCGAGGTCGACCAGCGGGTCCACCTGCACCACCTGGTCGGCCGCCGGCACCGCGAGCGACGGCGCGCTGTCGTCCACGTCGACGACGAGCTGGGCGGTCTTCACGGTGCTCTTGGCCTGCGCGTCGGTGCCGAGGGCCACCACGCCGGCGAGGTCGAGCGCGGCCCGGCGCACGTGGCCCTTCTCCACCAGCACCGACCCGGTGACCGGGCTGTCCGGCAGCGCGGCGATCTGGCTGCGGGCCGAGGAGAGCGAGGTGCTCAGGGTGGCGTCGGCGTCGAGCAGCGAGGAGTAGGCCGGCTCGCCGAGCACGTCCAGGGCCGCGAGCAGCGCCTGCTTGGCCCTGACCGACACCGAGACGGTCACCTGCTGGTCCTTGCCGACCGTCTCGCTGGTCGCCGACGCCGACCTCACGGCCTGGAGCAGGTCCTGGGCCAGCGACCGGACCGCGGCCGGGTCCACCGCCGACGGGTCCAGGCCCTGGGCCTGCTTCTCCGCGTCGAGCAGGCCCGCCTTGTCGGCCTTCTGGTAGAGCCCGGCCAGGTCCAGCGAGAGCCACTTGCCGGACTTGACGCCCTCGACCACGGTGGCGAACTGGGGCGGGGCGTCGCTGCCGCTGAGCTGGTCCACCGGCACGTCCTGCCCGGTCGCGGCGCGGAACGCGGCCAGGTCGAGGCGCACGTAGGCGACGCCGTCGACGAGCCGGAGCGCCGCGACGTCCTTGCCCGACTGCGTCCACGCCACCTCGAACGCGCCGGCCGCCTTCAGGGCCGCGACCGGGTCGGCCTGCTGGTCCTTGCCGGAGGTCGTCGAGCCGGTCTGGCCGATCGTGGTGTCGCCCGCCCGGTCGACGGTCACCCGCACCGCACCGCGCTCGAGGACGTCGAGCTGCGTGCCCATGTCCGCCCCTTGGCCGAGCTTGCCCAGCTCCCCGGCCGGGTCCTGCAGGTGGAGCGTGAAGGAGGCGACCTTCGCGTTCTTCAGCGCGTCCGCGGCCTGACGCGCCTCGAGCCTGGCGTCCAGGCTGCCGCAGGCGCCCAGGGCGCCTGACACGACGACGGAGGTGCCGGCGAGGGCCAGGACGGTGCGGCCGCGACGGGCGGACCCCGGTGCGGCGGAGCGGCGAGAGCGGACGGCGCGGATGATGGTCCCCCAAGGGTCAGCGAGCCGGCGCAGGTGCGCCCGCTCGTGGGTCGACGGCGCGTGGGAGCCCCGAGAGTGCTTCCACGACACGCGCACGATCGGCCGTGCTGGCGCGGGCCTGACCCTTCTGTGCGGACTTCTCCTCAGGGGAGCCCTCCCCGGAGCTGCTCGGGCCCGTGCCGGGCGAGGACGAGGGGCAGGTCCCTGACGCAGGACCTGCCCCTCCTCGCGACCTGCGCGCCCTCGGCTCGGTCAGCGCAGGGTGACCGTGAAGGTGCGCGGCGGGAGAGCCGTCCCGCCGACGGCGACCGAGACCTCCAGCCGGTGCGTCCCGGCCGCCAGTCCCGCGGTCCGCCAGTTCAGCTGGTAGTGGTTCCCGGTGCGACGGAAGGACCCCTCGGGCACCGGCCGCCCGTCGACGCTGAGCGCGGCGGACGCCGTGCTCACCGCTCCACCCGCGCCCTGCAGGTCGAACTTCAACGGCACGGTCCGGCCCGCCTCGAGGGGCTGGTCCCCCACCTGCCCGGCACTGGTGTCCTGGTACTCGTACACGGTGTAGGAGAAGGAGGCCGTCGTCTGGTGCCCCACCTGGTCGGTCGCGGTGACGACGTAGGTGTGCGCTCCCAGCGAGCGGTCCAGCGGCAGGCCGTCCTCGGGGAGGTCGGCCGGAGGCCGCGGGCTGCCCTCCTCGACCACGCTCGTGGAGGCCACCCCTGACCCGTCGCCGTCGTCGACGGAGGCTGTCAGGGAGAGGTCCTCGTCGTTCCAGCTCAGCTCGGCCGGGGTGCGGGTCAGGGTGATCTCCGGCGCGGTGACATCCACCACCACCGGCACCGAGCCGGCGACGCCGGACCCGTCCTGAGCGGTGGCGGTCACGACCACGTGGCAGTCCCGGAGGCCGACCAGCACCCCGGTGCCGGTGACCCAGGCGCAGTCGGTCGGCGCCCCGTGGGCGTCGCTGACCGACCAGGTGACGCCCTGGTAGGCGTCGGCCGGCCCCACCTTCGCCGACAGCTGCAGGGTGCCCCCCGGCTCGCTGATGCTCGTGCGTCCCTGGTCCGTGGTCAGCGACACCGACGCCACCGGAGGGCGGTGGTAGGACAGCCGAGCCTGCACGCTGCGGCCCTGCAGCCCCTCGACGTCGACGCGCAGGGTCACCGGGCTGAGGGAGACCACCTGGACGCGCGGGTCGGCGCTCACCACGCCGCCGGCGCTGCGGGCGAGGGTCACGTCCACGAACCCGTCGGTGGAGTCGGCGCTGGTGAGCACCACCTTCTTGACCTCGGGCGACCAGGACGCACGCGTGTCGTTGTTCTCCACCTGCACCTTGAGGAACCTCGTCCCTGCCGGCAGCGGGACGGCTGGCACCAGCGTCGCGGTGTTGTCCAGCGACCAGCCGTACACCGGGGTCACCGGGTCCTTCACCGACGCCGGCACGGTCGTCCAGGTGCTGCCGTCGGACGAGGCGTGGAAGGTCACCCGGTCCTGGATCGGCACCGTGTTCTTCAGGCCCGTGTTCCAGTTGTAGGCCACCGTGGTCTCGAACCGGGCGACACCCTTGTCCAGCTTGTAGGTGACGTACTGCTGGTCCAGGGTGGTGCGCTTGAAGCCGCCGCCGGACTCGATCACCCACCCTGCGGACCTGTCGTAGAGGTGCGAGAAGTCGGACGCGTGGTCCACGACGGTCCGGCTGTTGACCTGCGTCGGGTCGCTCACCGAGACGGTGACGCCCTGGGCGTCCTCCCGGGTCATCACCGAGGACTTCCGGTCGCTGGTCAGGTAGTCCTTCCCGTCGACCTGGACGGACGTCGGCGCGTCGGTCCAGAAGTTGGCGGCGACGATGTCCTTGCTCGTCTCCTTCACCGCGTGCACGGCGGAGTCCTGGGCGAGGACCTGCACGGCCGGGTGCTCGGCGTAGGCCCTGGTCTGCCCCGGGTTCCGGTCCGGCAGCAGCACGTAGGCGTAGCGACCTCCCGTCGGGTCGACGCCGTGGTCGACGTCGAGCCCCACGAAGCTGTCGGTCTCCTGGCCGGCCGGCCCGTTGCCGACGTCGGCCCAGTCGCCGCTGCGGGTCTCCCGGGTGGCGGTGAGGTCGCTGCCGTCGGGGAAGTAGTAGCCGATGTCGGAGCCCGCCTGGCCGCCGGAGAGCGCGGCCCATCGGACGCCGGTGAGCTCGGCGGTGCCGTCACCCGGCAGGACCGTCGTGCCGTCGACCGTGAGCTCGCCGGGGAAGCCGTCGGACAGCCGCCGGTTCTCCACCGTGGTGTGGGCCTCGCGGCCGTCCTTCGCGGTGATGTCCGAGCCGAGCGCGACGATCTGGTTGTCGAACATGAACCACGACTTGTTCGCCGTCAGGCTCTGCCCCGGCGTGTGCAGCTGCATCCCGGCCGCTCCGTAGGTGCCGTCCAGCGCTGCGCCGCCGACCCAGTCCCGGTCCCCGCGCGACTGCGGGATGCCCGGCATGAGGTCGATGCGCAGGTACTTGGTGCCGGACGGAAGCGCGGACTGCGGGGTGATCGTCTCGACCGTCCAGCCGTCGTGCAGCGGCTGCGACGAGGCCGCGTACTTCACCGGGTAGTAGGACACGTTGTCCCGCGAGGACCAGATCTGCAGCCGGTCCAGCCCGCTGAGGCCGGTGACGTCGGCGTCGACGTCGAACGACGTGATGCCGCCGTCCAGCCGGTAGATCAGCTGCTCGTGCGAGTCGGCGGTGCGGTGGACGCGCGAGGCGTCGCCGCCGAAGGTGGCCGGGGTCGAGGTGTCCGTGGTCCAGCGGGTGGTGCGGTAGAAGACCTTGGAGAAGTCGTCCAGCTCGTCGGTCAGCGGCGTGGGGCCGGCCAGGTGCACCCGGCCGATCGAGGGCGCCAGCGCGTCGTCGGGCTTCTCCGCGAGCACGGTGGTGCCGGGGATCCGGTTGTAGTCCACAATGGCCCAGTAGCCACCTCCGTACTGGTCGACGTCGGAGGTGTAGAGCGTGGTGCGGCCGTCGGCGGTGTGCCAGCCGTTCACGTTCTCGTTGTTGATGGACTCGTAGTTCTGCGTGCGCGAGGAGAACATCGACACCCCGAACGCGTAGTCCGGCCGCTTCTGGATGTTGCGGTCCATCCCGGGGAACTGCTGGTAGAGCGTCGGGGGGTCGAGCGGCGCGATGTCGGGATCCGCCACGATCGCCTTGGCCTGGGCGATGTGCGGCAGCGACGCGGTGCTGAAGTAGGTCAGCGACGGGTCGGTCTGGACCAGGTACTTCACCAGCCGCTCCAGGTGGACCTTGTCCTCCGCGGTGGCGAACTGGCGCATGTCCAGCGCGTAGGAGATCAGGCCGTCGGCGCGGTCCTGCGGGCCGGGGCGGGAGATCTCACGGCCGGCCAGCGAGTCGGGGATGCGGTCCCGGAAGACGAACGGCTCGTAGGACTCCTTGAGCCAGGTGATGAGGTTGTACTTGTTCGGGTCCGAGATGGCCCACGGCGAGCCCTCGTAGAGGACGACCGCGGCGGTGGGGTCGCCGATGGTGGACCAGCCGTAGCCCGCGGTGTAGGGCAAGCCGTCGTGGAAGACGAAGGACCCGTCGCGGTAGAAGCCGTTGCCGCCCGGCGCGGCGTACTGGAAGAGCGGCGAGAGGGAGGACGTCGCCAGCTGCACCTTGCCGGCGTCCTTCCCGAGGATGCCGCGGCGGCCGATCGACGTCGCCGCCCATGCCCGGTTGGCGCCCTCGGACTTCAGGTGCCACCCCACACTGAGACCCAGCTGGGTGGGATCGGGCAGGAAGTGGTCGATGGCGGCCAGGTTCTCGGCCACCTGGTCCGTGGTCAGGTCGCCGTACATGAGCCCGAGGACGTCGGTGAGGTTGAGCGGCACGCCCAGCTCCCAGGCGAACCAGTTGTTGTCGGGGGTCTGGCCGGCGAACGGGATCGAGGCGTTGTACCAGTGCGCGTGCAGCCAGTCGAGGGCGGCGACGACGTCGTAGCGCAGCCGGGTGTCGCCGTAGAGGGCGGAGCCCTCGGTCCGGTAGGCGATCGCCATCGAACGCAGGTAGCCGTAGGTCTCGGTGATGTTCTGGTTGTGCGTGGAGCCCGGGTAGGGCGAGAACACGAAGTTCCGCTCGGCGGAGCGGTCCATGGTGTCCCAGTCCGCCTGCGCCGTCTCGGTGATGATCCGGATCCGGTCGGCGATGTCCGGGTCGGCGACGTCGTAGTCGCCGTTCCCGACCAGGTTGTCGATCCACTTCGTCCGCAGCGCGTCGAAGGCGTCGCCGCTCGCGGCACCGGCCGGCGCAGCCGCCACGGCGAGACCGGTGACGAGCAGGCAGGCCGCCGTCAGGAGTCCAAGCAGTCGGACCAGGGGTTTCACAGCAGGCTCCTCGTCGGCCACGGAAGGTGATCGCGGCGAAGATAAGCAGCCGATCAGGGGCGAGGGAAGACCCTGGGAGCATTCATGAACAATCGCTCCTACGGTTCGTAGTAGCGGTCCTGTGCATGCGAGGGCCTTGCCGGGAGGCGAGACCAGCCGCTACTGTGGAAAGCGCTTACCATAGTGGTCGCGCCAGTGTTTCGCACGCCGGCGACCCCGCGGTCGGGCGTACCCGCGCGCGGAAGGAGGACGAGGAGCGCAACCCGTCCCGGCACCCGACGTGCGGCCCCCACGTCCGCCCGGTCAGAATGGTCGCGGCGGCGAGGCAGCACGGCACGGAGGACGACGAATGGCGCACGGCTGGTCCGCCATCGCCTGGCTGCTCGCGGTGCCGACCGTCGTCGTGGTCGCGAGCCTGGTGGCGCTGCTCCGGGCCGGCCTGCGGACCCGCGCCCTGCGCGCCCTGACCCGACGACAGGGCTGGGCCTACCACCGCCGCTCGCCTCGGTCCCTGGTCCCCGCACTCCCGGTCCGTCCGCTGGACGGCTCGCTCAACGGCTCGCTGCGGTGGGGGTTCGGGACCGCGGGAGCGGTGCGCCTCGGTGACGAGGACGCTCCCCTGTGCGCCGCCGAGGCGACCTGGGCGACCCGCGGCCACCCGCTGCACGAGCTGCGCGTGGCGGTGCTCAGCCTGCCCACCGACCCGGAGCGGGACGGGGTCCGCGTGGTCGCCCGTCGCCGGGGCGCCGACCGGCGTCTGTCCTGGACCGCCGGCGACGACGTCGTCGTGGGCGACCCCGACACCGACCCGCAGGACCGCGCCTTCGCCCACGCCTGGACCGTCAGCGCCCGCAGCCCCCGCGAGGCCGAGCGCGTGCTCACCCCCGCCGTCCGCGCCCTGCTGCTCGAGCGCGGCTTCGAGCGGGTCGCCTGGTTCGACGGCCACCTCGTCTGGGGCTCCAGCGGCCGCTGGCACGCCCGCGAGCTGTCAGCCGTCCGCGACCTCCTCGCCGCCGTGGCCCGAAGGATCACGCCCACGTGATCGTTCCATGGTTACCGCGACGGATCTGTCGCGGTAACCATGGAACTGACGCGGTGAGTGGCGTCGATGGAGACGTGGCGCCGCCTCGCCAGGGCTCAGCCCGCGCGGCCGTGCCGCAGCGCGGCTCGCTCGCCGGCCCGGCGCGCCTGCGCCTCGAGCGCGGGCTCGTCGTCGAGCTCGGACCAGATGACCCGGACGACCTCCGCCCCCTCCTCCTGCAGGGCGTCCTCCCGCCGCTTCTCCGCGATGACGGCGTCGGACGCGACCCGCTCCCGGGACGAGGCGAGGGTGAGCGCCGCAGCGCTGGGGGTCCCGTACTTCTGCTTGCCGTCGAACTCCGAGATCAGCAAGAGCTCCTTGATCCACAGATCGGCGTAGAAGACGCCGAGACGTGTGCGGAAGGCGACCTGCGGAACCGCGGGCGGCATCCCTCGGCGGTGGTAGACGCAGCGCAGCCTGGACTCCCCCGGCGTCTCCGCACGGCCGTCGGCGAAGGGCAGTACCCGGGAGATGAGGGCTGCACCCGGCCAGTCGCGCCGCAGCTCGAAGGCGTTCTCCAGGTCCAGCCGGCCCGCGAGCCCCGCGTGCATCACCGCGTCGGTCATGACCACGCCGGCGTCGAAGCTCAGCGACCCGAGACAGTCCAGCACGGTCCTCGTCGGCGTCGTGACCAGCAGGCCCTGGTGCGTCGTGATCTCGGCCGCGGACAGGTGACCGGTGTGATGCACCAGACCGGCGACGCGCTTGCCGTTCCAACGGGCCCCCCGGGTCACGTGGACCTTGCTCAGGTCCACTCCCCAGTCCGGCAGGCCCCAGAGCATCGCCGCAGAGGCATGGCTGAGCACCGGCGCGTCGTCGAGGCTGCGAAGGGCCGCGGCGGCTGCCATGAGGTGCCGCTGTCGCGTGTCCGCCTGCTCCCAGACCGCCCGGAGGCAGTAGGCGCCGTAGCGGACCTGCTTCCACTCCCCCCGTGCGATGAGCCGGTCGGCCTCCTGCTTGGTGATGCCTGATGCCAGCGCTTCGCGCCGGAGGAACACCAGGCCGGGCAACAGGTCGAGAGTCATGCGCTAGACCCTGCGCCCGCACCTGGGACCGCACCAGCGGCGGCCGGGCGTGCTGTGGACCGTGCCGCGGCCGCCTGTGGAAGCCCCGTCAGGGGAGGTGCGAAGCACCTCCTCCCCTCCGAAGTTCCATGCTTACCGCGACAGATCTGTCGCGGTAAGCATGGAAGGATCACGCCCACGTGATCGTTCCGACCGGGGCCCGGGGGTCAGACCCCGTCAGAGCGCGAGCAGCCCCTTGACCACGGTGAGGGACGCGCCGACGACGGCGATGGCGGTGGTGGCGCGGCGGGCGGCGTCGGTGGGGATGCGGTCGTGCAGGAGCTGGCCGAGGAGGGTGCCGGCGGCCAGCGCGACGACGGCGACGACGAGGACCGGGGTGGCGACGTCGGGGAGGCCGCCCTTGGCGACCAGGCTGGCGGCGTTGAGGACGCCGAAGAAGACCTGCATGGTGGCGACGAACCGGCGGTGCTCCCAGGCGGAGGACAGCGCGTAGAGCGCCATCGCCGGGCCGGCGATGCCGGCGGTCACGTTGAGGAAGCCGGCCAGCGCGCCGGCACCCACCGCGCCCGGGGTCCCCCGCAGCACCCGGGCGCGGTGCACGAAGGTGACCAGCAGCAGGGCGACCACGACGACGGTGCCGATGGCCACCGACAGGACCGGTGCGGGCAGGTGCCGGGCCACCCACGCGCCCGGCACCAGCGCGGCCAGGGCCGGGACGCCGAGCAGGGCCGCGCGGCGCAGGTCGGCCTCGCGCCAGGTCTGCGCGCCGACCACGAGGTTGACGACGAGGTTGAGCAGGTTCGCCAGCAGCACGCCCTCGAACGGTCCTAGCAGGAGCACGAGGAAGGGCGAGGCGACCAGGGCGAACCCCATCCCGGTGACGCGCTGGGCGCCACCTCCGGCGAGGACGGCGCCGGTGACGAGCGCGAGGGCGGCGACGGGCACGGCGGGTCAGAGGCCTCAGAGGCCCAGCGCGAGGTAGCGCACGTCGGTGAACTCCTCCAGGCCGAGGTCGGCGCCCTCCCGCCCGAGGCCGGACTGCTTCACCCCGCCCATGGGCGCGAACGCCACCGACGGCAGCGCCTCGTTGACGCCGGCGATGCCGACCTCGAGCCGCTCGGCGAAGCGCCAGGCCCGTCCGACGTCGCGGGACCACACGTAGCCTGCCAGCCCCATCTCGGTGGCGTTCGCCCGGCGCAGCGCCTCCTCCTCGTCGCGCACCCGGAACACCCCGGCCACCGGCCCGAACACCTCCTGGCAGGCCAGCGGCGTCCCCTCGGGCACGTCGGCGAGCAGGGTCGGCGCGACCCAGTGCCCGACGCCGGGAAGCCGGCGCTCGCGGGTGAGGAGCCGTGCCCCGCCCGCGAGCGCCTGCTCCACCATCCCGGTGACGGCCGCGACGCGCGAGGCGTCGATGACCGGACCGAGGTCGGGCACGGGAGCGGCGATCCCGTGCCCGACGGCGAGCTCGTCCACGCGCCCCACCAGCGCGGCGACGAACTCGTCGTAGACCCCGTCCTGCACCAGGAAACGGTTGGCGGCGATGCAGGACTGCCCCGTGTTGCGGAACTTGGCGATGAGCGCGCCCTCGACGGCGGCCTCGACGTCGGCGTCGTCGAGCACCACGAACGCGCCGTCGCCGCCGAGCTCGAGCAGCGGGCGCACGATGCGCCGGCTGGCCTGCTCCATGACGAGCCGCCCCACCTCGGTGGACCCGGTGAAGGTGACCACCCGCACCGCCGGGTGCCCGAGCAGCGCGGCGGTGAGCTCCGGGGCCGGCCCGTGCACGAGGTTGACCACGCCCGCCGGCACCCCGGCGTCGACCAGGCAGCGGACCATCTCGGTGACGGCCAGCGGCGCCTTCTCCGACACCCGGGCCACCACCGTGCAGCCGGCGGCCAGGGCCGGGGCGAGCTTGCGGGCCTGGATGGAGCAGGGGAAGTTCCACGGCGTCAGGCTGGCGACCACGCCGGCCGGCCTGCGCAGGGTGAGGTGCCGCTTGCCCGGCGCCTCGTGGGCGATGACCTCTCCTACCGGCCGTCGGGCCTGCTCGGCGAACCAGCGGAAGTACTCGGCGGAGAAGGCGATCTCGCCGCGCGCCTCGGGAAGCCGCTTGCCGGCCTCGCGAGCCAGCAGCAGGGCGAGGTCGTCGGCCCGCTCGAGGATGAGGTCGGCGGCGGCGAGCAGGATGTCCGCCCGCTTGCGAGCAGGCGCCTCGGCCCAGGCCGCGGCGGCCCGTGCGGCGGCGTCCGCCGCACGCAGCACGTCCTCGGAGGTTCCCCAGGCGCACGTGCCCACCAGCGACTCGTCGGCGGGGTCGTGGACGTCGAAGGTGCCGGTGGTGTCCACCCAGGCGCCGTCCACCAGCATCGGCGCATGCACCGTCCCCAGAGCGGGCCTGTCGGTGACGTCGGTCGTCGGCGAGGTGGTCACAGGTGTCTCCGATCGTGCGTAGGACTGCAGAAGGTCGTCAGCGGACGAGGACGTCCGGGCGGCGCCGACCGGCGACGTCGAGGGCCGGCCAGGCGGGGTCGTGCACCAGCGGCTCGACCCCGGTGGCGGTGACCAGGCAGGTGTCCTCCACCTTCCAGCCGTCGCCGCTGGGGTTCCACGCGGCCACGGCGTGCTCGGGCACGACGACGTCGCTGCCCGGGGTGGCGAGCACGTCGCGCGGCACGAATCCGGACAGGCCCCCCTGGTGGTGCCGGTGCCACTCGTCGGACGCGAACCCGTGCTGCGCATAGGCCTCCGACCCCGCAGCCAGCACCTCCCCGAGCGTGGTGCCGGGGCACGTCGCGGCCAGGAACGCCGCCTCGACGTCGAGCAGCGCGCGGTAGCGCTCGTTCTCGGCCGCGGGCACCGGACCGAACGAGACCAGGCGGGTCACGCTGGCCACCAGCCCGTGCCGCCGCGCGCACGCCACCACCATGGCCCGCCGGCCCAGCCGGCCCCAGGTCGGCAGCGGGTGCCGGTGCGGGCCGATCCGCTCCTCCCCCGCCACGAACAGGCACACGACGTCGCAGCCCCGCTCCAGCAGCTGCGCCGACATCGCGGCGGCCAGCTCCCACTCGGTGCTGGACGGGCCGACCTGCTCGCATGCCGCGGTGGCCGCCTGCGCGGCGTCGGCGCACACCGCCCGCAGCTGCGCGCGCTGGCACCCGGTCAGCACCCGGCGGGCGGCTGCCAGCGCCGCAGCGACGTCGACGGCCCCGGGCAGCGGCCGGTCGGCGCCGACCCGCTTCTCATCAGAGCCACTCGGGAACTGCGCCGAACGCGGCTCCCACCAGGGCACCACGCTCCAGTTGACCGGCAGGTCGGCCAGCTCGGTGTCCGCGAGCCGGGGCGCCTCGATCGCGTTGGCGACCACCCGCAGCACCGGCTCGGTGCCGGCCTGCTCGACCACGACGTCGAAGCACGCGCTGTCCAGCGTCTGCGGCACGTGCCAGCGGGCCCCGGTGAGCCAGCCCAGCGTGGCCGGCTCGCGCAGCAGCAGCGTGTCGACGCCGGCCGCGAGCGCCACCTCGCGCAGCACCGACAGCTTCTCGGCCAGGTCGCCGGTGCGCGCGGACGCCTCACCTGACGAGGAGACCGTGCTCGGGCTAGCCATGGCGCACCACCCGGCCGACCGCGACGCCCGTGCCGTCCACCTCGGCCCGCTCGCCGTGCAGCCGCACGGTGGCGCGCTGCCCGCCGAGGCCGAGCAGCTCCACCGGCCCGCCGACCTCGCCGAACACGTGCAGTTCCCAGGGCCGGTCCAGCAGGTCGTCGGTGCTGCGCACCGAGCCGTCCACCGGCACCCGGGGCAGCACCGCGCCGTCGCGGACCAGCACCGGGATGCGCTCGAGCGGGACGTCCTCGCTCACCCAGGCCGGTCCGGCGTATCGCTGCCCGGTGAGCAGGTCGGTCCACTCTCCCGGCGGCACCCGGAACCGGCGCGCCACCGCGACCTCGCCGTCGTCGAAGACCGGGACCACGGCCAGGTCGGCGCCGAGCATGAACTGCCCGTCCACGCCCACCACCGAAGGGTCCTCGTCGACCATCGACAGCGGCCGCAGCACCGGCCAGCCGTTGGCCGCCGACTCGTGGGCCACCTGCCACAGGTAGGGCAGCAGCGAGTAGCGCAGCCGCACCCAGTCGCGGGCGATCTCCAGCGCCCGCTCCCCGAACGCCCACGGCTCCCGCGGACGCAGCCCGTGCGCGCGCATCAGCGGGGACAGCGCACCCAGCTGGGTCCAGCGCACGTAGAGCGCCGGGGTGAGCTCGGGGCCGAAGAAGCCGCCGATGTCGTGGCTCCAGAACCCCGGCGCCGACACCGCGTAGGAGAGACCGCCGCGGACGGTGGCCTGCATGCCGGCCACGGTCGACTCCGCGTCCCCGCCCCACTGGCCCGGGTAGCGCTGCGAGCCGGCCCAGCCGCTGCGGCCCCACACCAGCGGGGAGCGGCCGGTGGAGCGGGCGATCGCCTCGCTCACAGCACCGTTGTAGCGCAGCGGGTAGAGGTTGTGCGCCTGCTGCGGCGGGGTCCCGTCGAACAGCGCGACGTCGTCGGGCAGTGCCTCGCCGAAGTCGGTCTTGAACACGGCGACGCCGTCGGCCAGGAAGTCCTCGTGCAGCCCCTGCCACCAGGCCTTGGCCTCGGGGTTGGTGAAGTCGACCAGCGCCCGCGGCCGCCCGTCCGGCGTCGGCGTCTTGCGGATGCCGGCCAGGCTGCCGTCCACCGACCGCACCAGGTAGCCCTTCGCCTCGGCCTCGGCGTAGCGGGGCGAGGTGGGGTCCAGGTAGGGCAGCTCCCACAGCGAGAGCCGGATGCCGCGGTCGGCGAGGTCGTCGAGGAACTGCTTGCGGTCGCCGAACCGGCCGGTGTTCCAGATGAAGTCGCAGTTGAGCCGGTCCACGACCAGCCAGTCCGGGTCCAGGTGCAGCACGTCGCAGGGCACCTCGTGGGCACGCATGGTGTCGGCGACCTCGAGCATCTCCGTGCTGGAGTGGTAGCGGCAGCGGCCCATCCAGTAGCCGAACGCCCAGACCGGCGGCACCGGCGGCCGGCCGGTGAGCGCGGTGTAGGCGGTGAGCCGCTCGGCCAGCGTGGGGGCGGCCACCACGTAGAGGTCGAGGACGTCGTCGCCCACCGTCAGCCCCATCGCGGAGGGCCGGGTGTGCCCGACGTCGGCGGTCACCACCGCACCGGTGTTGAGGAAACCGGCGTAGCCGCTGCTGGAGTGCCAGACGGGCACCGGCTTGTAGGCCTGCCCGGTGCCGGTGCCCAGCGCGTCCTCGCTGCGCAGCACCAGCCGCTGGCCGTTCTTCACCAGCCGGGAGAACTGCTCGCCGAACCCGGTGACGTCCTCGTCCGTGCCGAGCTCGAGGTGCAACGTCGTGCCGTGCTCGTCGAGCAGCACCGGGGGCGCCATCGGCAGGCCCGCCGCCTGGCGCAGGCGCTGGGCGGTGCGCAGCAGCACCTTCCCCGAGGCCGGGTCCTCCACGGTGAGGGTGAACGGGCGCCGTCCCACCCGCACGCGCACCCGCGGGGCGGTGACGACGACCTCGTCGTCGGTCTGCTCCACCTGGCAGTCCACCTGCTCCGGGCGCGGAGCCACGACGATGCCGGGGCCGGTCCCGTCGTCGGTCAGCGCCCCGTGACCGCGCGGGGCCAGGACCACCCGGGCGGTGCCCGCGGCCGGCACGGTGACCCGCAGCACCATCGGGCTGGCCTCGGCCGCCGGCAGGGCCAGGTCGGGGAGGTTGGGCAGCGTGGTCTCGATGCCCTGCTCGGCCAGCGGCTCGCCGGTGAGCCAGCCGGGCATCAGCCCGACCCGCACCGCGGGCAGCGCGGACAGCTCGAGCTCGACGCCCTCGGGCAGGAGGTGGACGGTGTCGACGCGCCGGACGACGCGCTGGTCGGACACGGGACTATCCCTTCACGGAGCCGGCGGTGAGCCCGGCGACGAAGTAGCGCTGCAAGAAGACGTAGGCGAGCACGATCGGCGCCGAGGCGACGATGACGCCGGTGAACAGCAGCGGGTAGTTGGTGAGGAACTCGCCCTGGAAGTTCAGCAGCGCCAGCGGGAGCGTCTTCTTGCTCGGGTCGTGGATGAACAGCAGCGGGTAGAGCAGGTCGTTCCACTGGATGACGAACAGGAAGATGGCGGTGGCGGCCAGCGAGGGCAGGGCGACCGGCATGATGACCGAGCGGAAGGTGCGCCACGGGTTCGCGCCATCGATGGCGCTGGCCTCGTAGAGCTCGCCGGGCAGGGTGCGCATGAAGCCGGTGAGGATGAACACGGCGACCGGCAGGGCCACCACGATCTCGATGAGCACCAGGCCGACCAGGCTGTCGAGCAGGTGCAGCCGCTGGAACAGCACGTACTGCGGGATCATGTTGGCCTGCGCCGGCACCGCCATGCCCAGCACCAGGAATCCGTAGAGCACCCACCCGCGCCAGCCGGGGATCCGGGCGAGCCCGTAGGCGGCCAGGCTGCCCACGGCCAGCGTGAGCACCACGGCGAACGCGGTGACGATGACGCTGTTGACGAAGGCCCGCCCCATGTCGGCGTCACCGAGCACGGTGCCGTAGTTGTGCGGCGACAGCGAGCTGGGCAGGCCGAACGGGCTGTCGAACAGCTGCCGGGTCGACTTGAAGCTGCCGCTGACCACGACGACCAGCGGGACGGCGACGAGCAGGGCGTAGACCGCGAGGATGGCGCGGCGGCCGAGGTTGGCTGTCATGAACGATCCTCCGCTCAAGCCCCGGGCTGCGTGAGCCGGACGGCGCGGCGCTGCAGGAAGCTGACCAGCGCGATGATGAGCATGAACACGATCGACTCGGCCGCGGCGTAGCCGAACTGCGAGTTGGTGAAGGTCGTGTAGATGCGCGTGGACAGGATGTCCATCGAGGTCTTGGGCGGGTTGCCGCCCAGGCCCAGGATCAGGTCGAACGCCTTGAACGACTGGACGGTCGTGTAGGCGATGACGATGGCCGTGGCCGGCGCGACCATCGGCCAGGTCACGTAGCGGAAGCGCTGCCAGCGCCCCGCGCCGTCCAGGTCCGCCGACTCGTACAGCTCGGCGGGGATCTGCTGCAGGCCGGCGATGAAGATGACCATCAGCTGCCCGGTGTGCGCCCAGACCTGGCACAGCGCCACCCAGTAGATCGCGGTGGCGTCGTTGCCAAGGAACGAGCTCTTGAGCCCGTCCAGGCCAACGGCCCCGAGGGTCTGGTTGATGAGCCCGAAGTTGGGGTCGTACATGAACTTCCACACGAACGCGACCGAGACCGAGGACAGGATCGTGGGCAGGAAGTAGAGCGAGCGCAGCGCCGTGGAGGACTTGGAGTTGCGCTGCAGCAGCAGGGCCAGCAGCAGCGACAGCACGGTCTGCAGGATCACGACGACCAGCAGGAACTTGATGTTGTTGAACAGCGCGTTCCGGAACAGGTCGTCCGCGGTCGCGATCGTGCTGAAGTTGCTCAGCCCGACCTGCCGGAAGACGGCGCTGTAGCCGTCCCAGTCGGTGACGGCGTACTGGAACGCCTGCAGCGTGGGCATCGCGAAGAAGATGACGTAGAGGACCACCGCCGGCAGCGGGAACAGCCAGAGCGCCGGGTGCACCCGGGTCGCCCCTCCCCGCCGGCGGCGCACGCCGCCGGGCGGACGAGGGGTCTCCGGGAAGGTCGCCGCCGGGGCGGGCTGCCCGCCGCGCAGGTCGGTGGCCGAGGCGGAACTCCTCCGCAGGGACACAGCCATCGCCGGGCTCCTACTTCGGGCGCTTCTGGTCGACGATCTTCTGGGCCTCGGCGGCCGCCTGCTCCGGGCTCTTGCCGCCGACGACGGCGATGCACGAGCCCTCGACGGCGTTGCGGACATCGAGGTTGTTGAACTGGAACCGCGGGGCGAGCAACGTCTTCTTCTCCAGCCACGGGCTGATCGCCTTGAGGTCGGGGTTGGTGTACTCCACCCCCTTGACACTGACGTTCTGGCTGGTGCCGTTGGCGTAGTCGCCGGCCACCTGCGGGTCGGAGAGGTACTGCAGCCAGGCCACCGCCGCGGGCTGGTTCTTGGAGGCGCTGTTCACGCCGAGCACGAAGGTGGCGTTGTAGATGCCCTCGTACTTCGCCTTGTCCGCCGTCGTGGTGATCGGCGAGATGAGGTCCATGGTGAACTTCGCCCCGAGGCCGCGGACCGCCGCGATGTGGTAGGAGCCGGTGGCCAGCATGGCGGCCTTGCCGGTGGCGAAGATCTGCTGGCAGGGCTCCACCGCGGTGCCCGTGCTGTTGGGCTGGAAGTAGGGCCGCAGCTGCACGTACTGCTGCAGGGTCTTGATGAACCAGTCGTCGGTGCACTTGTAGTCGCCGGACTCGATCTTGGCGCACATGTCGTCCGACGGCGCGTTGTTCATCACCATCGAGTTGAACAGCTGGCCGGCGTTGCCCGGGTCGCCGCCCGGCCACGCGATGGGCACCAGGCCCTGCGACTTGAGCTTGTCGCACATCCCGAGGAACCCCTCCCAGTCCTTGGGCGGGGTGCCGCCGTCGGCCTTGCTCACCAGGTCCTGGTTGGTGATCGGCATGTTGAAGACGACCTGGTAGGGCAGGCCCATCTGCTTGCCGTCGACCTGGCCCGAGGAGATGAGCGAGGGCACGTAGTTCGACACGAACGGCTGGCTGGACAGGTCCGAGTAGATGCCGGCCTGGGTCATCGAGACGAACTGTGCGCCGCGGAAGGCGGTGAAGACGTCGCCGACGGCACCGCCGCGGATCCGCTGCAGAGCCGAGGACTGGTAGTCGTTGGACGGCGAGATGTCCTGGGTGACGGTGACGCCGGGGTTCTTGCTCTGGAACGAGGCGATGATCTTGTCGAACACCGCCTTGTCCTCGGCCCGCCAGTGGGCGAAGGAGACCTTGCCCGACACCTTGCCGCCGGACGCCGCGGCGGACGGCGTGGTCGCCGCGCCGGCGTTGCCGCCGTTGCCGCCTCCGCCGGGGCCGGCGCACGCGGCCATGAACAGGCCGGCACCGCCGGCGCCGAACAGCTGCAGGAGCTGACGTCGGGAGATGGCCGGGGCCTCGTTGCTCATCGTGCCTCCTGAATGGAATCGGGACGTGTCAGGGGTGTGCTGCGGTCTCGGTCGTGCGTGCCGGGTGGTGCGTGAGGGTGCGGGCGCTCACCACTCGACGACGGGGATGCCGTAGAGATCTGCGGCGGCGCGCAGCGCCGGCCGGACGTCGGTCCAGGCGAGCACCGTGTGGTGCGGGAAGCCGCCGGTCACCAGTCCGGCGACGAACTCCCCGGCCGGGGCGGACAGCCGCACCGCCGCGGTGTTGCCCTGGAACCGGTTGGGCTCGGGCACCGACTCGCCGGCGGCCACCAGCAGCCGCAGCCCGGTCCGGCTGGCCGGGTCGGGGTCCTCCGTCAGCCGGGCCATGACCACCGGCCCGGTCTTGAGCGGGAAGTTGCCTGCCACCCCGATCTTCCGGTTGCAGTGCACGAACTGCGTGGCCTCGTCCGGCTCGGCGGCGAGCGACGTGGCGGCTGAGCCGCAGTGCCACACGCGCACCACGTTGCGCTCGGCATCCAGGTCGACGGTGTCGACCAGGTAGGTCGTGCCGCTGCCCAGCGCCTCGAGCAGCAGCATGGTCACCGTGCCGTAGACGTCCCGCTCGCAGGCGGTGGGCACGCCCTCGTCGGCCAGCCGGGACAGCGCCGAGCAGGGGCAGACGCCGAGCTCGGTGGGGAACTCCGGCCAGCAGCGGACCGCGACGCCCGAGAGCACCTCCGCCGCACTCCACCCGCGCAGCGCGCTGGTGACGGCGGCGAAGCGGCGCACCTGCTCCTGGTCCAGGTCGGCCAGCGACGGCCTCGCCTTGGTGGCGTCGGCCTGCTCGGCCTCGACCTCGGCGTCGGGCACCGCCCGGGCCAGCTCGAAGGCCTGCTCCACGGCGATCGCGTCCACCTGCAGGCCGAACACGTCGGTCAGGACCTGCGGGTCGTACTCGCTCGGGGTGAACCCGGCCGGCGCATCCCCGACCAGCCCGATCCGCTTGCCGCGCAGGGAGTCCAGGGCCGGGCGCACCGACGCCTCGTCAGCGCGCTCGCGCTGCTCGGTGGGCAGCACCGGGGGCTCGGGCAGCCGCCCGGCGAGGGCCGCCTGCAGCGCCTCGCGCACCTGCGGCTCGCCCGGGTCGCCGTAGAGCAGCCGGACCGACCCGCCGGCGCGCACCAGCGCGTGCCCGAAGAGGTTGGCCCCGCACAGGGAGTTCAGCCAGAGCCGGTCCCCCACCGGGCCCGGCTCGCGGAAGGACCACAGCAGCACCGGCTCGCCCAGGCCCCCGTAGAGGCGCAGGGCCGGGGTGGCGTCGGAGAACGAGGCGCAGACGTTGACGACGAGGTCGGCGCCGGGCGTGACGAATCGGGCCGCCGCCTCGACGTCGTCGGGGGTCATGACCAGCTCGCTCGGCCCGGACACCTGCGCCCCCAGCTCGACCAGCAGCGCGCGGGCGGCCTCGGCGCGCTCGCGCGCGACGTCGACGGCGAACGTGGGCCGGGCGGTGGGGACGACGACGACCCGCGGGCCATCACCCCTACCGCTCGTAGGAGAAAGGGCGGCCTCGGGCGTGCCGGCGGCCTCGGCGGGGGTGCTGGGCGCGGTCATCGGGCCGCCACCGCCTCGTCGACGACCTGGCACAGGCGCTGCAGCCGGGCCACGGCGTCCTGCTCCAGCGACGCGCGCACGTCGGCCGCGCCGATGCAGGCCCGCCACACGGCCCGGCCGGCCAGGAAACCCGACGCGCCCTCGCGCATCGCGAGCTCGACCGCGCGCGGGAACACCTCGTCCTTCACCCCGGAGGAGAGCACCACCCAGGGCGAGGCGACGGCGTCGGTGATGCGGGCGCACTCGCGCCGCACGTCGGCCTCGTCCCCCTCGCCGTGCAGCGGCACCTCGGCCTTGTAGAGGTCGACGCCGAGGTCGCCGAGCTCGTGCGCCGCGTCGATCACCCCGGCGCCCCAGTCCCAGTCGCGCCCGTCCAGCGGGGGCCGGGAGACCGGCTCGATGATGCTCACCAGGCCCGCGGCCCGGCACCGCCCGACGAAGTCGCGCACCATGGACACGCGGCGCTCGGGGTCGCCGTCGGGCCGCCAGATGACCAGCAGCTTGGCCGCCACCGCCCCCGATGCGGCGTAGTGGGCGAGGTCGACGTCCTCGTCGATGACCGCGTCACCGACGATCTCCGTCTCCCCCGGGACGAACAGGTCCGCGGCGGCGATCAGGCCGCAACCGGGAGCCACCGCCCGCTGCTCGATCGCCTGGTCCAGCACGAACTGCTTGTCCAGCAGCACGGCCGAGGCGTGCGGGGTGAGGATCCGGGTCGCCTCGAGCTTGAACGAGGTCACCTCGGCATCGGTCACCTGCTGGTCGCTGGTCTCCCGCTGCTGCTGGTCGGCCAGCATGACCCGCAGCGCCTCGCGCTGGTCCACCGCGAGCATGGCGAACGCGCCGGAGGGGCGGGTCAGTGCGGACAGGTCCCCCTTGCCGTCGGGGGCGACGGCGGGGTGGGCGGGAGCGGTCATCGGGTCGGGCACGGCTCGGCCTCCTCGAGGGTGGCGGCCAGGGCGACCGCCTCGTCGTGGCTGGGGATGCGGGATCGGCCGTCCAGGCCGCGGCAGGACAGCGCGGCGACGGCGTTGGCGTAGGAGAGCGAGCGGGCCAGCGGCTCCTCGCGCACGGTGGCGGTGAGCAGGGCGCCGTGGAAGACGTCGCCGGCGCCCAGCGTGGACAGCACCTGCGTGCGCGCACCGGGCATCTCGGCCCGCTCGCCGGCGGCGGTGCGCGCCACCGAGCCGCGCCCGCCCCGGGTCGCGACCACGCGCTGCGCACCGTCCGCCAGGGCCCGGGACAGCGCCTCGTCGAGGTCGGCGACGGCGTAGCGGGCGAGCAGGGACTCCTCGGTGGGCACGTCGAGCGCCACGCCCGCCGGGCGGTAGCCGAGCACCGGGTTGCCGCAGTCGACGCTCACCTGCGCACCGACCGGCACCTGCCCGCGCAGCCGCCCGAGCGCCGGCCAGCCGAGCTGGTCCACGTGCACCCAGGCGGCCTCCGCCAGCAGCCGGGCACCGGGACCGGCCGGCTCGAGGTCGAGGGCGGGCACCGGCCGGGTGCAGATGGCGCGGGTGCCACGGCCCCGGTCCACGACGACGACGCTGGCCCCGGTCGGGGCTCCGGGGACCCGAGTGACGCCGCTCACGTCGACCCCCTCGGCGCGAAGCCCGTCCAGCAGCCGCTCACCGTCCTCGTCGTCGCCGACCGCGCCCACGAAGTGCACCCCGGCGAGCCCGAGCCGCGCGGCGGTGACGGCGGCCGTCGCGGCGGGACCTCCACCTGCGTGCACGAGTTCTTCGGCCACCACCCGCTCGTCGGGGGCCGGCGCGTGGTCGACGAGGGCGATGGTGTCCAGCGTCGCGACGCCGAGGAAGACCACGGGCTGGGGACTCACCGTCGTACCTCCTTCACCGAGTGGATTGGGAGGACAGTAACAACGGATGTTGGAAAGTCAACACCCTTGGCGTAACCTTCTCGCCAGGTCGCCTGATGACGCGCGAGGCACGCGTTGCGGTGCCAGGCTGTGCGACGACGGCGTCACGGGAGGCAGGCATGCGCGCGAACGGGGAGGTCGTCCGGGGCTACGAGGAGGACCCGGCATACGTGCAGCCGGACGTGCCGGTCGACGCAGCGGACGCAGCCACCACGATGCGGTACGACCGCGCACCTGATCGGCGGGCCCGGATCCTGGAACGCGTGGCCGCCACCGGCTTCGTCTCGGTCACCACGCTCGCGGCCGACCTCGGCGTCTCGGACATGACCATCCGCCGCGACCTGCGTCGCCTGTCCGCGGCCGGCGAGGTCCGGGTGGTCCACGGCGGCGTCAGCCTGCCGCACGCCACCCTGCGCACCTCCGAGTTCGTCTCGCGCGCGCAGTCCAACGCCGAGGCCAAGCGGCTGGTGTCCCAGCGCGCCGCGCAGCTCGTGCGCGAGGACGACGTCGTGGCGGTCGACGCCGGCACCACGGCGTTCGGGGTCGTGACCGCGCTGCCGACGACCTTCCGGGGCACCGTCGTCACCCACTCGGTGCCGGCCATCCAGCACCTGCTGCACCGGCCGGAGGCCCGGGTGGTCGGCCTCGGCGGCGACCTCTACGCCCCCAGCCAGGCGTTCGTCGGCCAGGCCACCGTGGAGCAGGTCCGGCACGTGCGCGTGCGCGTGCTCGTGCTGGGGGCCGCCGCGGTGGACGCGCGCGGGATCTACGTGGAGGCCGACGTCGAGCGCACCACCAAGCTCGCCCTCGTCGACGCCGCCGACGAGGTCGTCCTGGTGGTCGACTCGGGCAAGTTCGCCGCCACCGCACCGGTGCGCCTGTGCGGACTGGACCGGCTGACCCGGGTGGTGACCGACGCCACCCCGCCGGCCGCGGTGCGCCGCGAGCTGCGGCAGAACGCGGTCGAGCTGATCCTCGCTACCTGACCCGCCGTCTCGCCTACGGCCCGTAGGAGAGCGACGGGCTCAGTCCTCCCGACGCCGCCACAGGGGGTGAGCACGGTCGTAGTCGAGGTTCTTGACCATGTGCACGACGGCACCGGCCTGCGGCTGACTGGTGAAGTCGACGTTGTCGACCAGGGCGCGCATGAGGGTCATGCCGCGGCCGCTCTCGGCGTGGTCGTGCGCGTCCGCCGGGACGGTGGTGGCGTCGAAGCCGCCGCCCTGGTCGACCACGGTGATCGCGCACCGGTCGGCCGCCAGCTCCACCATCACCTCGTAGGTCTCGGACTCGGCCGCGTGGTCGATCACGTTGGCGCACGCCTCGGTGATGGCCAGCTGCACCTCGTCCACGTCGCGCTCGGCGACCCCGAACGAGCGCAGCGCCTGGGCGGCGAGCCGGCGCACGACCGGCACGCTGCCGCTCTCGCGCGGCAGGTTGACCGACAGCTCCAGCTGCGGCGCCGACCCGCTCGCGCTGCCGGCCGCGGGCGGCCACCGGTGGCGCTCCCCGCGGACGCCGTCACCCGGGTCGCCGAGCCACACCTGCAGGTGGCACTCGTCGTCGCCCGCCGCGATGCTCTCGTCGAGCACCACGGTCGCCCGGCCGTTCACCCGGGCCCCCAGCCGCCCGGCCAGCCCGGTGGAGACGTGGCACAGCGTCTGCGCACCCGCCACGCCGTCGCCGAACGGGCAGCGCCGCACCGCCACCTCGACGACGTCGTCGCGCACGTCCACGACGACCGGGTCGCCGCCGAGCGCCCGGTGCGCCTGCACGAAAAGGTCCGCCATCGACCCCGCGTCGGGCACGTCCGCGACGTCCGGGTCGCTGGCCACGACGTCGGCCAGCGCGGCGCCGGCCAGGGACGCCAGCTGCAGCCCGCTCGCGGCCGGGTGCGCCTCTCCCGCCGCCGCCATGGCCACGGCCACGCTCGCCACCCCGTCCACCCGCGGGTCGGTGCCCACCAGCGGCATCGGCGGCGGACCCTGCGCGAAGGCGTCCTGCACCCGCCGCGGCACCTCGAGGAGAACCTCGCCCAGCGGCTCACCGACGGCGTCGGCCAGCGGGTGCCGGTCCTCCACGCGGACCGCGTCGCCCGGGCGCAGCCCCAGGCTCCGCACCGCGCCGTCGTCGGTCACGGGCGCCAGCGAGGCCCGCGGGCTCTCGCCGGACCAGTCCAGGTGCAGCCGCGCAGCCCCGCCCGGGGCGCCCTCCGCGGCGCCGAGGAGGGAGCGCACCCGCTCCACCGCCTCGGCCACCGGCGGCTGGTAGGCGGCGTGCCGGAGGAGGTGGTCCCTCAGCCCGGACAGCGCGTGCTCGGCCGACCGCTGGTCGCGCCGGTCGAGCAGCCAGTCCATGGCACCACCTGTCGGGTCGGCAACGAGAGCGCGTTGAGTCGGGGACCGGCGCCGATCAGGCGGCGCGGTCTGCAACCTCTTCGCTGCCCACGCCGTCGTCCCGCAAAACGGTGGCGACCTGCCGCGAGGCGGCTGCACAGCGCCCTCGGATCACCCTCTCGTCCGTGCGGTGATGTCCCCTTTGTTCCCCTCTGCGACGATGACCGCAGGACCATGACAGCGAGATGACATCCCCACCGGGACGAGGAGGAGCGCATGCCCGTGCCCGACTCCCTGCCCGACTCCCTTCCCGACTCCCTGCCCGGCCCTCTCCCGGCCCCCCGGCCCGACCGCTTCCTCGCCGACGCCTCGCGCGCGCTGGCCGCCACCCTCAACCTGCGCCGCACCCTGGCCCGGGTGCTCGACCTCGCCGTGCCCGCGCTGGGCTCGCGCGCCGCGCTGCTGCTGGCCACCGGGCGGGGATGGGAGCTGCACGACGGCCGCCGGCGGAGCCTCGCGCCCGACGACGTCGTCGCCGCCGTGGCCGACCTGCGCGAGCCGGCCCGGCTGGCGCTCCCCGCCGACGTCGTCGCCCGGCTCGGCCTGACCCCCGCGGCCGAGAACGAGACCGGGACCGGGACCGCGCGCCATGAGGTCGCCGTGCTGCCGCTGCGCGCCCGGGGCTTCGGGATCGGCCAGCTGCTGCTCTCGGGCGGCACCGAGGCCGCCACCGGCCTCCCGACGTCGACCGCGTTCGCCGAGCTGGCCGCGCTGGCCCTGGCCAACGCCCGGCTGTTCGCCGAGCGCGGGCAGCTGGTGGAGACCCTGCGCGGTGCCCTGCTCCAGCCCTCGCTGCCGGACGTGCCGGGGGTGCGCCTGGGTGCCGCCTACCGGCCGGCGCAGGAGGCCACCGAGATCGGCGGCGACTTCTACGACGTCTTCCCGGTGGGTGTCGACCGGTGGGCCTTCTCGCTGGGGGACGTCTGCGGCAAGGGGGTCCGAGCGGCCGTGCTCACCGGGCGGTTCCGCCAGTCGCTGCGCACCGCCGCGCTCGTGCACGAGTCCCCGGACCAGGTGCTGCACCTGGTGAACCGGGCGATGCTCGGCACCGGCGGCCGGACGTTCGCGACCATGGTGCACGGGAACCTGTGCGTGCCCGCGCCCGGTGTGCTGCAGGTCCAGCTGGCCGCCGGCGGGCACCCGCCCCCGCTCGTGCTGCGGGCCGACGGCGCCGTGGAGCCGGTGCAGCTGGCCGGCACCATCGTCGGCATCCTGCCCACCGCCCGGTTCGGCACCGCCGCGGTGCGGCTGCACGGCGGCGACAGCCTGGTGCTGCACACCGACGGGCTCACCGAGGCGGCGCAGCGCCCGGGCGGGGCGGGCCCTGACGGTTCTGGGTCCAGCCCTGTCGCCGGGACGAGCGCGGGTGCACGATTCGGGGAAGAGCGCCTGCGACGGCTGGTGGCCGACTGCACGGGGATGCCGGCCCAGGCCGTGGCCGAACGGCTGGCCCAGGCAGCGCTCGAGCACGTCGACGGCCGGTCGCACGACGACCTCGCCGTCCTGGTCCTGCAGCCCCGACCCGAGGACGCCCCGTGACCCACCCCGCTGTGCACTCCACCGGCTCCAGCAGCTCCGGCGTCGGCTCGTTCGTGTCCGTCAGCCACGTGACCGTCGACGTGGCCCGGGGCGAGGACGGCGCCGGTGCCGACGAGGCACGGGCCGACGAGGTGCGCGCGGACGAGGTGCTCGAGCGCGCCTTCACCGACCGCCTCGGCGAGGTCGAGGGCGAGGCCGGCTTCCAGCGGCTGGAGGTGTGGCGGGACGTGAAGCGGGCCGGCACCTACGTCATGGTCACCTGGTGGGACAGCGAGGCGGACTTCGGCGCCTACCTGCGCAGCGACGCCCACGACCGCTCCCACGCCCGCGTGCCGACCTCCCCGGTCCGCCCCCGCGGCGCCGGGCTCGACCGCTACCAGGTGATCGCGCGATGACCGCGCCCACCCGCAGCAGCGTCCCACCCGAGGTCCCGCCCGAGGTCCCGCCGGAGGTGCGCAGCGCCTACCTCGACGCCCTCATCGGCCTGCGCGGCAAGGAGGCGGTCGAGGTCGCCCGCGCGGCCGTCCGGCAGGGCGTCCCCGTGTCGGCGGCGCTGGAGCAGCTGGTGGCCGTCGGGCAGGCTGAGGTGGGCCGGCGCTGGGAGACCAACCAGTGGAGCGTCGCCCACGAGCACGCGGCCACGAGCATCAGCGAGCACGTGGTCGCGGCGCTGTCCGGCGAGGTCGCGCCGCCGGAGCACCAGCGCGGCACCGTCGTCGTCACCTGCGTGGACGGCGAGTGGCACGCGCTGCCCGCACGCATCCTGGCCGTCGTGCTCGGCGCGGCCGGCTGGGACACGCGCCTCCTCGGCGCCTCCACGCCGGCCGACCACCTGGCCCGGCTGCTCGACGACCTCGGCCCCGATGCGGTCGCGCTGTCCTGCTCGGTCGCGACCAGCCTGCCGCGAGCCCGGCGGATGATCGAGGTCGTGCGCGCGGCCGGGGTGCCGGTGCTCACGGGCGGGCGCGGCTTCGGCCCGGACGGTCGCTGGGCCACCGCCCTGGGTGCCGATGCCTGGGCGCCGTCGGCGAGCGCCGCCGTCGACCTGCTCTCCGCCGGGTGGCCCGCCTTCACCGAGCCCGCTCCCCCGACCCCCGCGCCCGACGACGAGCAGGAGCGGATCGAGCGCGACCTGCCCGACCTGGTCGAGCAGGCGATGCGGCTGCTGGAGCAGCGCTTCCCGCCGATGCGCGGCTACACCGCCGAGCAGATCAGCCGCACGCGTGAGGACTTCGGGCACATCCTGCGTTTCCTCGGCGCGGCCCTGTTCGTGGACGAGCCGGGCGAGTTCGAGGACTTCGTGCGCTGGCTGGTGGCGCTGCTGGGCTCCCGGAACGTGCCGCCGGTGGCCGTGAGCACGAGCCTGCACTGCCTCGTCGACGTGCTCGCCGGCGACCTGCCGCGCGCCCGGCGCTTCCTGGCCGCGGGCCTCGCCGTCGTGCCGCGTGACCAGGGCGCACCGCAGGACGTAAGGTGACGAGTCGGACAGCAACGACGCACCGGTCGTGACCACCAGCGTCACCATCCCGCAGGCCGGGGACGGCGTCCGCGGCGGGGAGCGGCCCGGCTGACCGGCGGACACGCAGGCCCTGCAGGACGTACGAGAGGACGCTGGTGGAGCTCGCGGTCCACGGACCGGTGGCGGTGGTCACCTGTCACGGAGAGCTGGACACGGCCGACGACGCCCTCGGCACGCTCCTCGCCTCCACCGTCGAGCAGGGCCACCGCGACATCGTGGTCGACATGCTCGACGTCACCTTCATCGACTCGAGCGTCATCGGCGCCCTGGTCGGCACCGCGGTGGACCTCGGGCCCGACGGAACGCTCCGCCTGGTCTACACCCACCACATGATCGGGCGGGTGCTGCAGATCTGCGGCCTGGCCGAGCAGTTCCCCCAGTACCCCACCGTGGCCGCCGCCCTGCGCGAGCAGCCGCGACGTGACCAGGACACCCGCGCAGAGGGCAGCGCATGAGCACTCCGCAGCCACCCCGCAGCCGTCAGTACCTCCTGCCGGCGAGCGTCTCCAGCGTCACCCGCGCCCGCACCGACGTCCGTGCGCTGCTGCGCGAGTGGCGGCTCGCCGCCGTGGAGGACGACGCGGCGCTCGTCGTCACCGAGCTGGTCGGCAACGCCGTGCGGCACGGCAGCGGCGAGGTGACGGTGGCCGTCCTGCTGCACGACCAGCACCTGCGCGTCGAGGTGAAGGACGCCGGCCGGGTGGTGCCGGTGGAGGCCGTGACCTCGGCCCGCACGATCCTCCCCGAGCAGGAGCAGGGCCACGGCGAGAGCGGACGCGGGCTGCGGATCGTGGCGGCGCTGTCCGAGCGCTGGGGCATCGTCGAGCGCGGCGGGGGCCTGCTGGCCTGGTGCGAGCTGAGCCTGTCCGACACCCGGCTGGCCGACGCCACGCTGCACACCCTGTCGGACTACCGGCCGGACCCCCGCTCCGCTGCGGCGACCGGCGAGGCGGTGGGCGCCGTCGGGGCCGACGCGGTCACCTCGGTGCGCACCCGCACCGCCATCGCCTGAACCGCTCGCCGTCGGCGCCGCACGTCCTCTCCCCTGCTCGCCCGCGGCCGGCTCTGCCGGTGCCGAGGGCACGCCGGGCGAATGCCGACGATCCACCCCACGGTGACAGCGCGTGATGTCATGCTGACCGCGGCTCGGCGGAGCCGGGGATGGCAAGGAGGCCCGGATGCACGATCACGAGCACGGGACCGGTCGGCGCACGGCCGGCCGACGCACGGAGGAGAGCACCGACGTCGCCCGGCGCTCCCCCGCCCTGCCCGCTGCCCGCTCGCTCGCCGTCCCGGTGCCCACGCTGCTGGCCGCGCCGGCCCAGGGAACGGACCAAGGCCTCGGCACGGCGGTGGTGCGTCGCCGCGCGGACGAGTCGATCGTCAAGGACTGGAAGACCGAGTCGACGGTCAAGGGAACCTTCGGAAGCAAGTCCCGCTCCACCGCCCTCAAGCGGATCGACGGAGCGGTGGAGCAGTGGGTCGGCCTGGACGGCTTCGACAAGGACTCCGCCTACGAGGCCAACCTGACCTGCATCGACAACATCGAGAAGCAGATCGCGAAGTGGAGCACGGAGCGCGGCGGGTCGGCCAGCAGCCGGGACGCCTCGATGAAGGACCTGCAGGACTACCTCGCCGAGCGCAAGAAGCACTTCACCGACAAGAAGGCCGAGGCCAAGGCGGCGGCGAAGGAGCGGCACGGTGTGTTCCACACGCTCGAGCCGTCGGTGGCGAAGTTCGCCGCACGCCCGGCGGCTTATTCGCCCGAACGCTTCGAGAACATCACGGCGGACTCCTATGCAGACCTGCTCAGCCGCGACCGCGCCGACGACAGCGGCAAGCTCACCGACGAGGTCGTCCAGAAGATGGTGTCCTTCGACGCCACCTCCGGCGAGAAGGAGGTGTCGATCTCGCAGAACGCCGCGGTGACCCTTCCTCCGGACGCCACCGCCGAGGACATCAGGAAGCTGATGGCCGACCCCCGCTTCACGAACTCGGTCACCGGCAAGACGATCTTCCCCGAGCTGGAGAACGTCCTGGCGGAGAAGGAGGGCAAGGCCGAGCCGGTGCCCGACGAGACCAAGGCGTTCACCGTCGGCGGCACGACCATCACCGTCACCTACAACCCGGGGGACGTGAACTACCAGGCGCGCTGGGGGCAGGTCCAGGCGGCGGTGACGAAGGTCCAAGCGGCCGGCTGGACCGTGCCTCCCTTCAAGCTCAACCTGCCCAAGCTCGGTCGCGGCATCCAGGTGACCAAGAGCGCCAAGGACTGCTCGGTGCAGGACGTCGGAGACCAGTCCAACCGGGCGGTGTTCTGGGCACCGGACTTCATGCACGTGAGCTCGGCCAACATCAACAACCCGCTCGACGCGAAGAGCGTGATGGACCCCAGCGCCTTCAAGTTCTCCAGCACCGCACTGGATCCGAGCGGCGTGGGGACCATCGTGCACGAGCTCGGCCACATGCTCCATTTCCACAACGACCCGGGCAAGTTCCAGGGCATGTGGGGGTCGGTCTTCAGGGGCGAGCACACCGACGGGCGCGCCTACCAGGAGATCGCCGTCAAGGAGGTGTCCGAGTACGGCAGCAAGCCGCGCGAGATGATCGCGGAGGTGTTCCTCGGCCTCGTCTACGGCAAGACCTACAGCGACGTGGTCATGGAGATGTACCAGAGCTTCGGTGGGGCGATGCCGGCGAAGGCGGCGAAGGCGGCGCCGGCCAAGAAAAGGCGGCACCACCGGGCCAAGAAGTCGGGGAAGAGCAAGGAGAAGGGGACGGCGACCGCTCCCTCGCAGGAGGCGGTCGGGTCGGGCTCCCCGTCGACGGAGGACCAGAAAGCCACCGTCTGACGACCGGCTCAGGGCGCCGGCAGCGCCCCCCGACCGGCGGACGGGGGGCGCTGCTCGGTCAGCCGCGCACCGGGTGGTTCGGCTGCAGCACACCGGTCGGGTCGAGCTGCTCGCGCAGCCGGGCCAGCTGCTGCGCCGATGCCGGGTCGTAGCCGCTGGCCGCGTCGACGGCGTCCTCGGCGAAGTTCAGGTAGTGCCGCTCGTTGGCCCACGGGCGCATCGCCTCGACCACCCGCTGGGCCTCGGCGCGGCCGTGCTCGGCGAGGGCCGGCACCGGCGCCATGCCGAGCGCGAACAGCACGAACTCGCCGTCCAGGCAGGACAGCGCGTACGGTCCCGGCGCCGGGGGGGTGGTCGCGCCGCCGAGCTGGCGAAGCTCAACAATGAGCCGCGACAGGTCGGCGTCGGGCCCGGCCAGCTCCAGCAGCCGGTCGACCCC
>JBQCIO010000067.1:0-12171 GCA_051953655.1 Motilibacteraceae bacterium
GAACCTATTGGCTCTGGGGCACCCTCACCCCAACGATTCGATCAAGATCGGCGGCTAGCCCTCGCGCAGGCCGATCCTGCGGTGCAGCGCGGCGAGGGGCGCCGGGGCCCACCAGTTCCAGCGGCCGGCCAGGCGCATGAAGGCGGGCACGAGCAGGCCGCGCACCACGGTGGCGTCGAGGAGGATCGCGAAGGCGACGCCGAGGCCGAGCAGCTTGATGCTGGTCACGCTGGCGCTGAGGAAGGCGGCGAAGACCACGGCCAGGAGCAGGGCGGCGGCGGTGATGATCCGGCCGGAGCGCTGCAGGCCCAGGGCGACGGACTCGACCGTGCCGCTGCCGGCGTCGTGCTCCTCCTTGATCCGGGAGAGCAGGAAGACCTCGTAGTCCATCGACAGCGCGAACGCGACGACGGCCACCAGCAGGCCGGTGGAGGTGTCGATGGTGCCGGTGACGGTGAAGCCCCCCAAGAGGCTGCGCAGGTGCCCCTCCTGGAACACCCAGACCAGCACCCCGAGCGTCGCGCCCAGGCTGAGCACGTTGAGCACCAGCGCCTTCACCGGGAGGACCACGCTGCCGGTGAAGAGGAACAGCACCACGAGGGTGGCGCCGGCGATCCACAGCAGGGCCCAGCGGCCGCTGGACACCAGCGCGTCCTGGGAGTCGGTGAAGGCCGCCGCCGCCCCGCCCACCAGCCGGTCGGGCACCGGGGCGGGGACCGCCCGCAGGTCCTTGACCAGCCGCTGCCCGGCCGCGCTGCGCGGCTCCACGGTGCCCACGACCGACAGCCGCACGTCCGGACCCGCTGTGAAGCTCTGCGGCTGCGGGTTGGGGGCGACCACGCGCCCGTCGGCCACGACCCCGGCCGGCGTCGTCACCTGCTTGACGCCGTCCACCCGGGAGAGCGCCTCGGCGTACGCCTGCACCTGGCCCGGCTCGCTCGCACCGCCGGGCAGGATGACGTCGACCGGCGTCGCCTCGCGGCCCGGGAACTGCTCGCCGACGACCCGGGAGGCGACCGCGGCCGGGTCCGAGGGCGGCAGCACGCGGGCGTCGACCTGGCTGAAGGTGGCCGAGAGGGCCGGCGAGGCGAGCGCCAGCAGCAGCGCCAGCACGCCGATCAGCACCGGCCAGGGCCGGCGCATGACGACGTGGGCGATCCGGGACCAGGCGCCCTCGTCGCGCGGGGTCAGCCCGCGGCGGACCTTGAGCCGGTCGATGCGCGGCCCGAGGACGGCCAGCAGCGCGGGCAGCGCGGTGACGGTCGAGGCGACGGCGAGCAGGGTCACCGCCACGCCGGCGTAGCCGAGAGAGACGAGGAAGTACTGCGGGAAGAACAGCAGGGAGGCGAGGACCACGCACACGGTCAGCCCGGACACGACGACGGTCTTGCCGGCCGTCGCCACCGTGCGTTCCACCGCCGCCTCGACGTCGTGCCCGCGGCCGAGCTCCTCCCGGAACCGGTTGACGACCAGCAGGGCGTAGTCGATGCCGAGGCCCAGGCCGAGACCGGTGATCAGGTTGAGCGCGAACACCGAGACGTCGGTCACCCGGGTGACCAGCCAGACCACCAGGAAGCTGCCGAGGATGGCGCCGGCGGCGACCGAGAACGGCAGCGCGGCGGACACGGCGGTGCCGAAGACCACCAGCAGCAGCAGGAGGGTGAGCGGGATCGCGACCGCCTCGGCCCGGGCGAGGTCCTTGGTGACGTGCGAGTTGATGGCGTGGCCCACCACCGCGAAGCCGCCGACGTGCACCTCCAGCCCGTCGTGGCTGCCGCTGTAGGCCTGGTCGATCGCCCGCCCGGTGGCCTGCTGGTCGCTGCCGGGGGCGCCGTAGACGAGCACCTCGCCGCTCTGCCCGTCCCGCCCGCGCAGGGCCTCGGGCTTCCCCGACGTCCAGTAGGAGACGACCTGTTGCACCCCCGGGCGGGCGGAGATCTCCCGCACCAGTCCGGTGGCGGCCGCTGCGCCGGCGGGGTCGTCGACGCCGCCGGGGGAGCGCACGGCGAGCACCGCGAGCGGGTCCTGCACGCCGAACTCTCCGGTGAGCGCGCGCGCCGCCCGGGCCGACTCGCTGCCCTGGTCGTCGAAGCCCTCGGACTTGAGCGAGCCGAACAGCTGCGAGCCGAGCGCGCCGGCCACCAGCAGCCCGACGACGTAGAGCACCAGGACGAGCCGGCGCCGGCGGGCCACGAAGCGACCTAGCCGGGCGAACCGGGAACGCGGCGCGTCCTGGGGTGCCGGAGCGGATGGCTTCGGGGTCACGGCGGTCACCGCTCCAGCCTGCACCAGGGCGCGGCGCACCGGCGGCACGGGGCCGGACCGGACATCCGCCGTCGTCGCCGCCCGCGGGGGACGTCCGGCCCTGCCGCGCCCGAGCCGGTGCCGCGCAGGATCGGGACAGACGTCGCCGCGGCCGGCGGCGGCGCTCGGCTGCGGGAGGCATCGTGCAACGGCAGCTGCGACGACTTCTCATCCTGGGTGGCGGCACCGCGGGGACGATGGTGGCCAACAAGCTGCGCAAGCGGCTGGACAACGCGCAGTGGCAGATCACCGTCGTGGACCGCGACGACGAGCACCTCTACCAACCCGGGCTGCTGCTGCTGCCCTTCGGCGTCTACGAGCGCAGCGACCTGGTGCGGCCGCGCAGCCGTCTGCTCGCCGACGGGGTCGAGCTCGTGCTCGGCGAGATCGACGGCGTGGACCCCGCTGCGGAGAAGGTGCACCTGGCCGACGGCCGCGAGCTCGGCTACGACTACCTGGTCGTGGCCACCGGCACCTCGCCGCGGCCGGACCAGACGCCCGGCATGCTCGAGGGGATGGCCGACGGCGTCAGCGAACCGCTGCCGCGGCGCAGCGTTTACGACTTCTACACGCTGCCCGGTGCGCTCGCGCTCCGCGAGCGGCTGCGCACGTTCCAGGCAGGCCGACTGGTCGTCCAGCTGGTCGAGATGCCCATCAAGTGCCCGGTGGCCCCGCTGGAGTTCACCTTCCTCGTGGACGCGCACCTGGCCGAGCTCGGGGTGCGCGACGAGGTCGAGATCACCTACGTGACCCCGCTGGAGGGCGCCTTCACCAAGCCGGTGGCGAGCCGGCACCTGGGCGGGATGCTCGAGCAGCGCCGGATCGCCCTGGAGCCGGACTTCGTCGTGGACCGGGTCGACGCCGAGCGGCGGCGGCTGGTGTCCATGGACGAGCGCGAGGTGCCGTTCGACGTCCTGGTCACCATCCCGCTCAACATGGGTGCGGACTTCGTGGCGCGCTCAGGAATGGGCGACGAGCTGAACTACGTCCCGGTCGACCGCGGGACGCTGCAGTCCCGCAAGCACGACAACGTGTTCGCGCTGGGCGACGCCTCGGACATCCCGGCGTCGAAGGCCGGGTCGGTGGCGCACTTCTCGGTCGAGTTGTTCACCGAGAACTTCCTCGACCACGTGCACGGTCGGCCGATGACGCACCTGTTCGACGGGCACGCCAACTGCTTCATCGAGTCCGGCTACGGCAAGGGCCTGCTCATCGACTTCAACTACGACACCGAGCCGCTCCCCGGGCGCTACCCGGTGCCCGGCATCGGTCCGTTCACCCTGCTGGAGGAGAGCCGGGCCAACCACTGGGGCAAGCTCGGCTTCCGCTGGGCGTACTGGCACGTGCTGCTGCCCGGGCGGCCGATGCCGGTGCCGGCGCTGATGTCCATGGCCGGCAAGCACGCCGAGGCCGCCTCGGCGGTACCGACCGCCCCGTCGCACCGCTAGCGCGAGAGAGGGATTCCCATGCCCGTCACCGAGATCGGCGGTCACCAGGTCCACGTCGACGACGAGGGCTTCCTCACCGAGTACTCCGAGTGGGACGAGGACCTCGCCAAGGTGCTCGCCGCCCAGATCGGCATCGACCTCACCGAGCAGCACTGGAAGGTGATCCGCTTCCTGCGCGAGGACTACGCGGCGCAGGGCGAGACCGCCACCAGCCGCCGGGTGCAGTCGGTCGGCGGGGTCCCGGTCAAGGAGCAGTTCGTCCTCTTCCCCAAGAAGCCGGCCAAGAAGATGGCCTACATCGCCGGCCTGCCCAAGCCGCACGGTTGTGTCTGAGAAGACGTTGCAGAGATTGACGGTCAGAGAGGGAGAGCGGCGATGACGACCACGGCCGGCCCGACGAGCAAGCCGGCTCTGATGCCGGACTTCGGCGACGAGGACGAGGGTGGGCGCAAGCTGGCCATCATCTGCTCCAAGGGCACCTTGGACATGGCCTACCCCGGGCTGATCCTGGCCAACGCGGCCCTGGGTGAGGGCGTGGAGACGCACCTGTTCTTCACGTTCTGGGGCTTCGACATGATCACCAGGTCCCGGATGAACGACCTGCAGTTCTCCCCGGTGGGCAACACCGCGATGCACCTGCCCGGTCGCGATGCGCACCTGCCGCAGGCGCTCGCCCCGCTGCCGGGCGTGACCGGCTACGCCACCCACCAGCTCAAGAAGCAGATCGCCGAGCTGGGCGTGCCGGAGGTGCCCGAGTTCCTCGACCAGATCGTGGCCGCCGGCGGCCACCTGTGGGCCTGCCGGATGTCGGCGGACATGAACCACCTGTCCATGGCCGACCTGCGCGACGACGTCGAGGGCATCATCAGCGCGGCCGACTTCATCGAGAAGACCGAAGGCGCACAGCTGCTGTTCGTCTAGCCCCGCGCTGCGGCGGGGGAGCCGGTTCGTGCCGGCCGGCATCCATCGGTCAGACTCGCCCTGATGTCGGAGCACGGACAGGGTGGGAGCGGACGGATGCACGATCAGGGCAGCGGGGCCGGGGTCTGGGCGGCGCCGGCGGCCGGGAGGGACCGGCGGCTGCGCGGACTGGCCCTGCTCGCCGCGGCCGGACTCGTCGTCGGCGCGCTGGCGGGCTGCAGCGGCTCCTCCAGCGGCACGAGCGGTCCGTCCACGTCCACGTCGGCCGGCATGGGATCCTCCACCGCCCCCTCGACCGGTGCGACCGGCGGCACGACGGGTGCGGTGAGCCCCGCGCACGCCTCGCCGGCCGCCGTGGTGACCGCGTTCTACCAGGCGGTGGCGCAGAACGACCTGGCCACCGGGTGCTCGCTGATCGACCCCTCGGTCATCCCGCAGCTGCTGCTGAAGTTCGGCTCGTGCCAGCTCGCTCTCAAGCAGCACTACACCGACGCGCTGCGTGCGCAGCTGAAGGACGTGAAGGTCGACGAGGGCGCGGTGAAGATCGCCGGCGACGGCGCGTTCGTGCCGCAGGACGCCATCACCTTCGGCGGCCAGCCGAGCAAGGACGGCGACCAGCAGGCGATCCGGCTGAACGGCAAGTGGTTCCTGTCCAGCCCGGCGTCGTCGTCCCAGTAGCAGGGCCGTTCAGACCAGCCGGATCCGCCGCGGGGGAGCCTCGGGCACCAGCGCCTCCTCGCCGCGGTGGCCGAGCTCGAGGACCATCCGCTCGACGTCGGTGAGCAGCGCGCCGTAGGCCGGCCACGCCTCCACGTCCTGCAGGCCCTGCTCGCGCACCTGCTCGACGACGTCGTCCAGGCGGACCGTGGCCCGTTCCACCGCCTCCTGGACCGGGGCCGGGCCATCGCCGTCGGCGGTGCGGTGGCCGAAGGAGGACACCACGGTGCCGGTCCGGCGCAGCAGGTCGGCGTAGGAGGTGAGGAAGTCGTTGCCCGGCAGAGGGATCCGGCTCGAGTCGTCGGCGGCGTCGCCGAGGGTGCGCACCACCGCGTAGAGCTGGTCGGCCACGCGGCCGAGGGTGGTGGCCGCGGCCACGTAGCCGTCCGGGTCCACCGCCTGCAGCCGGCGCCGCGGGTTGAGCCGCAGGCTCTCCTGCGCGCCGCGGACCGTCTCCCTGGTGCGGGCCGCCAGGCGCCGCACCTCCTCTGCCCGGCGCAGCCAGTCGCGGGCCCGCTTGGCGTCCCAGTCCCCGTCCAGCCCCTCGGCGACGTCGTGCAGCAGCTCGCAGGTGCGGGTGGCGGTGCGGTGCAGGTCCCGCTCGGCCTCACCGACCCGCAGCGGCGGCACCACGAGCAGCGTGACGGCGGCGCCGATGAGCGCGCCCAGCCCGGTCTCGAGCACCCGCTCGGCCAGGGCGGTCTGCTCGGAGGCGCCGGCCACCGTCATGGCGAACACCGCCACCACCGGGACGTCGGTGCCCGCCTCGCCCAGGCGGCGCCAGCGGCCGAGCGCCACCGCGATCAGCAGGACCAGCCCGATGCTCCAGCTGGAGATGCCGAGCATCCGCACCGAGACGTAGGCCAGCAGCACGCCGAGCAGGGTGGCCACCACGTTGCGGGCGCCGTTGAGGACGGTGCGGCGCACCGTGGCTTGCACGGTGACGACGGCGGCGATGGTGGCGAACCAGGGGGACGGCGCGCCGAGCAGGCGGGTCGCCACGAACCAGCCCAGGGCACCGGCCAAGGCGGTCTTCACCACCCGCAGGGCAGGACCCGGCTCCAGCCGGCGCAGGACCCGCCGACCCAGCCGTCGCGGGTGCGGGCGCACGCTGGCCGGGGCGCGACGGGCTGCACGCATGGACAGACCCGTTCCCAGTGCACGCGTGGGTCATGCCGACGCGGTGTAGGAGCCTGGGGCGCGCGCGGGCGTGGAGGGAACGGCCCTACAGCACCTTGGACAGGAACGACTGCGTGCGCTGGTGCTGGGGGTTGGTGAGGACCTCCTTGGGGTCCCCGGCCTCCACGACGACGCCGCCGTCCATGAAGACGAGGGTGTCGCCCACCTCGCGGGCGAAGCCCATCTCGTGGGTGACGACGACCATCGTCATGCCCTCGGCCGCCAGCCCGCGCATGACGTCGAGGACCTCGCCGACCAGCTCGGGGTCCAGGGCGCTGGTCGGCTCGTCGAAGAGCATGAGCTTGGGCTCCATGGCCAGCGCGCGGGCGATGGCCACCCGCTGCTGCTGACCGCCGGAGAGCTGGTTGGGGTAGGCGTGGGTCTTGTCGGCCAGGCCCACCCGCTTGAGCAGCTCGGCACCGCGCTCGCGGGCCTGCCCCTTGCTGACGCCCTTGACCTGCACCGGCGCCTCGACGACGTTCTCCAGCGCGGTCATGTGCGGGAAGAGGTTGAACCGCTGGAACACCATGCCGATGTCCCGGCGCTGCGCGGCCACCTCCTTCTCCTTCATCTCGTGCAGCTTGCCGCCGCGCTCGTGGTAGCCGACGAGCTCGCCGTCCACCCACAGCCGGCCGCCGTTGATCTGCTCGAGGTGGTTGATGCAGCGCAGGAACGTGGACTTGCCCGAGCCGGACGGGCCGATGATGCACATCACCTCGCGGCGGGCCACCTCCAGGCTGATGCCCTTGAGCACCTCGAGGTGGCCGAAGGACTTGCAGACCTCCTCGGCCCGGACCATCGGGACGCCGTCGGTCCCCGCGGTGGTGCTGGCCATCAGTGCGACCCTCCGACGGTGCGGGCGGCCGCCTCGGCCGCCTGGGCCTTCTGCTGCTTGGTCTGGCGCTGGCCGAAGCCGCGGGAGAAGCGACGCTCGAGGAAGTACTGGCCCACCATCAGCACGCTGGACAGGGCCAGGTACCAGAGGATGGCGGCCATCGACATCGGGATGATCTTGAAGGTGCGGGCGCCGATGGTCTGCAGCTGGAAGAACAGCTCGATGGTGACCGGCACCGCGATGAGCAGCGAGGTGTCCTTCAGCATGGCGATGGTCTCGTTGCCGGTGGGCGGCACGATGACCCGCATCGCCTGGGGGAGCACGACCCTGCGCATCGTCTTGCCGCGGGACAGGCCCAGCGCGGCGGCCGCCTCGGCCTGACCGGGGTCCACCGACTGGATGCCGGCGCGCACGATCTCGGCCATGTAGGCCGCCTCGGACAGGGACAGACCGATGAGGCCGGCGGTGAAGCCGGCGAAGATCTGGTTGCCGTCCAGCGAGGCGAACCGGAGGTCGCCGGACAGCCCCAGCGCGGACATGATCTGGTGGTCGAACGGGATGCCCAGGGCGTACTGGGGGTACAGCGCGCCGAGGTTGGCCACGAAGAACAGCAGGACATAACGCGGGATCGCCCGGAAGAACCAGGTGTAGACCCAGGCCGCGCCCGACACCACCGGGTTCGGTGAGAGCCGGGCGACGGCCACCAGGATGCCGAGCACCACGCCGATGACCATGGCCAGGATCGTCATGATCAGGGTGGTCCGGACGCCTTCCAGCACCGGCGGCCGGAACATGTTGTCCACCATGAAGCGCCACTCGAACACCGGGTTGGTGACGAGCATGTTGATCAGCATGGCGGCGAGCACGGCCACGACCGCCGCGCCCACGTAGCGGCCGGGGTGCCGCACCGGCACCGCCTCGATCTGCTCGGGCGGTGCCGGTGCGTGCGTCTGGGTCGTCATCGACGAGTCCCTCGCAGTCCTTCGTCGTCTCGCGTCGTCTCGCGCGAACTCGGGCGTGATCCCGGCTGCGTCAGCCGACGCTGGGGTTGACGGTCGGGTCGGTGATGGCGCCCGCCTGCACGCCCCACTTCTCCAGCACCTTCTGGTAGGTGCCGTCGGCGATGAGGGCCTTGACCGCGTCGGCGATGGCCTGGCCGAAGTCGGTCTGGTCCTTCTTCACCACGTAGCCGTAGGGGGCGGCGTCGTAGACGTCGCCGAGCAGCTCGAGCTGGCCGTTGGTCTGCTGGACGGCGTAGGCCATGACGGGGGAGTCGGCCAGGCCGGCGGCGTCCTTGCCCGACACGATCGAGGCGGTGGCCTGGTCCTGACCGGCGTACTGGTCCACCGTGATGGCGGGCTTGCCCGCGTCGGTGCACTTCTTGGACTTGGCGGCCAGGTCGTCGACCTGCACGGTGCCCTTCTGCACGGCGATCTTCTTGCCGCAGGCGTCGTTGGGGTCGATGTTGTTCGGGTTGCCCTTCTTCGTCGCCCACTGGGTGCCGGCGTTGAAGTAGCTGATCATGGTCGCCTGCTTCTCGCGGTCGGCGTTGACCGTGAAGGACGAGACGCCGATCTCGTACTTGCCCGAGCCGACGCCGGCGATGATCGAGTCGAAGGGCGCGGTCTGGAACTCGGCCTTGAGGCCGAGCTTCTGCGCGACCGCGTCGAAGAGGTCGACGTCGAAGCCGATGATCGTCTTGCCGTCGGTGTCGAGGAACTCGCTGGGGGCGTAGGTCGAGTCGGTGCCGACCAGGATCTTGCCGTCGCTCTTGATGCTGTCGGGCACCTTGCTGGCCAGGCCGGTGTCGGCCGAGGCGCTGGGGGCGGCGGAGGTGCTGGCGCCGCCGCCGCTGCCCGCGGTGGTCGAGCTGCCGCCGGACGAGCTGCTGCCGCAGCCGGTGAGCACCAGCGCGGCGCCGGCGGTGATCGCGGCGGCAGTCGCGACGGCCTTGCGGCGGGTCAGGGGTCGGGTCGACAAGGGGATCCATCTCCTTCGTGCGGGACCTGTGGGGTAGATCCTGCCGTGCCGGGGCGCGGATCGGGCGCACTAGGGGTTCCAGCGGCCGGGTCGTGCCCGGTTCGTGACGGTCCGGGGCGCTCCGGCCGGCCGCTCGACCGCTGCCCGGCGACGGGCCGACCCGCCGGGGTGAGCGCTCAGGTTGTTGACGCGATCATCGAGCGGGCACCCTGTCGGCATGGTCGGCGAGGCGCCCGGGGCTCCCGGGTCCGCGGAGCTGCCCGCCGCGGCCGAGGCGCTGCGCGGGCGGCTGGCCGCGGCGCGCCTGCCCCTGGCCGCCCAAGGCGTCGACGAGGTCCGCGCGCTGCGGGCGTCGCTGGTGGCGCAGCTCGACGACTACGTGCTGCCGCGGCTGGCCCGACTCGACGCCCCGCTGCTGGTCGTGGTGGGCGGCTCCACCGGTGCGGGCAAGTCGACGCTGGTCAACTCCCTGGTGGGCAGCGTGGTGAGCGCCTCCGGGGTGCTGCGGCCCACCACCCGCGGGCCGGTGCTGGCCCACCATCCCGACGATGCCGCGTGGTTCCTGTCCGGCGGTGCCGGCGGTGCCGGCGGGCACCGGCTGCTGCCGGGGCTGGCCCGGGCCACCGGCGATGCCTCCGCCGGCGACGACGCCGGTGCGCTGCGGCTGGTCGCCGAGCCGGCCGTGCCGAGGGGCCTCGCGCTGCTGGACGCTCCCGACGTCGACAGCGTCGTCACCGCCAACCGCGAGCTGGCCGCCCAGCTGCTGGCCGCCGCCGACCTGTGGCTCTTCCTCACCACCGCGGCCCGTTACGCCGACGCCGTGCCGTGGGCGCTGCTCCGTGAGGCGTCGGCGCGCAGCGCCGCGGTGGCCGTGGTGCTCGACCGGGTGCCGCGGGAGGCGCTGGAGGAGGTCCGGGCGGACCTCGCCGGCATGCTGCGGGCCGAGGGGCTGGGCGACTCGCCGCTGTTCGTGGTTCCGGAGGTGCCGCTGCACGGGGGGCTGCTGCCCGAGCCGGCGGTGGCGCCGCTGCGCGGCTGGCTGTCCGGCCTCTCGGTCGACGCCGCCGCCCGGGCCGCCGTCGTGCGGCGCACCCTGCGCGGGGTGCTGTCCTCCTACCCGCAGCGGGTGGCGCCGCTGGCCGCCGGGCTGGAGGAGCAGGAGCGGGTGGCCGCGCAGCTGCGCGCCGTCGCCGTGACCGCCTACGACGACGCGTCGGAGGCGGTGGAGGCGGGGGTGAAGGACGGGTCGCTGCTGCGCGGCGAGGTGCTGGCCCGGTGGCAGGACGTCGTGGGCACCAGCGACCTTCTGCGCGCGCTGCAGGTGCGGGTGGGTCGGGCGCGCGACGCGGTCGGCGCGGCGGTGCGCGGCCGGCAGCGGCCCACCGACGAGCTGGCGGTGGCGCTGGAGAGCGGGGTGGAGGCGCTGGTGCTGGCCGAGGCCGACCGGGCCGCCGAGCGCACGGCTGCGGCCTGGCGGGCTGCCCCGGCCGGCCGGGCCCTGCTGGCCGAGGTGCCGGCCGCCGACCGGGTCAGCGACGAGCTGCGCGAGCGGGTCGGGCGCACGGTCCGCGACTGGCAGGGCGCGGTGCTGGAGCTGGTGCGCCGGGAGGGCGGCGGACGCAAGCGGTCCGCGCAGTTCCTGGCCTACGGCGTCAACGGGGTGGGGCTCGCGGTCATGGTCGCCGTGTTCGCCAGCACCGGCGGGATCACGGGGGGTGAGGTCGTCGTGGCCGGCGGGGCGTCGGCGCTGTCGCAGAAGGTGCTCGAGGCGCTGCTGGGCGACCAGGCGGTGCGCACCCTGGCCGCGCGGGCGCGCGAGGACCTGCGCGCCCGGGTGGACGCCCTGCTGGCGCAGGAGAGGGAGCGGTTCACCCGCCCCCTCGACGCCCACCTGGAGGAGAGCACGTCCTCGCGCGAGCTGCTGCGGGCTGCCCGGCAGGTGGCGGCACTGGCCGAGGGGGCCCGGTGAGCGCCCGGCGCGCAGCGCCCGAGCCGGAGACCGCCGCCTGGGACCCGGCCCGCCTGCCCGTGCGGCTCACCGCGCTGCAGGAGGCGCTGGCGCTGGGCGCCGACCGGCTCGACCCCGACGCCGTGGCGGAGGCCGAGCGGGTGGTCGGGCGGGCCGGGGAGCGGATGCGGCTGTCCGCCGAGCACACCGTGGTGGCGCTCGCCGGAGCCACCGGCAGCGGGAAGTCGACGCTGTTCAACGCGCTGGCCGGGCTGGACCTGGCCGAGACCGGCGTGCGCCGGCCCACCACCAGCGAGGCCCTGGCCTGCGTGTGGGGCCCGGAGGGCGCCGGCGAGCTGCTGGCGTGGCTGGACATCCCGCGCCGGCACCGGGTGGTCCGCGAGTCCGTGCTGGACGCGGACCGGGAGCGCGACCTGCGCGGCCTGGTGCTGCTCGACCTGCCCGACCACGACTCGACCACGCTCTCGCACCGGCTCGAGGTGGACCGGCTCGTGGAGCTGGTCGACCTGCTGGTCTGGGTGGTGGACCCGCAGAAGTACGCCGACGCCGCCCTGCACGAGCAGTACCTGCGCCCGCTCGCCGGTCACGCCGACGTCACCCTGGTCGTCCTCAACCAGGTCGACCGGCTCGACCCGGCCGCCCGGGAGGCCTGCCAGGCCGTCCTGCGCCGGCTGCTGCGCGAGGACGGCATCGACCGGCCCCGGGTGGTGGCGGCGTCGGCGCGCACGGGGGAGGGCGTCGAGCGGCTGCGCCGCGCGCTGGCCGGGGCGGTGGCCGACCGCGGTGCGCGGGTGGCGCGCGCGCTGGCCGACGTCGAC
>JBQCIO010000068.1:0-4344 GCA_051953655.1 Motilibacteraceae bacterium
GCTGCCCGGCCGGCCGAAGGCGGGCGGCAGGCCGCCGGAGGGCACGTCGGCCGGGGTGAGCGGGCGCGGGTCCTGGGGGAGCACGCTCCCGACGCCGGCCGCGGCCAGCAGCAGCGCGGCGCTGGTGCCCACCCGGCCGAGCCCCACCACCCGCACCCGGGCTCCCCGGCGCCGGGCCAGCGCGGCATCGGCGCCGTCGGGATCGGCCAGGGTGAGCGCGGCGAGGTCGGGCGCCAGCCGCGCCCGCAGGTGCGGCTGACCCGGGGGCGGCGGGGCGCCGGCGTCGACCAGCACCCCGGCGTCGTGCAGGAGGTCGAGCAGCCGGTGCGCCTGCCCGGCGGGGACCCCCAGCCGCGCCGCGAGCGCGAGGACGTCGGCGGTGCTGCGGGTGCCGTCCAGGGCCGCGAGCAGCCGACGGCTGGCGGCGTCGATCCCGGTGAGGACGACGGCGCGGGCCGGGTCGGTGCCCAGCTGCAGCGTGCTCTCGTCGCGCCAGGTGCGCCGCAGCGCCGGGTTGAGCAGGGGTCGCACGTCACCTCCGGGCCAGCCGTGTCGGCCTACCCCGCGCCGACGCGAGGTCAGGTCGAGAAGGCTGGCACGGGCCGGGCCGGCCCGTCCGGCACCGTCCACAGGGGGCGCGAGGAGGGCCGGACGCGCCGGAGGGCGGCCCCCCGTCGGGGAGCCGCCCTCCAGAAGGCAGCGGGCTGCTGAGCGGGCTCAGGCCTTGCCGAGGATGCGGTTGAGCTTGGTGCCGCACACCGGGCAGGTGCCCTGCGCCATGCGGGTGCCCTTCTCGTTCACCTTGATCTCGCCGGTGAACTCGCGCTTCTCCTTGCACTTCACGCAGTACGCCTCGCCCGTGTAGCTCTCCGCCACGGTGTTCTCCTTCGAAAAGTGGGGTCGAATGGTCCAGCTGGGCTGTTCCTCGGACGCCCACGCGGGGCGGTCCCTGCGCAGCACCCTACGGCAGCGCGCGGCACGCGGGCGTCAGGCGCGGCGCGCGTCCTGCCCGGGCACCCGCCGTAGCCTCCGCTCATGACCCAGCAGCGCCACTCCGCGACCGACCTTGCGACGGACGCCTCGGCGGCCCCTGCGACCGGCCTCTCGGACTGGCAGCCGGCCTGGGCCGGGGCGGCGTACGAGGACCTGTCGGTGCAGGCCCGGCCGGACCGGGTCGCCGTCGTGACGCTCGACCTGCCCGACCAGCGCAACAAGATGTCCGACCCCATGACCGGCTCGTGGCAGCGCCTGATGACCGCGCTGGCCGCGGACCCCGACCTGCGCTGCGTGGTGGTGACCGGCGCCGGGCCGGCCTTCTGCTCCGGTGGTGACGTGTCCTGGCTGGCCTCTCTGGGGGCCGGCTCGGCTGCCGAGGCCGGACCAGCCGCCCCCGACGCGACCGTGCCCGCCCTGCGCAGCCGGATGCTGGCCTTCTACCGGGCCTGGCTGACCATCCGGCGGCTCGAGGTGCCCACCGTCGCAGCGGTCAACGGCGCAGCGATCGGCGCCGGGCTGACCCTCGCGCTGGCCTGCGACCTCCGCTACGCCGCCGACGACGCCAAGCTCGCCGTGCCGTTCACCAGCCTGGGCATGCACCCGGGCATGGCGACCACCTGGCTGCTGCCCGACGTCGCCGGGCTGGGGGTCGCCCGGGAGCTGCTGCTCACCGGCCGGGTCGTCAGCGGCGCCGAGGCGGCCGGGCTGGGCCTGGTCAACGCGGCGGTGCCGCGTGAGCGGGTGCTCGCCCACGCGCTGGAGGTGGCCGGACGGATCGCCGCGGCCGCCCCGGTCGCGACCCGGCTCACCACGCTGGCCCTGCGCGACGGCGGGCACGGCGGGTTCGAGGAGGCGCTGCAGTGGGAGAGCCTGGCCCAGCCGGTCACGCTGGCCGGCGCGGACCTGCAGGAGGGGCTGGCGGCCCGGCGGGAGCGGCGCGCGCCCCGGTTCACCGGGCGCTAGAGCCGGCCGGCCAGGCCCTGGGGGGCGGACGTCACGAGGCCCCCGGAAGCGGTGGGACCCGGCGCGCCTTCCCCTTGCGCTTCGGATCCCCCGACGTCCCGGGGGCCTCGTTGCCGCCGACCGTAGGCAGGCCGCGCTGGAGGCGTCAACGAGCAGCGGGTCGGGCCTGTGGAGGGGGCTGGGGAGGCGGTGGGGACAGGCCGATCCTGGATGGGGACAGCCTGCGCGCCGAGCTGTGGACAGATCTGGGGATGCCGGTGCGGCACCCCTGCTGACCTGCGCAGACGTCCTCGGGAGGCTGTGGACGAAAAAGTCCTCGGGCGGGGGGCCGGGGGACGTGCCGGGTGCCGCGCCGGGCGACCTCGCCGGACGGGCGGCGGGCCGTCGGTCGGTGGTGCGCGCAGGCTGCCCAGGGGTCGTCGCCGCGAGCGTCCCCCCGACCGGTCCCCGCTCCGGTACCGTCCTGGAGCGTGCGGGGGCCGGCGCAGGCGAGGCCGACCCCGGGGCCCGAGGGTTCCGGGGAGGACGTGCGCGTCGAGGTGCGCCGCAGCGACCGCCGCCGCCGCACCGTCTCGGCCTACCGCGAGGGCGACACCGTGGTGGTCATGCTGCCGGCTCGGATGACCCGGGCGGAGGAGCAGCGCTGGGTGGCCGAGATGGTCGAGCGCGTCACCGCCCGCGAGCAGCGCCGTCGCCCGTCCGACGACGCGCTGCTGGTCCGGGCCGAGGAGCTCGCCCGCCGCCACCTCGGCGGCAAGGCCCTGCCGCGGACCGTCCGCTGGGTGGACAACCAGGGCAGCCGGTGGGGCTCGTGCACCCCGGCCGACGCCAGCATCCGCCTGTCCCGCCGGCTGCAGGGCATGCCGCCCTGGGTCGTCGACTACGTGCTCGTCCACGAGCTCGCCCACCTGCTGGTGCCCGGCCACGGCCCGGACTTCTGGGCGCTGGTGGCCGCCTACCCCAAGGCCGAGCGCGCCCGCGGCTACCTCGAGGGCGTCGCCGCGACCGCCGGGCTCGACGTCTCCGACGACTAGGACGTGTCTGGTGGTCCACCGTCGGCTCGATCCACCCGGCACCACCTGGGCGCTCCCAGCGCGCCTTCGACGCGTCGACGTCGCCCGCCCCTACGCTCCGTCGTCGTGATCATCACGACCACCAACGACCTGCCGGGCTACCGCGTGGACGACGTCTACGGCGAGGTGTTCGGCCTCACCGTGCGCGCCCGCAACGTCGGCGCGCAGCTCGGTGCCAGCTTCAAGGCCATCGTGGGCGGCGAGCTCAAGGGGCTCACCAAGCAGCTGCAGCAGTCCCGCGAGGAGGCCATCGCCCGGCTGGTCGCCGAGGCCCAGGCGCGCGGGGCGAACGCGGTGCTGGCCATGCGCTTCGACGGCGCGGAGGTCGGCAACGGCTACCAGGAGGTGGCCGCCTACGGCACCGCGGTGCGGGTGACCAAGCTGTAGGCCTCGGAGGTGGGGGCTCGGCCCGGTTCGGAACGATCACGTGGACGTGATCCCTCCATGCTTACCGCGCCAGATCTGTCGCGGTAAGCATGGAACGATCACGTGGACGTGATCGTTCGGGCGCTGCCCGGGAGGGAGCCGCCCGTCAGGCCCGGGTCGCGAGGGCGCCCAGCGCCGCGCGGGCGAGCCGGCCGAGGTCGACGACGGCGCTGCCGGCGGCGGGCTCGGGGTGCAGGCGGCCCTCGGCCATGGCGGCGAGGTCGAACCAGCCCAGGCGGGTGGACTCCTCGCTGCGCCGCTCCACCGCCCCGGGCGGGGCGACGACGACGTAGCGCACGTCCCAGTGGGCCCGGCAGGTGCCGAAGGCGCCGGACAGCTCGTGGCGGTCGAGATCCACCGGACCGGGCAGCACGGTCAGCCCCTCGATGCCCGACTCCTCGGTGGCCTCGCGCAGCGCGGCGCCGGCCAGCGTGCGGTCCTGCGGCTCGCAGTGGCCGCCGGTCTGCACCCAGAACCCGCCCTTGGCGTGCAGGGTCAGCAGCGCGCGCTCGCCGGCGGCGTCGACGACGAGGGCGCTGGCGGTGAGGTGCTCGGGCACGCAGGTCCGCCGCATCCCGTCCGGGTGGTCGGCGAGGAAGGCGAGGTAGTCGGCCCGGAGCCGCTCGTTCTCCTCGTCCGGTGCGGTCCAGGCCCGCAGCACGGCCACCGCGTCGGCGTGCAGTGGATCGGAGTGCACCGCGTCGGCGTGCAGCAGGTCGGAGTGCAGCGGGTCGGCGGCGGTCGCCTCGCTCACGCCTCCGGCCGCTCGTCGTCCGGCCCGCCGTCGCCCTCGCTGGGCGCCTCGCCGAGCCCCTCGAGCGCGGACAGGTCCAGCCCGCTGTCCAAGCCGCCCTCGCTGCGCTGCACGAACCCGGCCGGGTCCTCG
>JBQCIO010000069.1:0-5338 GCA_051953655.1 Motilibacteraceae bacterium
GGGGGTGTGGGTGTTGCCGGGGGGGGCGCGGCGCGCGCGGCGCGCTTTTCTCCCCCCGGCCCCCCCGCCGCCACCCCCCCCCCTCCCCCCCCCCCCGCGGCTGCGGACCCGGGCGAGATCGTTGCGGCGGCTGCTGGCCGAGTAGCCGCCGGTGAGACGCCACCCTCCGGCCCTTGACCGTTCTGCGCACACGACCCCGGCGTCCGCAACGGCGTGTCGCGGCCCCCGGCCGCCGACACGCCGCGTCCGCGACCGAGCCTGTGTGCGCAAATCGGTCTCCCCCGGCCGCCGGTCGCCGCAGAGGGGCCGGCGAGCCGACCTCAGGCCAGCGCGGCCAGCGCGCGGTCGACGTCGTCGAGGGTGTTCCACAGGTGGAAGGCCAGGCGGACCTTGCCGGCGCGGACGGCGGCGCGGACGTCGGCGGCGGCCAGCCGCTCGGCGGCGCCCTCGGCGCGCAGCGCGACCACCGGGGAGGGGCGCTCGGGCTGGGGCAGGCCGAGGCCGTCGCGCAGGGCCGCGGCCAGGGCGGTGCCGTGGTCGTGCAGGGCGGGCACGCCGATCTCGGCGATCAGCTCGAGCCCGGGCACCGCGCCGACCCAGGACAGCCAGGCCGGGCTGACGTCGAAGCGGCGGGCGCTGGCGGCCAGGGCCATCGTCGGGCCGTAGGTGGAGGACCAGACGTCCTCGCCGGCGTACCAGCCGGCGGTGGCCGGGCGCAGCGAGTCCAGCAGCTCGCGGCGGACGGTGAAGTAGGCGGTGCCGCGCGGGCCGAGCAGCCACTTGTAGCCGGAGTTCACCGAGTAGTCCACGCGCGAGGCGTCGAAGGGCAGCCAGCCGGCGGCCTGGGTGACGTCGACGAAGGTCCGCGCGCCCACCCGGGCGGCCGCGGCCAGCACGGCGTCGAGGTCGGCCACGGTGCCGCAGGCGGACTGCACCAGGCTGAACGCGACGAGCGCGGTGCTAGAGGTGACCGCGTCGGCCAGGGCGGGCAGCGGCACGTGCCGCACGGTGATCCCGCGGTCGGCGTGGACCATGAACGGGAAGGTCATCGAGGTGAAGTCGCCCTCGGCGACGACCACCTCGGCGCCGTCGGGCAGCGAGCCGGCGACCAGCGAGGCGAAGACCGAGGTCTGGCTGCCCACGGCCACCAGGTCGTCCGGCACGCCGACGAGCCCGGCGTAGAGCGAACGCGAGCGGGCGACGGCGGCGTCGTAGTCGGCGGCGTTGGCGTGGCCGGTCTCCCAGGTGGCCAGCGCCTCGCGCAGCGCGGCCGCGGCGGTGAGCGGCGGGACGCCGGAGGTGGCCGCATTGAGGTAGCCGGGGTCGACGGCGAAGCGGTCGGCCCAGCCGGTCTGCAGGGTCGCGGGCAGGAAGGTCGTGGCGGCCATGCCTCCACCGTCGGCGCCGGGCTCCTATTGCACAACCCCCAGCTGGTTGGCCGAGCGATAATCAGCAGTTATGGACCGTCCCGTCGACGCCGCCACCCTGCGCCTGGTCAAGGCCATCGCCGACACCGGCTCGTTCACCGGGGCCGCCCGCGAGCTGGGCTACTCCCAGCCCGCGGTCAGCCAGCACGTGCGCCGGCTCGAGCGGCGCCTGGGCACCGCCGTCGTCGACCGCTCCGGCCGGCAGGTGCGCCTGACCGAGGCCGGGGCGGTGCTGGCCCGGCACGCCACCGCGGTGCTGGCCACCCTGGCCGCGGCCGAGGAGGAGGTGGCCGCGGTGGCCGGGCTGCGCGCCGGGCGGGTGCGGCTGGTCGCCTTCCCGTCCTCCTCGGCCACCCTGGTGCCCAAGGCGCTGCGGCTGGTCCGCGACCGGCACCCCGGCGTCGAGGTGTCCTTCGCCGAGGCCGAGCCGCCCGAGTCGCTCGGGCTGCTGCGCGAGGGCGAGTGCGACCTGGCGGTGGCCTTCTCCTACCCCGGCGCGGACCTGGGCCGCGGGCAGGACGACCTGGCCGGGCTGGAGGCGGTGCCGCTGCTCACCGACCCGCTGCACGTGGCGCTCCCCCGCACCTCACCGCTGGCCGACCGGCCGTCGGTGGCGCTGACCGACCTGGCGCAGGAGACCTGGATCGCCGGCTGCCCCAAGTGCCGCGGGCACCTGCTGGCCGCGTGCGCCGCCGTCGGCGTGCAGCCGCGGATCGCCTACGCCACCGACGACTACGTGGCGGTGCTGGGCCTGGTGGCCGCCGGGCTCGGGGTGGCGCTCATCCCCGGCCTGGTCCGCGAGAGCGCCCACTCCCACGACGTCGTCATCCGCCCGCTGGCGCCGGCCAGCGTGCGCGAGGTGGTGGCGGTGACCACCCCGGACCTGCGCCGGGTGCCGGCGGTGGCGGCGATGCTGGCCGCGCTGCAGGAGGTGTCGGCCGCGCACGGCTGAGCACGCCGCCCAGCACCTCAGAGGCCGGGCTGGACCTGGATCTTGCGGCCGATCCCGCCGGCGAACCTCTCGATGCCCTCGGCGTACTGCTCGAGCGGGAGCCGGTCGCTGATGATGACGTCGGGCTGGAGCACGCCGGCGGCGAACAGCTCGGCGGCCCGCTCGTAGGAGTGCAGGATCGCCATCGACCCGGTGATGGTGATCTCCTCGTTGTAGACGCGGAACGGGGAGAACCGCGCCTGCGCCTTCTCGCCGGAGACCCCGAACTGCAGGAAGGTGCCGCCGCGGCCCACCCGGGTCAGCCCGTCCTCGATGGCGGCGACCACGCCGGTGCAGTCCACCACGACCTCCCACCCGCGCGGCGCGGACAGCTCGTCGGCGGAGGTGACGGCGTTGCTGCAGCCGAGCTGACGGGCGGTCGTCAGCTTGTCCTCGTTGAGGTCGACGACGTCGACGCTCGCCGCCCCAGCCTGCTTGATGAGCTCGAGCATCATCAGGCCCATCGTGCCGGCGCCGTAGATCAGGTAGTGGTCGCCCGGACGGCGCGGCAGCACGTCGAGCCCGCGCACCGCGCAGGCCAGGGGCTCGATGAGCGCGGCGTCCGCGGTGCGGACGTGCTCGGGCAGCTTGACGCAGCTGGCCACCGGCACGGCCACGAACTCGGCCGCGCCACCCGACCTGGTGACGCCGATGGAGTCCCACCGCTCGCACAGGTTCTCCCGGCCCTGCCGGCAGTAGAAGCACTCGCCGCAGTGCAGGGACGGGTTCACCGCGACCTGGTCGCCCTCTGCCAGCTCGACCACGTCGCGCCCGACGCCCACCACAGTGCCGGCGAACTCGTGCCCGGGGGTCAGCGGCAGGCTGGGCGCGAACTCGCCCTCGAGGATGTGCAGGTCCGTCCCGCAGATGCCGCACGCCTCCACCTTGACGACGACGTCGCGCGGGCCCGGCATGGGGTCCGGGACCGTGGTGACCTCGAGCTTGCCGGGGGCGTGGATGACGACGGCACGCATGGCTTTCGTTCTCCTGTCGTTCGTTTGTTTCGACGGCGTGTGTGCGGTGTGGGTGAGGTGTGGCTTGGGCTACTTCACGGCGCCGAGCGAGAGACCGCGCACGAGCTTGTCCTGGGCGGCCCACCCGGCGAGCAGCACGGGCAGCGAGACCAAGGTGGCGGCGGCGCACAGCTTGGCCAGGAACAGTCCCTCGCTCGTGATGAAGCCGACCAGGAAGACCGGCGCGGTCGCCGAGCGCACCGCCGTGAGGTTGACGGCGAACATGAACTCGTTCCAGCTGAAGATGAAGCAGATCAGACTGGTCGCGGCCAGCCCCGGCATGGCGATGGGGCGCACCACGTTCCACAGCACCCGGGCCAGCCCGGCGCCGTCGACCTCGGCGGCCTCGAGCACCTCCCGCGGGATCTCGGCCAGGAACGAGCGCATCATCCAGACCGCGATCGGCAGGTTCATGGCGGTGTAGAGGACGACCAGCGCCCACACGTTGTCCAGCATCCCGACCTGCTTGACGATCAGGTAGATCGGCAGGAGTGCGGCGATCGCCGGCAGGAACTTGGTGGAGAGGAAGAAGAACATGACGTCGGTCCACTTCTCCACCGGCTTCACCGACAGCGCGTAGGCAGCCGGCACGGCCAGCGCCAGGACCAGCAGGGTCGAGATGATGCTGGCGGTCGCCGAGTTGATCAGGAACGGCATGATCCCCCGCCCGAGCAGCTCGCGGTACTGCGCCAGCGTCACCGGCGCGAACGGCGAGGGCGGGTTGGTGGCCGCGTCCGCCTCGGTGTGGAACGAGGTGAGCACCATCCAGCCGACCGGGGCGAAGAACAGCAGGGTGGCGACCCAGGCGACCAGCGTCCACACCCGGCCGCCGCGCTCGGCGTGGTCCTGAGCCTTGCCCCTGCCCTTGGCCTTCGGCGGGCGGCGCAGCCGCTGCGCGGGCACCGGTCGCCGCGTTCGGGCGCCGGGGGTCGTGGCGCCGCGGCGGTCGAGGCGTTCGGTGGTGGTCATCGGCCCTCCTCCTCGCGGAACAGCGACGAGATCACCCGCAGGGCGAAGGTGGCCACGACGATGGTGGCGACCACGACGACGACGCCGGCGGCCGCCGCCTCGCCGTACTCGTACTTGCGGAACATCGTCAGGTAGATCTCGTAGGGCAGGTTGGTGGTGGCCGTGCCCGGGCCGCCCTGGGTGATGGTGAAGATGGCGTCGAAGGTCTGCACCACGTAGACCGAGCCGAGCAGCACCGACAGCTCGATGTACTGGCGCAGGTGCGGCAGCGTGATGTGCCGGAAGGTCTGCAGCCCGGTGGCGCCGTCCATCCTGGCCGCCTCCAGGACGTCGCCCGGCTGCGACTGCAGCCCGGCCAGCAGGATGAGCATCATGAACGGGGTCCACTGCCACACCAGGGCGACGACCACGGCCAGCTTGGGGAAGTCCGAGACCCAGTCCATCGTGGGGCCGGTGCCGCCGAACAGGTGCGCGACGGCGTTGAGGGTGCCGTTGAGCAGGCCGTAGCTCGGGTTGTAGAGGACGTGCTTCCACAGCAGGGCCGCGGCCACCGGCATCACCAGGAACGGGGCGATGAGCAGGGTGCGGGCCACGCCGCGCCCGGGGAAGCGCCGGTCCAGCAGCAGCGCCAGGCCCAGCCCGACCAGCACGCTGCCGACGACGACGGCCGCGGTGAGCGCGACAGTGTTGACCACGGCGGCCCGCAGCCGCTGGTCGGTGAACACGAACAGGTAGTTGTCCAGCCCGGTGAACCGCCGGCTGCCCGGACGCAGGATGTTCCAGGAGAACGTGCTGATGACCAGCGTCACGACGAACGGCAGCTGGGTCACCACCACGGTGAACACCAGGGCGGGCATGAGCGGGAGCCGCCGACGCCACCGTGCGGAGCGCGCAGCGTCCTTCGAGGGGGCGAGGCCGCCGAGACGGGTGGGCGGGTG
>JBQCIO010000070.1:0-2539 GCA_051953655.1 Motilibacteraceae bacterium
ACCCCCCCCCCCTCCCCCCCTTGGTCACCCTAACGGACCTCATGCGCCATATAGCCTCCCCCCTCCCCCCTGGCTTCCCCCCCCCCCCACCTCCGTCGCGCCCCCCCACCCCCCCCAGTGCGGGGGCCCGCGTCGTGCGTCCGGCCGGCGCGGCGTAACCTCCGTGTCGGCCGACGGCGCCCGCCGCCCGCGTCGACGTCGCCGGTCCCCGACCACCGACCGGCCCTGAGGACGTGCGCTGCGATGCCCGAGTTCGCCTACACCGACCTGCTCCCGCTGGGCGACGACCCCACGCCCTACCGCCTGCTGACCAGCGAGGGCGTGAGCACGGTCGAGGCGGCCGGGCGCACCTTCCTGCAGGTAGAGCCCGAGGCGCTGCGCCTGCTCACCGAGACCGCGATGCACGACATCGCCCACTACCTGCGCCCGGCGCACCTGGCTCAGCTCCGCTCGATCCTCGACGACCCCGAGGCCAGCGGCAACGACCGGTTCGTGGCGCTGGACCTGCTGAAGAACGCGAACATCGCCGCCGGCGGTGTGCTGCCGATGTGCCAGGACACCGGCACCGCGATCGTCATGGGCAAGCGCGGCCGGCAGGTGCTCACCGACGGCCGTGACGAGGAGGCGATCAGCCGCGGCGTCTTCGACGCTTACACCCGGCTGAACCTGCGGTACTCGCAGATGGCGCCGCTGACCATGTGGGACGAGAAGAACACCGGCTCCAACCTGCCGGCGCAGATCGAGCTCTACGCCACCGACCCGCACGGGCACCCCGACGCCTACGAATTCCTGTTCATGGCCAAGGGCGGCGGCTCCGCCAACAAGTCCTACCTGTTCCAGGAGACCAAGGCCGTCCTCAACCCCGCCGGCATGCGCAGGTTCCTGGACGAGAAGCTGCGCTCGCTCGGCACCGCGGCCTGCCCGCCCTACCACCTCGCGATCGTCGTCGGCGGCACCTCGGCGGAGTACGCGCTCAAGACGGCCAAGTACGCCTCGGCGCACTACCTCGACACCCTCCCGACGTCGGGCTCCCCCACCGGCCACGCGTTCCGCGACCTCGAGCTCGAGCAGGAGGTGCTGGGCCTCACCCGCGAGTTCGGCATCGGCGCGCAGTTCGGCGGGAAGTACTTCTGCCACGACGTCCGCGTGGTGCGCCTGCCCCGCCACGGCGCGTCCTGCCCGGTGGCCATCGCGGTGTCCTGCTCGGCCGACCGGCAGGCCCTGGGCCGCATCACCGCTGAGGGCGTGTTCCTCGAGCAGCTCGAGACCGACCCGGCCCACTACCTGCCCGACACCACCGACGAGCACCTCGACGACGACGTCGTGCGCATCGACCTCACCCGGCCGATGGACGAGATCCGCGCGGAGCTCTCGAAGTACCCGGTCAAGACCCGGCTCTCGCTCACCGGCCCGCTCGTCGTCGCCCGCGACATCGCGCACGCGAAGATCAAGGAGCGGCTCGACGCCGGCGAGCCGATGCCGCAGTACCTGCGCGACCACGCCGTCTACTACGCCGGTCCGGCCAAGACGCCCGAGGGCTACGCCTCCGGCTCCTTCGGCCCCACCACCGCCGGGCGGATGGACTCCTACGTCGAGCAGTTCCAGGCCGCCGGCGGCTCGTTCGTGATGCTGGCCAAGGGGAACCGCTCCGACGCCGTCACCAAGGCCTGCGCGACCCACGGCGGCTTCTACCTCGGCTCCATCGGCGGCCCCGCCGCGCGCCTGGCCCAGGACTGCATCAAGAAGGTCGAGGTGCTCGAGTACCCCGAGCTCGGCATGGAGGCGGTCTGGAGGATCGAGGTCGAGGACTTCCCCGCCTTCATCGTCGTCGACGACAAGGGCAACGACTTCTTCACCGACCCCGCCCGTCCGGTGGCGCTGACGATCGGCCGCGGCCCCGGCGCCTGAGACCGGCCCTACGGCGCGGAGCCCTCCCCGCTTCCCGTCGCGAAGCGCTACCGTCTCGTGACATGACCGTGACCTGTGGGACGGGTGTGACAGGAGGGGGAGCCGTGCGGCGGGCGTTCGCCGGGCTCACCGCTGCTGCCGCCGTCGTGGCCGCCCTCGTGGCGGCGCCCGCCCCCGCGCTGGCGGACCCGGGCTCGGGGCCGAGCGAGGCGCAGGTCCGGCAGAAGCAGCAGCAGGCGCGCGACCTGGCCGGCAAGGCCGCGGACCAGAAGGCGGCCGTGCAGGCGGCCGAGAAGGACGCGCAGCGGCTGGCCGCGGCGGCCGCCGCCGCCGGGGAGCGCGCGCTGGCCGCGCAGTCGGCGCTGGCGAGGGCGAGCGCCGCGGCCGACGCGGCCAGGGCCCAGCTGGCGGTGGCCGTGCAGAACGTGGCGCAGAGCCGCGACGCGATCGGCCGGCTGGCCGCCGACCAGTACCGCAGCGGCGGGGCGCCGACCAGCCTCACCCTCGTGCTCGCGCCCAGCGCCGAGGACTTCCTGCACGCAGCCGCCGTCGTCGGCGTGGGGGCCGGCCACCGCGACGAGGTGCGGCGCCGGATGGGCCAGGCCCGGGCCGACCCGCAGGAGGCCGCGGC
>JBQCIO010000071.1:0-3927 GCA_051953655.1 Motilibacteraceae bacterium
GCGGCGGCCCGGCCCAAAAAATTGTGTTTCTATTGGGGGGGGGCCCCCCCCGACCAATTTGTTTGGGCTGGGGGGCCCCCCGACCCAACGCATTCGATCTTGGTCTGGTCCGCGGGACCGGCGGCAACTGGTCACGGGGCCGTGATCGTTCCGACGACGGCCCGGCGGCCCTACTCCTCGCCGCCCTCGCCGCGCCAGGTGGCCAGGCGGCCGCCGCGGGAGACGGCGCGCAGGCGGGCCTCGGTGGGGCGGCGGACGCCGTCGGCGGCCACCACGAGCAGCTCGTCGCCGTGGCGGAGCTGGGTGGTGGGCTCGGGCACGAGGGGGCGGCCGTCGCGGACGATGAGGCTGATGACCGCGCCGTGGGGGAGTCGGAGCTCGAACACGGCGACGCCGTGCAGCAGCGAGCCCGCGGGCACCTTCACCTGCAGCAGGTCCGCGCCCAGGGTGGACAGCGGCGAGGAGTCGACGTCGAGCTCGCGGGCCTCGAACGGCCGGACCAGGCCCAGCCGCCGGGCCACCCAGGGCAGGGTCGGCCCCTGCAGCAGGGTCAGCAGCACCACGAGCACGAAGACCACGTTGAACAGGAGCTGGCTGCGCCCGACGCCGTCGACCACCGGGATGGTGGCCAGCACGATCGGCACCGCGCCGCGCAGGCCGGCCCAGGACATGAACGCCATGTCCCGCAGGGGCGTGCGGAAGCCGGTCAGGGACACCAGCACCGACACCGGCCGCGCGACGAGCAGCAGCACCGCGCCGACGACGAGGGCGGGCAGGATCGCCGGCAGCAGCTGGTGCGGGGTGGCCAGCAGCCCGAGCATGACGAACAGGCCGATCTGCGCCATCCAGGCCACCCCCTCGGCGAAGCCGCGGGTGGCGGGCCGGTGCGGCAGGTGGCTGTTGCCCAGCACCAGCGCGGCCAGGTAGGTGGCGAGGAAGCCGGAGGCGTGCAGCACCGCCCCCGCGCCGTAGGCGCCCACGGCCAGCGCCATGACCGCGATCGGGTAGAGGCCGGAGGCCGGCAGGGCGACCCGGCGCAGCACCTCGACGCCCAGCCGGCCGACGGCCAGGCCGACCGCCGCGCCCAGGGCGAGCTCGTAGACCAGGTCGCCGGCCAGGTGCAGGACCGGCACGCCCCCGCCCTGCGTCTCCGCCTCGGAGAAGGCCACCACGAGGATGACGATGGGCGCGTCGTTGAAGCCGCTCTCGGCCTCGAGCAGGCCGGTGACCCGCGGCGGCAGCGGCACCCGGCGCAGCACGGAGAACACCGCGGCGGCGTCGGTGGAGCTGACGATCGCGGCCACCAGCAGGGCGAGGCCGAGGTCGTGCCCGAGGGCCAGCCAGGCCCCCGCCGCGGTCACCAGGACCGACACGATGCTGCCGACGGTGGCGAGCACGGCGGCGGCCGGGACGGTCGGGCGGATGGCGCGCCACGACGTCGTCAGACCACCCTCGGCGAGGATCAGCACGAGCGCGGCGTAGCCGAGCAGTCGGGCCAGCTGGGCGTCGTCGAAGGTGACGCCCAGGCCGTCCTCGCCCATGAGCACGCCGATGCCGACGTAGACCAGCAGCGAGGGCAGCCCGGTGCGCACCGACAGGCGCACCGCCACGACGGCCACCAGGAGGACGACCGCGGACACGAGCAGCACGACATTCAGCTGCTCGACGGTCATGCCGCAGTCTTTCAGACCGGCGGAGGTGCCGCGAAAGCCGTTCCTACGACCTGTCGGACCCGCGCCGCCGGCCGGGCGCCCGCAGCCGGAGGCTGGAGGTCGGGGTGACCACGACGTCGACCGGCTCGTCGTGCGGCAGCGCCGGCACCTGCTCGCGCAGCTCCCCGTCCCACAGCAGCAGGACGCGCAACGCCCCCTCGCCCGCCCGCCGCAGCGCCCGGTCGTAGCTGCCGCCGCCGCGGCCCATGCGCACGCCGTCCTGCCCCGCCGCCAGCCCCGGCACCACGAGGACGTCGGCCGCGGCGACGGCGTCGGGCCCCACCAGCGGGCCGGCGGGCTCGAGCAGCCCGCGCGGCCCCGGGCGCAGCGCCGCGTCGGCGCCGGGATCGGTGACGACCCAGTCCAGGTCGCCGTCGGGCAGCAGGACCGGGAGCAGCACGCGCAGGCCCCGCAGGGCCAGCGCGGCCAGCAGGACGGAGGTGGGCGGCTCGGACCCGACCGCGACGTAGGCGGCCACCGTGGCGCCCGGCCTCAGGACCGCGACCTCGGGCAGGGCGAGCACCCGCTCGGCGAGCGGGGCCGCCGCCGCGGAGCGCTCCTGCGCCGGCCGGGCCCCCCGGCGGGCCAGCAGCTCGCGGCGCAGCAGGGCCTTCGCCGCGTCGCCCGCGTCCTTCCCCGGGGCCGGGCCGTCCCCAGGGTCGACGCCCGCCGGGACATCGTCCCCAGGGCTGTGTCCGGGTCCCGCGGCTGCCGATGCAGACATGGGACCATCCTCTCGACTCGGGACAGGGGCCGCGCGTCCGCACCCCGGGCCGGGCAGGGGATCGACCGGCGGGATCGTCCGCATCGACGGCGGCAGGAGGTGTGGGGTGAGCCTGCGCGCACGGCTGTGGATCGTGCTCGGCGCGCTCGTCGTCGTGCCGCTGCTCGCGGCCGGTGCCGTCGGCACCCTGCTCGTGTCGCACCTGAGCGGTCAGACCAGCGCGGAGCACGTGCAGGCCCGCGCGGTCCTTGCCGCCGACGCCCTCACCCAGCGGTGCGCCACCCTCGGGCTGGCCGCCCGCGCGCTGGCCGCCGAGGCCGCGCTCGGCCAGCCCGCCGCGGCGGCGCAGGCGGCGGTCGCCGCTCGCACCGTGCAGGCCGCCGTGCTGCTCGGCACCGACGGCCGGCCGCTGGCCGGCGCCGGTTCGCTGCCGGTGCCCGCGGCGCAGCTGCCCGGGTGCGCCGAGGCCCGCGCCGCCACCACCGGCCCGGCGGCCTCGGTCCTCGCGCAGCAGGTCTCCGTCCGGTCCCCGCGCCCGGGCGGCCCCGCGGCCGCGGTCGTCACCCTCGGGCTGGACACCACGCTGCTGGACACCCTGCGCGACCGCCTCAAGATCAAGGACACCCAGGACCAGCAGCCCGCGCTCACCCTCGTCGACGGCGACGGGAAGGTGGTGGCGAGCAACGCCGCCCCCGACGTCCAGGCCGCCCTGGCGCGCGCCGCGGTGGAGGGCCGGCAGGGGGAGGTCGCCGGGCGCGTCATCTCGGTGGCGCCGCCGGGCAGCGGCGTGCCGGTCTACGTCGTCGCCTCCGAGCTGCCCGAGGACCTCAGCAGCCTCGAGCAGTCGCTGGCCGCCGCGGTCGTGCTCGTCGGCGCGCTCGCCCTGGTGCTCGGCTGGCACCTGGCCCGCCAGCTCACCGGCCCGCTCGACGAGCTCACCGCGGCCGCCGAGCGGGTGGCCGGCGGCGACCTCGCCCAGGCCATCCCGGTGCGCCGCGACGACGAGACCGGCCGGCTGGCCACGGCGTTCAACGAGATGACCGTGGCGCTGGACCAGACCATCGGCGAGCTGTCCCGAAGCCGCGACGCGCTGCGCGAGAGCCTCGGCCGGCTCGGCGGCGTGCTCGGCAGCACCCACGACCTCGACGCGCTGCTGCAGGTCGTGCTCGATGCCGCGGTGGCCGCCACCGGGGCGGTGGGCGGCGCGGCCTGGTCCGGCGACGGCGGGCCGCTGCGGCTGGCCGCCACCAGCGGCCCGGAGCGGCCCTGGCCCGAGCAGGTCTCCGACGGCTTCGACGCGCGGGGGCGGGCGCTGGGGCGCTCCGGGGTCGAGGCCGACCGGGCAGCCGACACCGAGGACGGCGCGGGCCGGCTGGCGGTGGCGCTGCGCCGCGGACCTCGGGTGGTCGGGCTGCTGGAGCTGGAGGCCGCGCCCGGCCGCGAGCTGGACCGCAGCGCGGCCGACGCGCTGGGGGCGCTGGCCGGACAGGC
>JBQCIO010000072.1:0-3310 GCA_051953655.1 Motilibacteraceae bacterium
CGGGGGGGGCCGTGCGCGGCGCAGCGCGGCTGGCAGGGCGGCGGGCCGCGCTGCGGGTGCGGCAGGGGGTTGGCGTGAGGGCACCCCTGCCCCGCGGCTTACCGGGCCGGGGGTCCCCTCACGTGATCCCGTCGACGTAGGTCAGCTGCTGGCGATGCGCGCCTTCTCCCCCGCGACGTCGAGCTCCGGCTGCGGCCAGGTGAGGTGCATGTCCTCGAAGTGCTCCAGGAGGATCCGGCTGATGGCCCAGTTGCGGTACCACTTGCGGTCCGCCGGGACGACGTACCAGGGCGCAGCCTCGGTGCTGCACCGGGTCAGCGCGTCCTCGTAGGCCGCGCGGTACTGCGGCCAGAGGGCTCGCTCGTCCACGTCGCGCGGGTTGTACTTCCAGTGCTTGCTCGGGTCGTCCAGCCGCTCGAGCAGGCGATCGCGGGACTCCTCGGGGCTGATGTGGAGGAACACCTTGACCACCACGGTGCCCTCCTCCACCAGCCGCTGCTCGAAGCGGTTGATGGTGGCGTAGCGGCGCGACCAGGTGCTGCGCGGCACCAGGTCGTGCACCCGGACCACGACGACGTCCTCGTAGTGCGATCGGTCGAACACGCCGAGCATGCCGGGCCCGGGCAGCCGGGCCTTGATGCGCCAGAGGAAGTCGTGCGCGAGCTCGTCCTTGGTGGGCGCTTTGAACGAGAAGATCTCGCAGCCCTGCGGGTCCACGAGCCCGATGACGTGGCGCAGGGTGCCGCCCTTGCCGGAGGTGTCCATGCCCTGGAGCACCAGCAGGAGACGCCGGGTGCCGCCCGTGCGCCCCTGGGCGAACAGGCGCTCCTGCAGGTCGGCGAGCCGCGGCGCGAGCTCCGCGACGTCGGCGAGGGCGGCCTTCTTGCCGCCCTTCGGTGCCCCCGGGGTGCCGCGCGGGTCGATCCCCGCGAGGTCGACGGTGCCGCCCGGCGTGGCCCGCAGCAGGTCGCTGACCCGTACGTCCGGGACTCTGCCCTTTCCGTTCCCCATGCCCGGATCTTGGCACGCGCGTGCCGCCCCCGCCGTTTGGCGCGGCCGGAGCCGGGTGAGAGTGTCCGAACGTGACGACCTTCCGGGTATGGGCCCCGACCGCGGAGCGAGTGGAGCTCGTGCTCAACGAGGGCCGCGAGCCCGGCGACCGGCGGGCGATGGAGCGGGCCGGGGAGCACTGGACCCTCGAGGCCCCGGACGCCGTGCACGGCACCGACTACGCCTACTCCGTCGACGGCGGCGACCCAACGCCCGACCCGCGGTCGCGCTGGCAGCCCTACGGCGTCCACGGCTCCTCCCGGGTCTACGACCACCAGGGCTACGTGTGGTCGGACCAGCGCTGGCGGGGCGTCCCGCTCTCCGGGGCCGTTCTCTACGAGCTGCACGTGGGAACGTTCACCGCCGAGGGCACCCTGGACGCGGCCGTGTCCCGGCTGGACCACCTGGTCGAGCTCGGCGTCGACGCGGTCGAGGTGATGCCGCTGGCGGCCTTCCCCGGCAGGCACGGGTGGGGCTACGACGGCGTCCACCTGTGGGCCGTGCACGAGCCCTACGGCGGTCCCGACGCCTTCAAGCGGTTCGTCGACGCCTGCCACGCGCGGGGCCTCGGCGTGGTGCTCGACGTCGTCTACAACCACCTCGGCCCGAGCGGGAACTACCTGTCCCGCTTCGGTCCGTACTTCACCGGGCTGCATTCCACCCCGTGGGGCGACGCGGTCAACCTCGACGACGCCGGCTCGGACGAGGTGCGCCGCTGGATCGTCGAGAACGCCCTGTCCTGGCTGCGCGACTTCCACGTGGACGGGCTGCGGCTGGACGCGGTGCACGCGCTGGTGGACGACCGCGCCCTGCACGTGCTCGAGGAGCTGTCGGCCGAGGTCGACGCGCTCGCGGGGCACGAGAACCGGCCGCTGTTCCTGGTCGCCGAGTCCGACCTCAACGACCCCCGGATGGTGACCCCGCGCGAGGCGGGCGGGCTGGGGGTCCACGCCCAGTGGTGCGACGACGTCCACCACGCCCTCCACAGCGCCCTCACCGGGGAGACGCAGGGCTACTACGCCGACTTCGGGTCGCTGGGTGCCGTGGCCAAGGTGCTGCAGGGAGCCTTCTTCCACGACGGCAGCTGGTCCAGCTTCCGCGGCCGGCACCACGGCCGTCCGGTCGACCGGGCACGCACTGCGGGCTGGCGCTTCGTCACCTACCTGCAGGACCACGACCAGGTGGGCAACCGCGCGGTGGGCGACCGGATCTCGGCCTCGCTCTCCCCCGGCCTGCTGCGCATCGGCGCCGCGCTGGTCCTCACCGCCCCCTTCACCCCGATGCTGTTCATGGGCGAGGAGTGGGGCGCCTCCACCCCGTGGCAGTACTTCACCGACCACCAGGAGCCCGAGCTGGCCGAGGCGGTGCGCCAGGGCCGCCGGCGCGAGTTCGCGAGCCACGGCTGGGCGGCCGAGGACGTGCCCGACCCGCAGGACCCAGCCACCCGTGACCGCTCGGTGCTGCGCTGGAACGAGGCGGAGCAGGTCCCGCACGCCGGGCTCCTGACCTGGTACCGCGACCTCATCGCCCTGCGCCGGCGCGAGGCCGACCTGACCGACCCGCGGCTGGACCGGGTGCACGTCGACGTCGACGAGAGCGCCCGCACGCTCGTGGTGCACCGCGGGGCGCTGCGGGTGGTCGCGAACCTGGGCCCGACCTCGACGCAGCTGGCCCTGCCCGCCGACGGCGACGTGCTGCTGGCCAGCGTGGAGGGCGTGGGCATCGAGAAGCAGGTCGTCACCCTCCCCGCGGAGTCCGTCGCGATCGTCCGGCTGGCCTGATCGCACCCCGCGCCGGCTGCGGCCCCACGCATCGCTCCTTCGCTCTGGCCACCGGCCGCGGCGCGTGGGACGGTGTCCCCGCCGCTGGACGGCCGGCTGGAGGGGGAACGGCCATGAGGATGCGTCCGGGCGATCTGGTCGCCGCGCTGCTGCTGAGCCTGCTGCTGCCGCCGCTGGGCCTGGCCTACGACGGGGTGCGGATCGCGCAGGGCAGGAGGTCGGGGCTGGACCGGGCTTCGTGGGTCTGGCTCATCGGCGTGACGGTCGTCGCCGTGTGGGGCACCTTCTCGCTGGTCGGGTTCCTCACGATGCGCACGACGGTCAGCCTCGACCGGGGACCGCGGTAGCGATCGCCCTGAGGTGCTGCGCGTCAGGGCGCGGCGTTCTGGTCGGGCAGACCGTCCGGCGCCCGCTGGGTGACTCGGCGGACCCACTCAGCAGCCGCAACGGGGTACAGCGGCAGCGGCTCGCCCTCGTCG
>JBQCIO010000073.1:0-3701 GCA_051953655.1 Motilibacteraceae bacterium
TCGCCTCGGCCGCCGCCGCCGGGCTCATCCCGGCCCGGACCCGCTCCCAGAACAACCGCTCCACGTGCTTGGGGAACCTCGGACGACCAGCCACAACACCCTCCATCGCTAGAGGTGTTGCGTCACTCCCTGGAACCCGAGGCACCCTCACCCCAACGATTTGATCTTCGAGTTGCGGATCCGGCCACACCGACCGGGCCACCCACCTGCTGCCGCCGTCACCAGCGCCCTTGACCGGGTGATTCTGAACCGGACCCGACACGGGAGCTCGTTCCGCCCTGGGCCGCTCACCCCAGCTGCAGCCCCGCGTGCATCTCCCACACGAGAACCTCGGCCCCCTCCGGACCGGCGGTCACCCGCCGCCCGCCCGATGCCGTGATCCGCGCCGCGTCGCCGGCCTCCAGCGTGCCCTCGCGCTCGAGCAGGACCGAGCCGGCCGGGACGAAGAGGTGCACGAACGGGGCGTCGGGCAGCTGCACCCGCTGGCCCGGGGCGAGGCGGGCCGCGTGCAGGGCGGCGTGCTGCTGCGCGATCCGGATGGCGGCCTCGCCGTCGTGCTGCGGCATCCCGGAGGCCACCGGCACCAGCCCACCGCGCAGCAGCTCGTCGGCGACCTCGAGCTGCTCGTAGCCGGGGCGGATGCCGGCCTCGTCGGGCACCACCCACATCTGCACGAAGTGCACCGGGTCCTTGTGCTCGTGGGCAGCGCTGGGCGCCGCCAGCGCCCGGGCGTCGTTCTTCTCGCTGTGCAGGATCCCGGTGCCGGCGCTCATCCGCTGGGCGAGCCCGGGATAGATGACACCGTTGTGCCCCTCGGAGTCCTGGTGCACCAGCGCCCCGCGCAGCACCCAGGTGACGATCTCCATGTCCCGGTGCGGGTGCGTCTCGAAGCCGGTGCCCGGGCTGACGACGTCGTCGTTGTTCACCAGCAGCAGGCCGAAGTGGGTGTTGCGCGGGTCGTAGTGCGGCCCGAAGGAGAACGAGTGCTTGGAGTCCAGCCAGCCGGTGCGGGTCAGGAACCGCTCGCCGGCGCGGCGGACGTCGACCGAGGGCGAGAGCTGCAGGGCCATGGCCCGTCCTTCCGAAGTAGTTGCTGCCGCAACAACCTACTCGAGTGCGGCTGTTCCCCCGTGGTCCGCGGGCCGGTGCAGCACCGCGGTGGCAGGGCGCACCACCACCCCCTCGCCGTCCGGCTCGGCCCGCCCGTCCACGATGAGCGTGTAGCCGTCGTCGGCGACCGGCGGCCACAGCAGCGTGACGTCGGGGCGCGCCAGCGCGTTCTGCCGGCTGCGACGACCCAGCCCGCCGGGCAGGTGAAGGACGCCGTCGCTGGCGACCGGTCGCACGGCCACCGGGTGAGCGCGGAAGTCCTCGCGCACCGTCAGCAGGTAGCCGCCGGCGAAGCGCTCCAGGGTGGCGGCCAGCTCGTCCAGCGGGACCGGGATGCTCATGCCGCCACGGTAGGGCGCCTCACGCGGCCCGGCGCGTCCAGGTCAACAGGTCCTCCAGGCCCATCGTGTTGACCACCCGCTCGGCCGGCACCCCGCACTCCACCGCCCTCGCACAGCCGTAGGGCTGCCAGTCCAGCTGTCCGGGCGCGTGGGCGTCGGTGTCCACCGAGAAGCGGCAGCCCGTCTCCACGGCGAGCCGGAGCAGCCGGGTGGGCGGGTCGAGCCGCTCGGGCCGGCTGTTGATCTCCACCGCGACGTCGAACTGCCGGCACGCCTCGAAGACGATCTCGGCGTCGAAGGTCGACTCGGGCCGCCCCTTGCCGGTGACCAGCCGTCCGGTGCAGTGACCGAGCACGTCCACGTGCGGGTTGGCGACCGCGCGCACCATCCGCGGCGTCATCTCCTCCGAGGGCATCCGGAGCTTGGAGTGCACCGACGCGACGACGACGTCGAGGCGCTCGAGCAGCCCGGGCTCCTGGTCCAGCGACCCATCCTCGAGGATGTCGACCTCGATGCCGGTGAGGATGCGGAACGGGGCCAGCTCGGCGTTGATCCGCTCGACCAGGTCGAGCTGCTCGCGCAGCCGGTCCGGGGACAGTCCGCGGGCCACGGTGAGCCGCGGCGAGTGGTCGGTGAGCGCGACGTAGTCGTGGCCCAGCTCCTGCGCGGCACGGGCCATCACCTCGATCGGGCTGCCGCCGTCGCTCCACTCCGAGTGCGTGTGCAGGTCGCCGCGCAGCAGCTGCCGCAGGGCCTCGCCCCCAGTGGCGACCGGCCCGGCGACGTCCTCCTCCAGCCGCGCGAGGTACGGCGGCAGCGTGCCGGCGAGGACCTCGCGCACCACCTGCGCGGTCTTGGGCCCGATCCCCTGCAGCTCCGTGAGCGTCCCGGCCTGCACCCGCCGCTGCACCTCGCCCTTCGGGAGGCCGGCGACGACGGCGGCCGCGGTGCGGAACGCCTTCACCCGGTAGGTCGGCTCGGCCGCCCGTTCGAGCAGGAACCCGATCCGCTCCAGCACCGCCACCGGGTCCATCCGATCACCACCGCCCGCCACCAGCTCCGCCCCCGTGCGCTGCCCGCTCTCGGTCACGACCGGGACGCTACCCAGCCGCAGTCAAGATCATGAAGGACAGGGCGCCCGCGGTTCGGGGTGAGGGTGACCTTCAGACACAGAGCAGGAGTCAGGGTGACCCTTACCCCGTCCGGACGGGTGGCTGGCGGCTCTCGAGGTGGGGAAGAGCGCTGATGACGGGAGCGGCCGGGCGCGGGCTGGCTCAGGTGGCCGACTCGAGATCCACTTCGCGGATGAAGGGCGCCTTTCGCCAATAGGTTCGTATGAAGGGCCCCTTCACCCAACCAGCCGAGATCACCGGACCGCCGGCCGGCCGCACGACGCGGCCACCCACCCGCTCCTGCCGTCACCAGCGCCGTTGACCTTCGCGAGCGGCACCGCCGGCGGCCGACGGTCCCGAGCAGCCCGGGTTCCGCGGCCCGCAGAAGAGCAACGAGCCCGTCGCTTGTGGAGCGCCTACAACCTCCGACAGGAGCCGGCTCTAGGCTCTCCCCCGTGCCGGGCCGTCGCAGCGCCGCCGCCCGCGGCGCCGCCGTGCGAGCCGCGGCCGCGCGGCGGGCCGCCCCGCGCCGCCTCGAGCGGGCGATGGGCACCCTGGCCACCGCGGCCATCGCCCGGATGGACGAGACCCTGCCCTGGTACCGCGCCATGCCGGCCGAGGACCGCAGCTGGGTCAACCTGGTCGCGCAGGCCGGCATCGCCGCGTTCGTGGACTGGTTCGGCAACCCCGACGCGCCGCAGGCCATCAGCGCCGACGTCTTCGGCACCGCCCCGCGCGAGCTCACCCGGTCGGTCACCCTGCAGCAGACCGTCGACCTGGTCCGCGTGGTGATCCAGGTGGTGGAGGAGCGGCTCGAGGAGCTCGCCCCGCCCAGCGAGGTGCCGGTGCTGCGCGAGGGGGTGCTGCGCTACTCCCGCGAGATCGCCTTCGCCGCGGCCCAGGTCTACGCGCAGGCGGCCGAGGCCCGCGGCGCGTGGGACGCCCGGCTGGAGGCCCTCGTCGTCGACGCCCTGCTGCGCGGCGAGGGCGACGAGGCCGTCCGCTCCCGGGCCGCCGCGCTCGGCTGGGCGGCCCAGCAGGACGTCGCCGTCGTCGTCGGCAGCGCACCGGACGGGCGACCCGAGCACGTCGTCGACGACGTCCGCCGGGTGGCGCGGGTGGCCGGGCTCGACGCCCT
>JBQCIO010000074.1:0-5439 GCA_051953655.1 Motilibacteraceae bacterium
CACCGCCGGCGCGGGGCGGGAGCTGGGGTGGGGCTGAACACGTGAGGGGCCCCCTGACCCGCCACGTGGCGGGTCAGGGGCCCCCTCACGTGGCTCAATGGGTGACCTGTGCCGCTGCGGCCGCGCGGTCCACGGTCCGCGGCGCTGGTGACGGCGGCGGTAGGCGGCCGCTCCGGTCTGGTGGCCGGCCGGCGGCGCCGCTGGTGGCCGCCTCCCACACATGGGTGTCACACCCATACGCATCTATGCCTATGGGTGTGACACCCATGCGTTTCCGCGTTCCCGCACCCGGTCGCCGGACCCCCCTCACGCAGTCCGTGCTCGCGGGTCAGTGCTTCATCGCCGCGCTGACGGCGTCGCAGCGCGGTCGGTGCGCTCGCTGGACTGGCTCATGTGGTCATCCTGGGGTCGATCCGTGGGAGTGGTCGTCCGTCGGTCGCTCCCTCACCTCGCTGGTGGGCCGGGAGGCAAACCGGGAGCAGACCGCCCCGAGACCCCTCGTCCACGGGACGGACGCGGTGCGGGGACGCGCGCCGGACCTCCGTAGGCTTGCCCTGTGAAGACCTTCGACGACCTGTTCGCCGAGCTCGCGCGCAAGGCGCAGGAGCGGCCCGCCGGGTCCGGCACCGTCGCGGCGCTGGACGCCGGCGTGCATGCCATCGGCAAGAAGGTCGTCGAGGAGGCGGCCGAGGTGTGGATGGCCGCCGAGCACGAGGGGCCCGAGCGGGCGGCCGAGGAGATCTCGCAGCTGCTCTACCACCTGCAGGTCCTCATGCTCGCCCGCGGGCTCACCCTCGACGACGTCTACGCGCACCTGTAGGCCGCACCCCACGTCCACGTCTGCGCACTCCACCTGAAAGGCGCTCCCGATGCTCCGCATCGCCGTCCCGAACAAGGGGAGCCTGTCCGACCCCGCGAGCGAGATGCTCCGGGAGGCCGGCTACCGCCAGCGCAGCTCGGCCCGTGAGTTGGCGCTGCACGACGTCGACAACGACATCGAGTTCTTCTTCCTGCGTCCCCGCGACGTCGCCACCTACGTCGGCTCGGGGGAGCTCGACGCCGGCATCACCGGCCGCGACCTGCTGCTGGACAGCGGCGCCCCGGCCGGCGAGGTGATGACGCTCGGCTTCGCCGGCTCCACCTTCCGGTTCGCCGCCCGCCCCGGCACCGCCAGCGGCATCGCCGACCTCGCCGGCCACCGGGTCGCCACGTCCTACCCCGGGATCGTGGCCAAGCACCTGGCCGAGCACGGCGTCACCGCGGAGGTGATCCGCCTGGACGGTGCGGTGGAGACCTCGGTGCGCCTGGGCGTGGCCGACGCGATCGCCGACGTCGTCGAGACCGGCAGCACGCTGCGCCAGGCCGGGCTGGAGGTGTTCGGCGAGCCGATCCTGCGCTCGGAGGCGGTGCTCATCCGCCGCTCGGGCGCCGAGCCCTCGGCGGCGGTGGACCAGCTGGTCCGCCGGCTGCAGGGCGTGCTGGTGGCGCGCACCTACGTGATGCTCGACTACGACGTCCGGGTCGAGACCGTGGAGCAGGCGTGCGCGCTCACCCCCGGCATCGAGTCGCCCACCGTGTCCCCGCTGCACGACAAGGGCTGGGTGGCGGTGCGCTCGATGGTGCTGCGCAAGGACACCAACCGGATCATGGACGAGCTGTGGGAGCTGGGCGCCCGCGGCATCCTCGTCACCGACATCCGCGCCTGCCGGCTGTAGGGATGCCCGCCGAGCTGCCGCGCACGTTCCGCGGCAAGTGGGGCCCGCGCGTCGCCTACCCCACGGCGGTGGTCGTGCTCGTCGGGATCGTCGCGCTGGCCATCGCGCTGCCCGGCGGCGAGCGCGGCTACGGCCCGATCGACCGGGTGCTCATCGTCGTCACCGGCCTCGCCATCGCCTGGGTGCTGCACCGGCTGGGCGCGGTACGGATCGTCTGCACCGAGCAGGCCGTCACCGTGGTGAACCTGTTCCGCCGTCAGCAGTTCGAGTGGGCCGAGGTCGTCGGCGTGCGGCTGGAGGACAGCGCTCCCTGGCTGGTGCTGGACATCTCCGACGGCACGTCGGTGCCCGCCATGGGCATCCAGGGCAGCGACGGCGCCTACGCCCACCAGCAGGCCACCGAGCTGGCCCGGCTGGTGGCCCAGCAGACCCGCACCCCGCGGGACGACTGACCGCAGATCGCCCCGACGTGCGACACCTGAGGTGCGCACGGGCGCGGAGGTCGTAGCGTGTCCTCGTGGAGACGCTCCCGCAGGACCCGCAGCAGCTGGCCGAGGCCCTCGACGTCGCCGGCTACCTCCCCGACGAGGGCGTGGCGACGGCCGCCTTCCTCGCCCTGCGGATGCGCCGGCCGCTGTTCCTCGAGGGCGAGGCGGGCGTGGGCAAGACCAGCCTGGCCCGGGCGCTGGCCCAGGTGCTGGGCACCGAGCTGATCCGGCTGCAGTGCTACGAGGGCCTGGATGCCGCCCAGGCGCTCTACGACTGGGACTTCCCCCGCCAGCTGCTGCACCTGCGCGCCGCCGAGGCGGCCGGCGTCACCGACGTGGACAAGCTCGAGCACGAGCTCTACGACCGCCGCTTCCTGCTCTCCCGCCCGATCCTGCGCGCGGTCGAGACCAGCAGCGCGGGCCGCCCGGCGCTGCTGCTGGTGGACGAGGTGGACCGCGCCGACGACGAGTTCGAGGCGTTCCTGCTCGAGGTGCTCAGCGACTTCTCGGTGTCCATCCCCGAGATCGGCACGGTCCGGGCGGAGGAGCCGCCGCTGGTCGTCGTCACCAGCAACCGCACCCGCGAGGTGCACGACGCCCTCAAGCGCCGCTGCCTGTACCACTGGCTCGAGCACCCGGACTACGAGCGCGAGGTCGCCATCCTGCGCCGCCGGCTGCCCGACGCCACCGAGCGCCTGGCCTCCGACGTCACCGCCGCGGTGCAGCGGCTGCGCGGGCAGGACCTGCTCAAGCCGCCGGGCGTGGCCGAGACGATCGACTGGACCGAGGCGCTGCTGGCGCTCGGTGCCCGCGAGCTCGACCCCGAGCGTGCCGCGCTCACCCTCGGCGCGCTGCTGAAGTACCGCGAGGACCAGGAGCGGGTGCTGCGCACCGACGGCCTGGGCCTGGCGGCCTCGGTGCTGGCCGGCGGGTAGGGATGCGATGACCATCGGGCCGACGAGCCCCGTGGACGAGCCCCGCGACGTCACCGACGTGCTCGTCGGCTTCGCCCGCACCCTGCGCGCCTACGGCGTGGAGGCCACCCCCGACCGGCTGCACTCCATGCTCACCGCGGTCGACGCCCTCGACGTCACCTCCCGCGACGACGTCTACTGGTCCGGCCGGCTCACCCTGTGCGCCACCCCCGACGAGGTCGCCCGCTACGACCGCGCGTTCGCGTCCTACTTCGGCGGCGAGGTGGCGGTGCAGCAGCGCCCGCGGACACCGGTCGTCATGGTGCGCGCGGTCGCCGTCCCGATCGACGTCCCGGAGGAGCCGGAGGGGCAGGGCGAGGAGGACACCGAGACCGCCAAGGCGGCCACCGCCAGCGGGGTGGAGGTGCTGCGCCACCGCGACCTGGCCCGGCTCGGGCCGGAGGAGCGCGAGCAGGTGCGCCGGATGATCGCGATGCTCGCGCCCAAGGGCCCGGTGCGTCGGTCCCGCCGACGGGCCCCCGCGAGCCGCGGCGACCTCGACGCCCGCCGCACCGTCCGGGAGATGCTGCGCCGCGGGGGAGAGCCGGCGCTGCTGGAGCGGCACGCACCCAAGGTCCGGCCGCGCCGGCTGGTCGTCCTGGCCGACGTCAGCGGCTCGATGCAGGCCTACGCCGACGCCACCCTGCGCTTCGCCCACGCAGCAGCCAGAGTCCGGCCGGGCACCGAGGTGTTCACCCTGGGCACCCGCCTGACCCGGGTCAGCCGCGAGATCCGTGGCCGCGAGCCGGACTCGGCGCTGGAGGCGGTGTCCGCCGCGGTGCCGGACTGGAGCGGCGGCACCCGCCTGGGCGAGCAGCTCAAGGCGTTCCTGGACCGCTGGGGCCAGCGCGGCACCGCCCGCGGCGCCGTCGTGGTCGTGTTCTCCGACGGCTGGGAGCGGGGCGACGCCACCCTGCTCGGCGAGTAGATGCAGCGCCTGCACCGCCTCGCCCACCGCGTGGTCTGGGTGAACCCGCACAAGGGTAAGGACGGCTTCGTCCCGGCCACCGCCGGCATGCGCGCCGTGCTGCCCTTCGTCGACGCCCTGGTGGCCGGGCACTCCCTGGCCGCCTTCCAGGAGCTGGTCGACGTCATCGCCGACGACCGCCCACCGCTGCATCCAGTACCGAGTTCGGCATCCGTGTCAGGAGGCTCCCGTGCGTGACGTGCTCGACGACCTGCGCCGCTGGTACGCCGAGGGCACCCCGTTCGCCCTGGCCACCGTGGTCAAGACCTGGAAGTCCGCGCCCCGGCAGGTCGGCGCGTCGATGGCGGTCAGCTCCACCGGCGAGGCCGTCGGCAGCGTCTCCGGAGGCTGCGTGGAGGGCGCCGTCTACGCCCTGGGGGAGGACGTCATGGCCGACGGCACCCCCCGGCTGCAGCGCTACGGCGTCAGCGACGACGACGCCTTCGAGGTGGGCCTGACCTGCGGCGGCGTGCTCGACGTCTTCGTGCAGGCGGTGGACCCCCAGCGCTTCCCCGAGCTGCCCGCGGTGGCCGAGTCGATCGCCGGGCACGAGCCGGTGGCGGTGGCCACCGTCATCGACGGCCCGGGCCCGCTGGGCGCCCGGCTGGTGGTCTGGCCGGACCGGCACGCCGGCACGCTCGGCTCCGAACGGCTGGACCAGGCCGTCGTCGACGACGCCCGGGGCATGCTCGACCACGGCAGCACCGGCACGCTGCACCTGGGGCCGCAGGGGGAGCGCCGCCTGGACGACCTCACCGTGTTCGTCGAGTCCTTCGCGCCGCCGCCCAAGATGCTGGTGTTCGGCGCGATCGACTTCGCCGCCGCGGTGGCCCGGATCGGCAAGTTCCTCGGCTACCAGGTGACCGTCTGCGACGCCCGGCCGGTGTTCGCCACCCCCAAGCGCTTCCCGGACGCCGACGAGGTGGTCGTGGAGTGGCCGCACAAGTTCCTCACCCGCGTGGTCGAGGAGGGCGGGGTCGACGAGCGGACGGTGATGTGCGTGCTCACCCACGACCCCAAGTTCGACGTGCCGCTGCTCGAGGTCGCGCTGCGGCTGCCCGAGGGGCAGCAGGTCGCGTACGTCGGCGCGATGGGCTCCCGGCGCACCCACGACGACCGGATGGCGCGGCTGAAGGAGGCCGGTCTCACCGACGACGAGCTGGCCCGGCTCTCCTCGCCGGTCGGGCTCGACCTCGGCGCCCGCACGCCGGAGGAGACCGCGGTCAGTATCGCTGCCGAGATCATCGCGCTGCGGTGGGGCGGCGGGGGCGAGCGTCTCGGCGGGCTCGACGGCC
>JBQCIO010000075.1:0-47966 GCA_051953655.1 Motilibacteraceae bacterium
GGTGCCGGTGCTGGTCCTCACCCCTGGCACGGTCGCCAGCCCCGCCGCCGACGGCACGACCGGCAGCGGCACGACCGGCAGCGGCAGGGACGGCGTGCTGGTCGACCTGTCCGCCGCTCCGGGCTACGCGCACGACGCCACCGTGCAGCGGACCTACACGCCGCTGGCGGCGGTCGCCGGGGGCGCGGTGGGCCGGGTGCTGGCCGCCCAGGAGCGCACCGCGCGGGTGCGGGTGCGGACCGGCGGCGCGCCCCTCTACGACGGGCCGCTGCAGGTGCTGCCGCCGCCCGACGCGACGGTGCCGGCCGCGATCCAGCGGCTCGCCGAGAGCGCCGGCGGCCGGAACGAGGGCGACCTGCCGGTGGAGACCGACCAGCTGGCCGGGCTGCTGCACGACGTCGCCGTCGCCCATGCCGCCGACCCCGCCTCGCTCCGCGTGCTGCACGTGTGGTCCGGGGCCACCGGCACCCGCGGCCGAGCGCTGGTGGCCGTGGTGCGCACCCCCGACGGCGCCACCCTGCAGGTGGTGCAGGAGGAGCTGCTCACCGCGACCGGGCCGGAGCGGGAGGTGGTGGTGCCCGGCCGCCCGGTGCCCACCGCTGCCGCCGGCCGGCCGGTCCTGTGGGTGAGCCGGACGGCACCCGGACGGCTGCGCATGGTCGGCGTCGGGGCCGCCCGGGCCATCTACCGCGGCCAGTCGACCCTGCCGGTCGCCCTCGACGCCCACGGCTTCGGCGAGGTGCGGCTCGGCCCGCCGTCGTTCATCGTGCCGCAGGGCTACCACGTGGTGACCTTCTACGACCGGGCCGGGCGCATCGTCGCCGAGCCCGCCGTCCCCGAGCCGGGGTCGGACGCCGACCCGACCGACCTGCACGGCGCGGTCTGACCCCGGGCCGACCGCGCCCACCCGTCCTGCGGCCCTACGCTGCGGCCCATGACCGACTCCACCCGGGTAGACCTCAAGCCGCGCAGCAAGGACGTCACCGAGGGCCTGGAGCGGGCCGCCGCACGCGGCATGCTCCGCGCGGTCGGGATGACCGACGAGGACTTCGCCAAGCCGCAGATCGGGGTGGCCTCGTCCTGGAACGAGATCACCCCGTGCAACCTGCCGCTGGACCGGCTGGCCAAGGCGGTCAAGGACGGCGTGCACGCCGGCGGCGGCTACCCGCTGGAGTTCGGCACCATCTCCGTCTCCGACGGCATCTCGATGGGCCACGAGGGCATGCACTTCTCCCTCGTCTCCCGCGAGGTCATCGCGGACTCGGTGGAGACGGTGATGATGGCCGAGCGGCTGGACGGCTCGGTGCTGCTGGCCGGCTGCGACAAGTCCCTGCCCGGGATGCTCATGGCCGCGGCCCGCCTGGACCTCGCCTCGGTGTTCCTCTACGCCGGCTCGATCATGCCCGGGCGGGCCAAGCTCTCCGACGGCAGCGAGCGCGAGGTCACCATCATCGACGCGTTCGAGGCGGTCGGCGCCTGCGCCCGCGGGCTGATGAGCCGCGAGGACGTCGACGCCATCGAGCGGGCCATCTGCCCCGGCGAGGGCGCCTGCGGCGGCATGTACACCGCCAACACGATGGCCAGCGCGGCCGAGGCCCTGGGCATGTCGCTGCCCGGCTCGGCCGCCCCGCCCGCCGTGGACCGGCGCCGCGACGGCTTCGCCCGCAAGTCCGGCGAGGCCGTGGTGCGCATGCTGGAGAAGGGCATCACCGCGCGGCAGGTCATGACCCGCGAGGCGTTCGAGAACGCCATCGCCGTGGTCATGGCCTTCGGCGGCTCCACCAACGCGGTGCTGCACCTGCTGGCCATCGCCCGCGAGGCCGAGGTCGAGCTGTCCCTCGACGACTTCTCCCGCATCGGGCGGAAGGTGCCGCACCTGGCCGACGTCAAGCCGTTCGGCCGCCACGTGATGACCGACATCGACCGCATCGGTGGCGTGCCGGTGGTGCTCAGGCTGCTGCTCGACGCCGGCCTGCTGCACGGCGACGTCCTCACGGTGACCGGCAAGACCATGGCCGAGAACCTCGCCGACCTGGACGCGCCGGCGCCCGACGGCACGGTGATCCGCGCGCTCGCCGACCCCATCCACGCCACCGGCGGCATCACCATCCTGCGCGGCAGCCTCGCCCCCGACGGCGCGGTGGTGAAGAGCGCCGGCTTCGACAGCACCGTCTTCGAGGGCACCGCCCGGGTCTTCGACGGCGAGCAGGGCGCGATGGACGCGGTGGAGGACGGCACCCTCCAGGCCGGCGACGTCGTCGTCATCCGCTACGAGGGCCCCAAGGGCGGCCCGGGCATGCGCGAGATGCTCGCGGTCACCGGCGCGATCAAGGGCGCGGGCCTCGGCAAGGACGTCCTCCTGCTCACCGACGGCCGCTTCTCCGGCGGCACCACCGGTCTGTGCGTGGGGCACGTGGCGCCCGAGGCCGTCGACGCCGGGCCGATCGCCTTCGTCCGCGATGGCGACCGCATCCGGCTCGACGTGGAGAACGGCCGGCTGGACCTGCTCGTCGACGACGCCGAGCTCGCCGCCCGGAGCGAGGGCTGGGCCCCGCCCGCGCCGCGCTACACGACCGGAGTGCTCGCCAAGTACGCGAAGCTGGTCGGATCGGCCGCAGAAGGGGCGATCTGCCGCTGACCGGCGGGTAGTCGGTCATCGGGGAGCCAGGTGAACGGCAGATGACGACGGCGTGTCGCCCGCCCGGCCGCTGTGCGCGCGGCGGGCGACGCCTCTAGGCTGACCCGCAGCCCGGTCGCATCGCAGCGACGGGCGAGGAGGTGGCAGCACGTGCCACGGGAGCGCCGAACCCCGTCGCTCCCCTTCCGAACCTCCGCCCCGTCGCCCTCCGTCATCGCGCCGTCGCCTTCGGTTCCCGGGGCCGCCCCGACGGCCGACCGCCGGCCGCACCGCCAGCCGCACCGCAGCATGACGGCCGCTCTGCTGGCCCTCATGCTGCTCGTCCTCGCGCTGCTGCTGGTGGGTGCCTCCCGAGCCACCCCGTCGAGCCGGCCGCTGGTCTCGGCGGCGCTGGTGCTGGCCGCCGCGACGGCGGCGGCGTCCAACGTCGTCGCAGCTCGCCGCAGCCGCCGGACCGGCCGCGAGGGAGCGGGGGCGTGGGCGCTGCTGGGCCTGGCCTGCGCCCTGTCCTCGCTCAGCGAGCTGGCCAGGCTGGTCTCCGGTCACGGCGCCCCGGTCTGGCCGCACCCGGCTGCCGTCGTCGGCTCCACCGCGGCCTGGGTCGCCGGGGCGCTGGTGGGCCTGGCGGTCGTCGTCCTGGGCCAGCGGCGCCTGGGACGGGCCACCTGGCTGCGCGCCGCCCTGGACGGGCTGCTGGTCTCCGGCACGGTCGTGGCCCTGGTCTGGCGGTGGGTGCCGAGCGCCGCCGCCGACATCCCCGCCGGCCAGCTCGCCGCGGCGATCGCGCTGCCCGTCGTCGACGTCGTCGTCCTCGCCGTGCTGGTCGCGCTGGTCCGGCGCAGCCCCGCTGCAGCTCGCTGGCCGCTGCGCCTCGGGGTGGGCGCGTTGCTGCTCGAGCTCTCCGCCGACCTCACGCTCGCTCTCACCAGCGCCGGTGGCGAGCAGCACCCGGGCAGCCGGCTCGACATCGCCTGGCTCGGCGCCAGCATCATCGCGGCGGCGCTGCCCTGGATCGGGTCGGTGGAGGGCGTCGGCACCGTCAGCCGGCGGCGTGCCGGTGCTGTCGCCGTCTTCGCCCCGGGAGCGCTGGCCGGCTCAGGCCTGGTCCTGCTGGTGCTCGTGCGGCTGCGCAGCGGGGCTTCCCTCGACCCGGTGGTGCTGGTGTTCATCGCGGTCCTCGCCCTCGCACTGACGGCGCGGCAGGGCCTGACCGTGCTGGAGAACGAGGCCCTCGCGCGCGAGCTCGGTCGCCGCGAGGAGCACTTCCGCTCGGTGGTGCACAGCTCGCGCGACGTCATCTTCGTCGTGCGCCCGGACGGCCGCGTCGCCACCTGCAACCCCGCGGTGCGCGAGGTGCTCGGCTTCCCGCCCGACGCGCTGGTCGGCCTGATGGCCACCTCGCTCGCGCACCCGGAGGACCGCGCGCAGCTGCTCGCCGGCCTCGCCTCGCTCGGCTTCGTCGACGGTGCTGCCGTCCCCGGGCGGCGCACGCCCGCGCGGCTGGACACCGTCCGGGTCGGCTGCCGCGTCCGGTCCGCCGAGGGCGGCTGGCGCCACACCGAGTCGATGGTGGCCCGGCACCCCGACGGCATCGTCGTGAACCTGCGTGACGTCACCGAGCGGGTGGCCATGGAGGCCGTCCTGGCCCACTCCGCCACCCACGACGAGCTCACCGGCCTGGCCAACCGCGCGCTGTTCGAGCAGCGGCTGCGGGAGGCGATCCAGGGGCTCGACGAGGCCGAGGTCGTTCCCGACGTCCACGCCGCCGGTGGTCCGGGCGAGCCGGTGCACCCTCCGGCGGTGCTGTTCCTCGACCTCGACGGCTTCAAGCAGGTCAACGACAGCCGCGGCCACGCCGCCGGCGACCAGCTGCTCGTCGCCGCCGCCGGACGCATCGCGGCGGTCACCCAGGGGGCGCTCGCGGCCCGGTTCGGCGGCGACGAGTTCGCCGTCCTGCTCACCGGGCCCGCGGCCGCTCGCGCGGAGAAGCTGGGCGACCGGCTGGTCGCCGCGCTGTCGCAGCCGTTCTCGGTCGGCAGCACGGAGGTCGTCGTCGCGGCCAGCGTGGGGGTGGCCCACGGCGCCGTCGGCTCCGACGTCGGCACGGTCCTGCGCGACGCCGACCTCGCCATGTACCGCGCCAAAGCCGGCGGGGGAGGGCGCACCTGCCGGTTCCTGCCGGAGATGCACGCCGAGCTGGTGCACCGGCTCGAGCTGGAGTCGTCGCTGCGCCGGGCGCTGGACCAGCAGCGGCTGGCCGTGCTCTACCAGCCGGTGGTCGACCTCGGCACCGGCGAGGTGGCCGGGGTGGAGGCGCTGGTCCGGTGGCGCGGCCGGGACGACCAGCTGCTCACGCCGGCCGAGCTCATCTCCTACGCCGAGGACTCCGGGCGCATCCAGGCGCTGGGGCGCTGGGTGGTGGAGGAGGCGGTCCGGCAGGCCGCGCACTGGTGGCGCGCCGGGCGCCCGCTCGGCGTGGCGGTCAACCTCTCCGCCCAGCAGGTCGTCGCCCCGGCCACCCTCGACACCGTCCGGTCGGCCCTCGCGGCGCACCGGCTGCCGCCGGGCCTGCTCACCCTCGAGGTCACCGAGAGCGTCCTGCTCGGCGACCTGGAGACGGCGGTGCAGCGTCTGGAGGCGCTGCGCGCGCTCGGCGTCCACATCGCCCTGGACGACTTCGGCACCGGCTACTCCTCGTTGGCCTACCTGCGCCGGCTGCCGGTCGACGTGCTCAAGGTCGACCGCTCGTTCGTCACCGGCATCGGCACCGAGCCCGGGCTGCTCGCGCTCACCTCGGCCGTCGTGCGGCTCGGCACCGACCTCGGGCTCACCGTGGTGGCCGAGGGGATCGAGACGATGGAGCAGGCGGCGGTGCTCAAGGCGCTCGGCGTCCACCGCGCGCAGGGCTTCCACTTCGCCGGGCCGCTGACCGCCGACGGCATGCGCACCGTCCTGGCGCGCTCGCCGTTCCCGGTCCCCGACGCCGGCGTGATCGACCTCGACGCCGGCCGCCGGCCCCGCAAGGGTGCGACCGCCGTCTCGTATCGCGGGACGGCCGTCTCGTCCAGTTGACAGTGGACGGGGCGGCGGGACACCTTTACGGCATGTCCCGGACCCTCCTCGTACTCGGCTGGCGCGCCCGCCGGTCCGCGTAGCACCGCGAAGACCCCCCGAGCGCGCCCACCCCTCCCGGCCACGCCGCCGAGGGGTTTTTTGTTGCCCGTACGGTGAGCAGGGCGCGCGCACGACCGCGGAGGCCGCGCCGGAAGGAAGCAGGAGCGGATAGATGAGCCAGCAGCCCACCCCCCACCCCGTGCCCGGCCCGTCGCCGCGCGCCTCGGTCCCGGCCCAGCCGGCCGCGTCCGCCGGCGCTGCCGTGGCGGCCCCGATGACCGGGGCGCAGAGCCTCATCCGCAGCCTCGAGGCCGTCGGCGTCGACACCGTCTTCGGCATCCCGGGCGGCGCGATCCTGCCGGCGTACGACCCGCTGATGGACTCCACCGCGGTGCGGCACGTCCTGGTGCGCCACGAGCAGGGCGCGGGGCACGCGGCCGAGGGCTACGCCCAGGCCACCGGCAAGGTCGGCGTCTGCATGGCGACCTCCGGCCCCGGCGCGACCAACCTGGTCACCCCCATCGCCGACGCCTACATGGACTCAGTCCCGATCGTCGCCATCACCGGCCAGGTGTCCTCCTCCTTCATCGGCACCGACGCCTTCCAGGAGGCGGACATCCGGGGCATCACGATGCCCATCACCAAGCACAACTACCTGGTGACCGACCCGGCCGACATCCCGCGCACCATCGCCGAGGCGTTCCACATCGCCAGCACCGGCCGTCCCGGCCCGGTGCTGGTCGACATCGCCAAGGACGCCCTGCAGGCCAGCACCACCTTCGCCTGGCCGGTCGAGATGCAGCTGCCCGGCTACCGGCCGGTCACCCGCCCGCACGCCAAGCAGGTGCGCGAGGCCGCCCGGCTCATCACCGAGGCCAAGCGGCCGGTGCTCTACGTCGGCGGCGGCGTGCTCAAGGCGCGCGCCGCGGCCGAGCTGCGGGTGCTCGCCGACCTCACCGGCATCCCGGTCGTCACCACGCTCATGGCCCGCGGCGCGTTCCCGGACAGCCACCCGCAGCACCTCGGCATGCCGGGCATGCACGGGACGGTCGCGGCGGTCACCGCGCTGCAGAAGAGCGACCTGCTGATCAGCCTCGGCGCGCGCTTCGACGACCGGGTCACCGGCCGGCTGGAGTCCTTCGCCCCGTTCGCCAAGGTGATCCACGCCGACATCGACCCGGCCGAGATCTCCAAGAACCGGGTGGCGGACGTGCCGATCGTCGGCGACTGCCGCGAGGTGGTCGCCGACCTCGTGGTGGCGCTGCAGGCCGAGCAGGCCGCCGGCCGCCAGGGCGACTACGCCGAGTGGTTGCAGATGGTGGGGGAGTGGCGCGAGCGCTACCCGCTCGGATACGACACGCCGTCGGACGGCAGTCTCTCGCCGCAGTACGTCATCGAGCGCCTGGGCAAGATCGCAGGTCCCGAGGCGGTCTACGCCGCCGGCGTCGGCCAGCACCAGATGTGGGCCGCCCAGTTCATCTCCTACGAGAACCCCTACACCTGGCTCAACTCCGGCGGCGCCGGGACCATGGGCTACGCGGTGCCGGCGGCCATGGGGGCCAAGGCGGGCCGCCCCGACGCCACGGTGTGGGCGGTGGACGGCGACGGCTGCTTCCAGATGACCAACCAGGAGCTGGTCACCTGCGCCATCAACGACCTGCCCATCAAGGTCGCCCTCATCAACAACGGCAGCCTCGGCATGGTCCGCCAGTGGCAGACGCTCTTCTACAACGAGCGCTACTCCAACACCGACCTGCACAGCCGCCGGCTGCCCGACTTCGTCAAGCTGGCCGAGGCGATGGGCTGCTACGGCCTGCGCTGCGAGAAGCCCGAGGACGTCGACGCCACGATCGAGAAGGCGATGACGCTGAACGACGCGCCCGTCGTCGTCGACTTCGTGGTGCACCAGGACGCGATGGTGTGGCCGATGGTCGCCGCCGGCACCAGCAACGACGACATCCAGTACGCCCGGGGCATGGCCCCGCAGTGGGACCGGGAGGCCTGAGCATGAGCCGTCACACGCTGTCCGTGCTGGTCGAGAACAAGCCCGGTGTCCTGGCCCGGATCGCCGGCCTGTTCTCCCGCCGCGGGTTCAACATCGACTCCCTGGCGGTCGGCCCCACCGAGCACCCCGACGTCAGCCGGATGACCATCGTGGTCAACGTCGAGGAGCTGCCGCTCGAGCAGGTGACCAAGCAGCTCAACAAGCTGGTCGAGGTCATCAAGATCGTCGAGCTCGACCCGGGCAGCTCGGTGCAGCGCGAGCTGCTGCTGGTCAAGGTGCGCGCGGACCTGGAGACCCGGTCGCACGTGCTGGAGACCGCGCAGCTGTTCCGTGCCAAGGTCGTCGACGTCGCCCCGGACGCGGTCACCATCGAGGCCACCGGCAACGCCGACAAGCTGGAGGCGCTGCTGCGGGTGCTCGAGCCCTTCGGCATCCGCGAGCTGGTGCAGTCGGGCATGGTGGCCGTCGGGCGCGGAGCGCGCTCGATCACCGACCGGTCGCTGCGCAGCGCCGAGCGCGGTGAGCGCACCGCTTAGTTTTCCCCACCCAGAAGATCCGTTCGAGCGAGAAGAGATTGCTGCCGTGGCCGAGCTGTTCTACGACGACGACGCCGACCTGTCCCTCATCCAGAACCGCGTGGTCGCGGTCATCGGCTACGGCAGCCAGGGCCACGCCCACGCGCTGAGCCTGCGCGACTCCGGCGTCGACGTCCGCGTCGGCCTGCCCGAGGGCTCCAGGAGCCGGGCCAAGGCCGAGGCCGAGGGCCTGCGGGTCGTCACCCCGGCCGAGGCGGCCGCCGAGGCCGACCTGATCATGATCCTGGCGCCGGACCCCGCCCAGCGGAAGCTCTACGCCGAGGACATCGAGCCGAACCTGCAGGACGGCGACGCGCTGTTCTTCGGCCACGGCTTCAACATCCGCTACGGCTACGTCAAGCCCCCGGCCGGCGTGGACGTCGCGATGGTCGCCCCCAAGGGCCCGGGCCACCTGGTCCGCCGCGAGTACGTCGAGGGCCGCGGCGTGCCGGTGCTGGTGGCCGTGGAGCAGGACGCCTCCGGCAACGCCTGGGCGCTCGCGCTCTCCTACGCCAAGGGCATCGGCGGCACCCGCGCCGGCGCGATCAAGACCACCTTCACCGAGGAGACCGAGACCGACCTGTTCGGCGAGCAGGCCGTGCTCTGCGGCGGCGTCTCCCAGCTGGTGCAGTACGGCTTCGAGACCCTCACCGAGGCCGGCTACCAGCCCGACGTGGCCTACTTCGAGTGCCTGCACGAGCTCAAGCTCATCGTCGACCTCATGTACGAGGGCGGCATCGCCAAGCAGCGCTGGTCGGTGTCCGACACCGCCGAGTACGGCGACTACGTCTCCGGCCCCCGGGTCATCGACCCGCACGTGAAGGAGAACATGCAGGCGGTCCTTGCGGACATCCAGAACGGCGCCTTCGCCGAGCGCTTCATCGCCGACCAGGACGCCGGCGCCCCCGAGTTCAAGGCCCTGCGCGAGAAGGGCGAGCAGCACCCGATCGAGGAGACGGGCCGCCGCCTGCGCAAGCTCATGAGCTGGGTCAAGAGCGACGACGACTACACCGAGGGCACCGCCGCCCGCTGAGTACCCCCGGGCCCACCCCGGCCTCGGTCGGAACGATCACGGCCACGTGATCTCTTGCCGCCGCCCCCCCGGGATTCCGTGGGGGCGGCGGCCATTTCGTGGGGGCGGCGCCTCTCGCGGCCGTACCGTGAGGCCGTGGGGACCGCGCGCGCCTACCGGGACGGCGTGCTCGAGCGCGCCGACGTGCCGCTCGACGACGTCGCCGCCCTCGCGGGTGACTCGAGCCTGGTGCTCTGGGTGGACCTGGTCGCCGACGACGTCGAGCCGCTGCGTGCGCTGGCCCCGGTGCTCGGCCTGGACCCGCTGGCCGTCGAGGACGCCACGCTGCGCCACCAGCGGCCCAAGGTCGACCGCTACGGCGAGCACCTGTTCGTCGCCGTGTCGGCCGTGGCGCTCGCAGGGGCTGACGACGCCCGGGCCGCCCTGCGCTGGCTGGAGATCGACGCGTTCGTCACCCCGCGCGCGCTGGTGACCGTCCGCGACCCCGCCTGCGACCCGCAGCGCTGGGTCCGCCGCTGGGAGGGCGCCGCCAGCCTGCTCAAGGAGGGCGTGGGCGCGCTGCTGCACGGCGTGCTCGACGTCGTCGTGGACGACCACATCGACGCCGTGCTGAACCTGGACGAGCGGGTCGACGACCTCGAGGACGACCTCTTCGACGGCACCCCCGGCTTCGACCCCGCTCGCCAGCGGGAGCTGCACGTGCTGCGCCGGGCCCTGGTGCGCGAGCGGCTCACCCTGCTCCCGCTGCGCGAGGTGCTGCTGGACCTGTCCCGCGGCGAGGACCGCATCGTCACCCCCGTCCTCTCGCCGTACTTCCGGGACGTCTACGACCACGTCATCCACGCCGTGGACGCCGCCGAGGGCCTGCGCGACATGCTGGCGGCCATCTTCGAGACCAGCCTGTCCCTGCAGGATCACCAGCTGAACACCGTGGTCCGCAAGCTCTCCGCGTGGGCGGCCATCATCGGCATCCCCACCGCCGTCACCGGCTGGTACGGCCAGAACCTGCCGTATCCGGGGTTCGCGAAGTACTGGGGCTTCGTCATGAGCGCCTCGCTGAACGTCGCGCTGATCATGGGCCTCTGGTACAGCTTCCGCCGGCGCGGCTGGATCTGACGCAGCTCGCTCCGAGTGGCGGGCGCTCCGTCCGCACCGCAGGCTGGACCGGTGCCCGCCCCGCTGCCCACGAAGGACTGCGCCTCCTGCGGACGCACCATCACCTGGCGCAAGAAGTGGGCCCGCGACTGGGACTCGGTGAAGTACTGCTCCGACGCCTGTCGCCGACGCGGCGTAGGAGACGTGGACCTCCGGCTCGAGGAGTCCATCCGCGAGCTGCTCGCCGCCCGCGCGGCCACCGCCACGATCTGCCCCAGCGAGGCCGCGCGCGCCGTCGGCGGCGAGGACTGGCGCGACCTGATGGAACCGGCCCGTCGCGCCGCCCGACGGCTGGTCGCGGCCGGCGAGGTCGAGATCACCCAGGGCGGGCACGTCGTCGACCCCTCCACCGCCAAGGGCCCGATCCGCATCCGGAGGACCTCCCGGTGACCCTGCTGCCCACCCCGCCGGCCGGGCGGGACGACGTCGTCGGCTGGGTCCGCACCCACCTGGGCGACCTCGCGCTGGAGGGCCCCGACGGCGTCGCGCCATCGCCCCGGTTCCGCGGTGGCCAGGCCGCCGCCGACGCCGCGCTCGCCGCGTTCGACGTCGCCGGCTACGCCCGCGCCCGCAACGAGGTGGCGCCGGTGCAGCGCCGCGGCGCCAGCGGGCTGTCTCCGTGGATCCGGCACGGGCTGCTCCCGCTGCGCCAGGTCTGGGACGCCGTCACCGGCGCCCCCGCCCGCGACCGGGACAAGTTCCGCGACGAGCTGCTCTGGCAGGAGTACAGCCGCCACCTCTACGCCCGCCTCGGCCGGGCCACCGCGCACCCCCTGCGGCACGAGGCGGCCCGCGGGAGCGGCTGGCGCTACGACGAGCCGTGGCCGCGCGAGATGGCCTGCATGGACCTGGTGGTGGGCGAGCTCGAGCGGGACGGCTGGCTGGTCAACCAGACCCGGATGTGGCTGGCCGCGCAGTGGGCCGGCCGCGCCGGGGCGGACTGGGCGGCGGGGGAGCAGGAGTTCTTCGCCCACCTGCTCGACGGCTCGCGGGCGGCCAACCGGGCCGGCTGGCAGTGGACCGTGGGCGCCCTGACCGGCAAGGCCTACGGCTTCTCCCGCTGGCAGGTGGAGAAGCGGGCCCCCGGCACCTGCGCGTCCTGCGCGCTGCGCCGCGCCTGCCCGGTGCAGGACTGGCCCGAGGCGGAGGCAGGCCCGTCGCTGGAGGACGCCGACCCGCGGCTGCGGCACGACCCCGACGTCGAGGCCACCGCCGGTCCTGCACAGCCCGCGCTGACCGGCGAGCCGGACGCGGTCTGGCTCACCGCGGAGTCCCTCGGCCACGACGACCCGGCGCTGCTCGCCCACGCGGGTCTCCCGGCCGTCTTCGTCCTCGACGAGCCGCTGCTGGCCCGGCTGCGGCTGTCCGGCAAGCGGCTGGTGTTCCTGGCCGAGTGCCTCGCCGACCTGGACGAGCACCTCTCCGACAGCGAGTCGGAGCTGCAGGTGCACCGCGGGGACCCGGTCGAGGTCCTCGCCGGCCGGCCGCTGGCCGCCACCTACGCCCCGGTCCCCGGCTGGCGCGTCCGGGCCCGCGCCCTCGACGTCGTCGCCGTCCACCCCTGGCCGTGGCTGGTGCGCCCGCACGCCGGCCCGATCGGCTCCTTCACCGCCTGGTCCCGCCGGGCCGGCCGCCCGCGCTGACCTCACCGGCAGGGCCGAACCCCTCCCGCCGGGCGCCCGGGCGTGGCTACGCTGCCGACGTCGTCCGGCACAGCGTCGTCCCGGAGCGCAGCCCGCCGTCACCGCGCGGGCGCGCCAGCCGAGGCGCCCCCGGGAGGAACCCATGACCACCGCAGCCGGACGCACGCCCGTCGTGCTCATCGCCGAGGAGCTGTCCCCGGCCACCCTGGAGGCGCTCGGGCCCGAGTTCGAGGTCCGGCACTGCGACGGCGCCGACCGTAGTGCCCTGCTGCCCGCCCTCGCCGACGCCGACGCCCTGCTGGTGCGCAGCGCCACCCAGGTGGACGCCGAGGCGATCGCCGCCGCCCCGCGCCTGCGGGTGGTGGCCCGGGCCGGGGTCGGGCTGGACAACGTCGACGTGCCCGCCGCCACCCAGGCCGGCGTCATGGTCGTCAACGCGCCGACGTCCAACATCGTCAGCGCCGCTGAGCTCGCCGTCGGGCTGATGCTCTCCTGCGCCCGCAACATCTCCCCGGCCCACGCCGCCCTGCGCGAGGGCCGCTGGGCGCGCAGCCGCTACACCGGCGCCGAGCTCTACGAGAAGACCCTCGGCGTCGTCGGCCTGGGCCGCATCGGCGTGCTGGTCGCGCAGCGCCTGGCCGCGTTCGGCATGAAGGTCATCGCCTACGACCCCTACGTGCAGCCGGGCCGCGCCGCCCAGCTCGGCGTGCGGCTGGTGAGCCTGGACGACCTGCTCGCCGAGGCCGACTTCGTCACCGTGCACCTCCCCAAGACCCCGGAGACGGTCGGCCTCATCGGCGAGGAGGCGCTGCGCAAGGTCAAGCCCAGCGTCCGGATCGTCAACGCCGCCCGCGGCGGGATCGTGGACGAGGCCGCGCTCTACGCCGCCCTCAAGGAGGGCCGGGTCGCCGGCGCCGGGCTCGACGTCTTCGCGGCCGAGCCGTGCACCGACTCACCCCTGTTCGAGCTGGACACCGTGGTCGCCACCCCGCACCTGGGCGCCTCCACCGACGAGGCGCAGGAGCGCGCCGGCATCGCGGTGGCCCGCTCGGTGCGCCTGGCGCTGGCCGGCGAGCTGGTGCCCGACGCGGTGAACGTGCGCGGCGGCGTCATCGCCGAGGACGTGCGGCCCGGTTTGCCGCTGGCCGAGAAGCTGGGCCGCATCTTCACGGCGCTGGCCGGGGGAGTGGCCCAGCAGCTCGACGTCGAGGTGCGCGGCGAGATCACCGTGCACGACGTCAAGGTGCTCGAGCTGGCCGCCCTCAAGGGGGTCTTCGCCGACGTCGTCGAGGAGCAGGTCTCCTACGTCAACGCGCCGGTGCTCGCCGCCGAGCGCGGCCTGGAGGTGCGCCTCTCCACCGACGTCGACGCCGGCGACCACCGCAACCTGGTGACGCTCCGCGGTGCGCTCGCCGACGGAACGGTCGTCTCGGTCTCCGGCACGCTGTTCGGGCCCAAGCACCTGGAGAAGCTGGTCGAGGTGGACGGGCTCGACGTCGACCTCGCGCCCGCCGAGCACATGGCCTTCCTGCGCTACGAGGACCGGCCCGGCGTGGTCGGCACGCTCGGCCGGATCCTCGGCGACGCCGGCATCAACATCGGCGGCATGCAGGTGGCCCGCGACGCCAAGGGCGGGCACGCCCTGGTGGCCCTCACCGTGGACACCGCCGTGCCGCCCGCGGTGCTGGCGGAGATCGTGGACGAGGTGGGGGCCTCCTCCGGCCGTGTGGTCGACCTGGCCGACTAGCGTCTCGCATCGCAAGACGGGTATCCCGAGAAGCGGGACCGCCGACCTACCGTGATGAGACCCCGGAGACGCCGGGGTCGTGGCTGCGGCCGCGAGCGACGCGCACGGGGCACGACATGGCTGACCGGGACGAGCAGACCACCGAGACGACGGCTGCCGGCGAGGCGTTGCAGCGAGCCCTGGACCACCGCGACGGCGGCGGCGCCCCGCGCGACTGACCTAGGGGTCCGGGGGCAGGGCGTCGGCGTCAGTACGAGTAGACGCTGCTCGTCACCTGCCCCGCCGCCAACGCCTTCTGCGCTTCATGCACGACCGAGTCCGCGGTCACGTCTGAGGTCCCGAGGACGACCAGCGGTTCGATCAGCGGAGCGCGACCAGTGAGCGCCGTCGCGATGGAGGGCGGCAGGCTGGCGGACCGGGTGAGGAGCACAGGGGCGAGCGTGCTGCCCACAAGGGCGTCGGGGAAGTTCTCGCCCGTCGCCAGAGCCGTCAACCGACCTCTCCCGGTATACCGGCGGTAGACCAGAGCGCTGGTCTCGTACCGGTCGGCCCCGACGAACCGCTGGACCCGGGGGGAGACAGCGAGCCCGGACGCCGCCGTGGCCGCGGGGCCGCCGACGGCGTAGAGCGCATCGGCCGACGAGGCCACCGTGGCGATGTAGTCCCGCGTGGCCGCGGGCATCGTGGTGCCCCGTGTGTAGAGGATGGGCTGGCGCAGGGTGGACCCGGAGATGGCGTCCGGGAAGTTGGTGCCGTCGGCGAAGGTCGCTCCGCACGCCACCTGGTCGTATTCGTCCACGCCGCAGCGTCGGGAGCGCATGTGCGTGGCCACGATGACCGCCGTCTCGTAGCGGTCCCTGCCGCCCCATCGCTCCGTCGTCAGACCGAGGGCCTGCACCTGCTTCTCGACCTTGGCGCTCAGCGCGCCGGTCCCGCCCAGAAGGATCACGTGACCGTGCGGGACGACGTGCCTGTGCAGGAAGGAGGCCACGCGCGTGTCGAGCCCCGCCGTCGGGTTGATGACCAGAGGCGCGTCGTAGACCTGCGCCAGCGCGGAGCCGACGACGCTGTCCGGGTACTCGGCGGACGTGGCCATGATCACTCGGCTGGCCTGCCCCGGCGTCGTGCGCACGTCGACCGCCAGGGCGGTGTCGATGCGGTCACGGCCGCCCAGGCGGACGGCAGGAGTGGCGCCCGGAGCGGTGGACCGGAAGACATCGGTGAGGATGTCCGCCGAGGACGAGTTGAAGGCGTGGAGATCCGCGAGCGTGCCGACTGTTCCAGCCGCGGCAGTCACACCGAAGCGCAGCGCCGTCGGGCACAGGGTCGCCAGTTTGCTGACCTGCACCGGGCTTCCGGCAGGGTAGGCCACCACGCCTGCCCCTGCCCCCGTCGTCCCGTCGGCGTGGACATCTCGGTCCAGGACAACCTGGCCGGACCACCAGCCGCCGGTGGCGGTGCCCGTCGCCCGGACCTCGCCACCGGTCGTCGCCCCGTTGCAGTCCAGGTCCGCCACAGCGACCAGATGCCCCGACGATCCGACCGTCGACGACGGTTCGAGGTAGAGCTGGACGTCCGCCGGCGAGCTGCCGGAGGGAGCGAGCGTCATCAGGGTGATGCTGTCACCGGCCCCCGGCGCGCTCAGGCGCAAGCCTCCTGGGAGCCCGAGTGCGGGGGACGGGACGAACGAGTACGTCGCCTGACCCTCCTGGTCGCCGGGCAGGAGGAACCAGCGCGTCGACGGCGCGGCCGTGGCCGCAGGATCCCACGGCGCGACGTCCGAGGGGGACACCGAGCGCAAGGTCTCGGTGGCGGTGCTGGCTGCTGCCGACGGCAGGAACGAGGCCGAAGCGACGAGGCCGAGAGCGCTCGTACCCACGAGCAAGGCGAGGCTGATACGCGTCACTCGCGCAGAGTATTGCGCTAAGCACCATTCGTACCGGGAGTGCGGTGATCCCTCCTGTGATTCCTCCTGGTGGTGTCCAGACGTATCCTCGCCCGCCATGACGACTGAGCTGTCCGAGCCCTTCACCCCCATCAGCGAGGGCTACGCCGACTTCGAGGGCCACCGCACCTGGTACCGCATCGACGGCGAGCTCCGCCCCGGCGCCACCGACGGCCCGGCGCCGCTGGTCGTGCTGCACGGCGGGCCGGGGGCGACCCACGACTACCTGCTGCCGATCACCGACGTGGCCCGCGGCGGACGCGCCGTGGTGCTCTACGACCAGCTCGGCAACGGCAAGAGCACCCACCTGCCCGAGCGCGGCGCGGACTTCTGGACCGTCGACCTGTTCGTGCGCGAGCTGGCCAACCTGCTCGAGCACCTGGGGATCGCGGAGCGCTACCACGTGCTCGGCCAGTCCTGGGGCGGCTTCCTGGCCCAGGAGCACGCCTTCACCCAGCCGGCCGGGCTGCGCTCGCTGGTGCTGAGCAACACGGCGGCCTCGTTCCCGGACTTCGTGTCCGAGGCCAACCGGCTGCGCCAGGACCTGCCCCCCGGCGTCGACGACACGCTGCGCAAGCACGAGGAGGCCGGCACCACCGACGACCCCGAGTACGCCGAGGCGTGCACGGTGTTCTACCAGCGGCACCTGTGCCGGCTGGACCCGTGGCCGGCCGGGGTGTCGGAGGGCCTGGCCAAGCTCGACGAGGACCCGACCGTCTACCACACCATGAACGGGCCCGCGGGTATGCTCGGCAAGGTACTTACCTGTCGAGCCCGCCGGAGGACCGCCGATCATGCCCGCCACCGCACGCCGTCCGCGCACCGGCACGCGCACCGCCTCGCTCTACCTGCGCCTGTCCAAGGCTGCCGACGACACCTCGACCGGTCTCGGCTCGCAGGAGGAAGACCTCCGCGCGCTGGCCGCTAGGCACGGCCTCGCCGTTGTCGGAGTGCACGTCGACGACGGAGAGAGCGGCGCCCTGCGCAACCGCCCCGGTCTCCTCGCGTGGCTCGCTGACGCGACCTCCGGCCGCGCGGACCACCTCCTCGCATGGAAGATCGACCGCGTCTCCCGCGGCGGCTCCGCCGGTCTCGCCACCTTCCTCGACGTCCTCGAAGGCGTCGACCGCGACGGCCGCCCGGTCTCGGCCCCGGTGCGCTTCCTCTCCGTCGCCGACAACCTCGACTCCGACGCGCCCGGCTGGGACCTTCAGGCCGCCGTCATGGGCGCCGTCGCCAAGGCCGAGCGGGACGCCACCGTTGCCCGCGTGCGCCGCTCCGCCGCCGCGATGAAGGCCGAGGGCCGCTGGACCGGCGGGACCGTCCCCTACGGCCTGCGCGCCGTCGACAACCCCGACGGCCCCGGCCGCGTGCTGGTCGAGGACCCGGAGGAGGCCGCCGCGCTGCGCGAGGCCGCGCGCCGCATCCTGGCCGGGGACACCCTGCCGCGCGTCGCCCGCTGGATGACCGCTCACGGCCCGGCGCCGCGCCGCGCCTCGACCTGGTCCCGGCAGGTGCTCCGGCAGGCCCTCACGAACACTGAGGGCTCCGCCCGCGTCCTGTCCGCGTCCGACCGCCGCGCGCTGCGCGAGGCCCTGGCCGTGAAGACCCCCAACCCTGACAAGGGCCGCCGCGTGCCGAAGCGGCTCCTCTCCGGCGTCCTGCGCTGCGGGAACTGTGGCGCGACGCTCCTCCTCGCTCACCGCGTGCGGCAGAACCCGAGCAAGCCCGGCGCCGTGATCTACCGCTGCGCCACCCGCGGCGCTGGCGGCGCCTGCCCGGCGTCGGTCTCGATCGGCGCGGACCTGGCCGAGGAGCACGTCGGCGCCCTATGGCTGGCCGGATGGGGCGCCATGCCGGAGACCGTCGCGGTGCGCCAGGCCGACGAGGGCGCCGAGGCCCTGGAGGCGGCCGAGCGCGACGTCGACCGCCTGGCCGCCGACGTCGTCGCTGCCCGCGGCGCCGACCGACTCGCCGCGCTGGCCGCGCTGGAGGCGGCCGAGGCCGAGGCCGACCGGCTGCGCGCTGCGCCGACGTCGGCCCTGTCCGTACTGCGCGAGACCGGCCGCACGTACGCCGACGCCTGGCACGCGGGCACCGTCGAGGACCGTCGGGACCTGATCCTCGCCACGGCCGGACCGCTCACCCTCGGCCCCGGGCAGCGTGGCCGGAAGGGTCTGGACCCAGCGCGGTTCGTCGACGCCTGGCGCCTCGACCCGGCCGAGGCCGACGCCGCTCTCGGCGTGTAAACGACCGCCCGCCCCGAGGAGCCTCGCCGACGCCCGGCGGGGCTCCTCGCTTTCTCTGAGCTGACAATCCCTGTGCGCCCGTCTCCCGGCCTCGACCCCCGTCCCAGGCCGTTCACTCCAACCCCGCCCCGATCGGCCCGCAGCGAATTGTCTAGGCACCGATCCCGGCACGCCGGGCCGGATGTGCCGCCCTGAGCCGGGATGCGCCGCGCCGAGCGGGCGCCGGGGCCGCCCCGGTGGCGGAAGTGGCGGAAGAACCGTCACTTCCTGTTCCTCCTCAAGGCTTCTTCTTCTTGAGCCCGAATGGAGAGTGACGGTTGTTCCGTCATCCCGTCACGACTGGCCGCCGTCGACGCCGCGCCGTCGCCGCCCTTCCGGCGCCGTAGCGTCGCTGAGCCCGCCCCGCCGGAACGGGCCGCCGCCGCCCTCCGGCCGCCCCGATCGGCCTCGACCCGGTCCTCGACGACGCCGCGCGCCCTCGACCGGCGCCAGATCCGCCGCGCTCCGGCCTCTCCGGCGGCCGTTCCCGGCGCGTCTCCGACGCCCTGTAGGCGTCCTGCGGCCCGGATGGGTGACGTCCGGTGGCGGTTCGTGACGTTCGGCCGTGAGAACCGTCACCCCCCATCGTCACGCGTTCCCGCAGGTCAGCGCATTGTTGCGGCTCTCAGTGACGGTATGACGGGCCAGATCGTGACGGAACCGACCTCCGCCGCCATAGGTCCCGGTCCTTGCTTTAGTCCGCCTGACATCGGTGCCCTTGTGCCCCCTGCGGCTCCGTTCCCGCAGGTCACGGGCACGAGACCGCCGAGGGCAGGTCGGATCGGCCGTGCCCCCTCCCGCCCCTGGCCGTTCCCGCTCCTTCACGCGAGCACGTAGGTAGGTGCGGCGCCGCCGATGCTGCCCGGCCCTGGCCGAGCGCTTCACCACGGACGAGAGCGGACCGGAGACCGACGCCGCGTCGGGCTACCGCTTCCCGGTCGGCTCGCCCGACTTCGAGGCCGAGACCGCTCGCTCGGACTGAAGGCGTGTAACACCGCAGGCGGATTCCTCTTGTAGAGGCCGGAGGACCCTCGACTCCGCTCCGGGCCTCCCATGTGCTCGCGCTCCCTCCTCGCCGTCCGGGCGGGGCCGCCGGGAGGTCGAGCGCGACCGAGCCGGGGAGGTGCAGGCGATCGCGGCGCGTGGTCCGCCAGCCAACGCGCGCGCCCGCGCCTCGCCTCCCCGGCTCCCCCTCCGCCCGCTCCTACTACCGCCCATAGGAGACTCGCCGTGCCCGCTCGTCGCCCCGACACCCGCCCGGCCGCTGCCTCGCTCGCCGCCTGGCGCGCGGACCCGTTCACGTTCCGCGCCCCGTGGACCGACGACCCGGCCGCGCTCTCGGCGTCGCCTCGCGACCGCGAGCCGTTCGTCGTCCCGTTCGCGATCGCTCCGGCGCTCGCCCCGGATCTGCGCTCGCACGGGATCTCGTGGGTCTCGGCGCGCTGGCGGGAGGACGGTCCCGTCGTCGACGCCGCCCGCGTCGCCGTGGTGGCGCTGGAGGCGCTGGCCGACACCGCCACATCCCTCCGCGCCGACGTCGAGGCCGCCGCAACCGCACAGGAGCGCCACCTTGCTTCGCTCTCGGCGGAGGTCGACGACGCCGCCCGCACCGGCAACGACCGCTCGCTCGCTCGCGCTCACGACAGGTTCTCCCGAGCGTTCTTCTTCTACGAGGACCGCGCGCCGCTGCCGCCCGCGTCGAGGGCCGACCTCGACACGCTAGAGGCGACGCGCGTCCGGCTCGTGCACGACGCCCGGCGCCGCTCGGAGTTGGTCGCCGCCCTGCGCGCGCACCTCTCGCCGTCGACGCCGCCGCCCGAGCAGGACCGCGAGGCCGCCGAGAGGTGGCTCCGTCGCACCTACACCGGGTCGGAGCCGGTCCGGCGCTCGGAGGTGGGCCGCTCCTACTACGCGGCCGGGTCTCCGGGCGGCCTCGACTCCCGGCGCCTATACGCCCTCGCCTCGCGCCTGTGGGGCGCCCCGGTGCGCCGCAACGGCCACATGACCTACAAACCGTAGGAGGAACCTCCCGTGAGCCCCGATCCCGACGAGGTCGACGTCGCCCTCCTCGACCCGGACGGCGTCCCCGACCTCGGCAGTCTCGCCCCGTTCGTCGACTACCCGCCGCCGCTTCCGCCCGGCGTCGTCGAGACCCGTCGCATCGTTGACGGCGTCCCGCTGGTCCGGCGCTCGCACGTCGACGCCCGGCCGCCGTCGCTGGCCGAGTCTCTCGGCCCGGCGCGGGTCGCCCGCATCCGGGACGAGGTCGCCCGCGGCGTCACCCGCCAGCCGCTCGCGCTCGGACGGCGCGCATGAGCGCCCCTCGCGCGCCGCGCTGCCGCTTCTGCGGCACGAGGGACGCCGCCGCCCTGGTCCTGAACCGTGCTCGCCGCTCCGGCGTCGAGTCGATCTGTCGCCCGTGCAAGGCGGCGCAGGTCCGTGACGCCCGCGCTGTGCGCCGCGCCCTCGGCCGGTGCGTCGAGTTCGGGTGCACGAACCCCGCGGCTCCCGGCCGCGGTTCCCGTTGCGACGCCTGCGCGGACTCTCCCGAGCGCCGCGCCTCGCTGGCGCGTAGCAACGCGCGCCGCGACGCCCGCCGTCGCGCCGCCGCCTCCTCCTCATCGAGGGGCTAACAAACATCCGGGCAGCGCCGCCCCCGGTCCTACTCCCTGTAGGTCTCCGTGCCACCGCGCACGTCAGGCGGCCCCGAGACGATCCCAGGAGGGACGTCCACCCCATGAGTACCGCCCACCCCACGAGTACCGCCCACCCCATCCCGCACGTCCCGCGCGAATACTCCGCCGTCACGAAGACCTCGCACGGCGCCGGTAAGGCCGGGAGCAGCGCGCCGCTGGTCCCGGCGTGGCTCGCCGCCCACCCGGAGTGTCCTCCGGCGCTGGCCGAGGCCGCCGCCGCTCTCGACGCCGCCAACGCCAAGGGCCGCGACCTGTTCGAGCAGATCCGCAGCGCCCGCGAGGCGGTCGCGGACCACGACGCCGACGTGCGCCGCCAGGTCCGGCGCGGCCTCGACCCCGGCGACGACGTCGATGTGGAGCGCGCCGCCCTTGCCCGCGCGGTCGAGGTCGCCGAGGGCGCTCTCCGTGCGCACGTCGACGCGACGCACCGCCTGGCCCTCGACGTCGAGGGTCTGCACCGGATCGTGCACCGCGACGAGGTCGCCCGGCTGGCTGCCCGGATCACGCTGGAGCAGCACGAGCGCTTGAAGGCGGCGCTGGCCGAGGTCTCCGACGCGCTGTCGGCGCGCGAAGCCGCCTACTCCGCCGCGGGCTCGCCCGGTATCGGCGCGCCCTTCTCCTCCGGCGCGAAGGTCCGCCCGCTGCACTGGCGGCACGACGTCTCACTCCCCGGCGGCGGCCTGGTCGCCGACTCGACGACGCTCGCGCATCTGCGAAAGATCGTCGAGGGCTTCCCGGTCCCGGCCCTCGTCGCTCTCGTCGATGGGGAGGCCGGGCAGTGACCGGCCACCGGGACAACATCGAGCAGATCGTCCGGGACGCCGTCGAGCAGGCGCCCCCGCCGCGCACGCCGGAGGAGATCCGCCCGCGGGACCGCGAGCACTTCGAGCGCATGGCCGCCCGCGAGGGAATCACCCTGACCGAGTACCTGTCGCGCATGGTCTCCGCCGAGTCCTTCGGCGCCGAGGACGAGGCCGCCGAGAGCGCTCGCCGCGCCCGAGGGCGCTCCTACTAGCCGTCGGAGAGGCGGGGCGCCGTCGCCGCGTCCCGCCTCTCCTGGCTCCCCGCTTCACCCCATCCCCTAGGCCCTGGAGGGCTTCGCATGACCCCCGCCCCTACCCCCTCGACCCTGTCGCCGGAAGCCGTCGACGCCGTCCTCGTGCGCGTCCTGGGCGCCGACGAAGTGGCCGCGCTCTCGCCCGCCGCTCGCAGCGAGGTCGACGCCTACGTGCGGCAGATCGTCACCGCCTGCCGTCACGCGGCGAGCGTCCCCGGCGTCGTCGTCCCGCGCGACTGGATCTCGACGCGCTCCCGTCTCGGCGCGAAGGTCGCCGCCTTCCCGATCCTTCCTCCGGCGTGCCTCGCGCCGACCGCTGCCGGTGGCTTCCTCGACCGCGCCGCGCTCCTGCGCACCGCTCTGGTCTCGGCCTATGTCGACGCGCTCGGCGTCGGTCGTCGCCCGATGGTGCCGGTCGGCCCGCCGAGCAGCGGGCGCCACTACCGAGCGCCGGAGGAGACCGTCGAGGCGTCGACCTCCGACGGCGTGTCGTGGGCGCGTGATCGGGACGCTGTCACCACCCTGGCCGCGCTCGTCGGGAACACGGGCCGGACGAAGATCCGCGGCGGGAAGGGCACGGCCGACGTCTCGATCCTCTTCCCGGCCGAGGAGGACGCGGTCGAGGTTGGGACGCTCCTCGCCGCCCCGGTGGAGCCCCTGCCTTCCGGCGAGTTCCGGGTGAGCCTGAGCGGCTACCGCGCCCGTCACCTCCTCTTCACCGTGAATCCCGACGTCCCCGACCGCGCGTCGGAGATCCGGGCGGCCCTGTCCACCGCGACCCCCCGCCGGGCTCCCCAGGAGGGGACTACCCGCTCCCGCCGAAGGGTGCTCGGCAAGGCGGCGCCTCGCAGCCTCGCGGCGCGCTGATGGGTTGGGAGACGAGTGACCGTCGACGGCGACTCCCTCGCGACTGGAGCACGCGGCGCGACCGCGTGCTCCGGCGCGACGGCTACCGCTGCCAGCACCGCGACGCGACCGGCGCGCTCTGTGGCGCGTGGGCTAATCAAGTCGACCACATCGAGCGCGGCGACGATCACGACGAGTCGAATCTTCAGGCGTTGTGTCGAGCGCATCACGCGCGCAAGAGCAGCGCCGAAGGCAACGCAGCGCAGCCGCGCCGCCGCCGCCCGCCCGAGCCGCACCCTGGTCTCCGCCCCTGACCCCCTGGGCGGGGACTCCCCCTCCCGCCCTTCCCCATGAGACCGAGCGGCATAGCGCCAGACCCTCTGAGCCGGTACTGCCCTGGTTTTCGAGATCCACTAGCCACCCCTGAGAGGCACGAATGAAGCCCACAAACCCCGCCCCTGACCCCTTCGCCAACGCCTCCGATCTGCCCTCGGAGTGGACCGAGAACGCCCGGGAGACCTTCCTCGGCGTCTCCGAGGAACTCGGCGACTCGATGACCGCCGCTCAGTCCGGCTCGCTCTGGCACGCCTGCGCGCTGGAGACCGCCGCCGACCGCCTCGACGCCGTCGCGGCTGAAGCGGGCTACGTCTCACGCGGCTCTACCGGGCAGATCGTCGCCCACCCGGCCGCGGTCGAGGCCCGCCTAGCCCGAACCTCCGCGGCGACGATCCTCGGCCGCCTGACGCCCGCGGCGCCCGGCTCGCAGACCGAGCGCTCCCGGCGCGCGGCCCGCGCCCGCTGGTCGAGGCCCGGCGCATGAGCCGCCGCCTCGCTCGTCCGGTCGCGCCCCCGACCCCTGCGCCCGAGCACGTCGACCACCGCGCCGGGTTCGTCGCCTACATCAACGCGCTCCCGGATCACGCCCGCCCTCGGGACCGAGCGGCCCTGAGAATCCGCGCCCACCTCTACGTCCGGCGCCACCGCCTCACGCCCTACCCGGAGCAGGCTGCCGCGTTGGCGTCCGTCGCCCCCTCAGCGCTCCACCCGCCGGAGTGAGCCGCGACTGACGGTGAGCGCCCATAGACTCGCCGCCGTGACCGCTGAGACCCTCGCCGCCCGCAGCCTGGGCGCTCGCGGTTCCCGCTCGCCTTTAGGCGATGCCGACCCGGCCGGGCGCATCCCGCCCGCCGCTGCCCGCGTGCTCGCATCCCTTCCTGACTGGTGGGAAACGCGAGCACGCGAGGCGGGCCTGGATGGGCGATGGTTGACCCTCAGCGAGGCGGTCGAGGGGCTAGACGTTTCCCTCCTCGCAGCCGCTGAGTCGGCCGAGGACACCTGGAGCGGAGTCGGCGAGGTGTCGGCCGAGGGGCTGGGCGCCGCCTACGTTGCCGCCCTCTCACCCGGAGTGCGGTCGCGGCACGGCCGCCACTACACCCCCTCGTCTTTGGCCGCCCACCTCTGGGACATGGCCCGGCGATCGGTGGGTCACGGCCAGCGGGCAGCAACGATGCGGGGTCTGGTCCGCGACCCCGCCTGCGGCGGCGGGGCTCTCCTGTTGCCCGCTCTGCGCGAGCATGTGCGCGCCGCAGCGCGCGTTGACGCGCAGGTCGCCCTCGCAGGGCTGCCGAGCATGATCGAGGGCGTCGACGCCGACCCTGCTGCGGTGCTCCTGGCGAACGTTGTCCTCGCTGCCGAGGCCCTTCCCCTCCTGTCCTCGGTTCCTGCCCGACGTCGGCGGCCGCTCCCTTCGCTTGCGAGAGTGGGTGACGGGCTAGCAGCCTCCCAGCGCCCAGCGCGTGTAGTGATCATGAACCCGCCTTATGGTCGCGTTCGGCTGACCGACGCTGAACGGCAGCGGTGGGCTCACGTCCTTTATGGACACGCGAACCTGTACGGACTGTTTATGGGTGCGGCGCTGGAGTCTCTCGACGACAAGGGCGTGCTGGCCGCGCTCGTCCCCACCAGCTTTACAAGCGGGCTCTACTTCTCTCGTCTCCGGCAGGCTTTGTCCGCGGACGCGCCTCTACGCGAGGTCGCCTTCGTTGCGGACCGTGACGGCACGTTCGCAGACGTGTTGCAAGAGACTTGCTTGGCGGTGTTCACCCGGCAGCGCGCGCGGCGAACGCTTGTGCAGAGCGTCGACCAGAGAACGTCCGATGTGGCGAAGGTCAGTTCGCCGCGAGGTGCGTTGCCTTGGCTCCTCCCGCGGCGAGCAGACGATGCGCCCGCTGCTGGGGCGGCAGCCGCGATGCCTCTCCGGCTTTCCGATCTCGGTTACCGGTGTTCCACGGGTCCTCTGGTCTGGAACAGGCGTGCCGCGGATCTCTCTAGACGAGTTGCTGGCGGGGGAACTTACGTCCCGGTGGTATGGGCCGCAGACGTCGACGGGGGGCGGTTACATCGCGATCCCGCAAGGGACCACTACCGCTACCTACGAATGCGCGAGCGAGACGAGGAGGTCCTCACGCTCAAGGAGCCTTCGGTCCTCGTGCAGCGGACAACGGCGCCCGAGCAGACCAGGAGACTCGTGGTAGCCCACCTGAGTGCCGATGACCTTGTCGAATGGGGTGGACGGGTAGTCGTGGAGAATCACGTCAACGTCCTTCGGGCTACCGCAGAGGTGCCGGTGCTGGATGCTCCCACTCTTGCCGAAGTCCTTTCTACCCCCACGATTGACCGCGTTATCCGGTGCCTTACCGGATCAGTCGCGATCAGTGCGTACGAGTTGGATTCGCTTCCGTTCCCGTCGGCTGACGTCATCACCGGATGGCGAGGGCTGTCAGGCGACGCCCTAGATAGAGCGGTTGCCGAGGCCTATCGGCCGGGGGCCTAGCAATGCGTGACCTACTTTCGCGTGCCGGCATTCAGGACCGCCTCGGTGTCATCTTTCCGAGAGCGGCCTTTGACGCTGTGCTAAACAACCCGCTCGCTGCCGCAGCCCTTGCGGCAATGTTGTACGTCGACGCTGTCGTTCCAGATCTAGGTGAGGCGCCTGAGGAGGCGGTGTGGGTTCGCCCGAGCACCTGTCTCTGGATGAGCGATGCTGTCTACGCTCGGGACTCAGCCGAGGAGCGTGCGGCGTGGCGGAGCGCTGCACTCCGAGACCGAAGGCACGTTGACCAATTGCAGACCTCCTGGGGGCTGTCCGGGGCTGGCGTAGAGCCGTGGTACCGCGATAATACGAGGGAGACCCTTCGCGACGAGACTTTCCCGGCCTGGTTGGATCACAACGCTTTACGTGTTCGGCCCGGAGTGAAGACCACTAGTAACCGCCCGCGCTGGGCTCTTACGCAGGGCTTCGCTGATCTATTCGACCCTGCACTCGTGGGGGTCGCCTTGGAACGCGCCATCGAGGCGTGGCGCGATGCTCGAATGAATCCGACAGATCGGCTGCGTGTCGCCACTCTGCGGGACCGCGAACGCGCGGATCATGCCGTGAGCGTCACGCTTCCGGATCGAACGATTCGATACCTGGAACCGGGTGACGCGTCCCTTATTCTCAAGGGCGTCATCGAGCAATGGGCCCCAGCGCGGTTGACGGACCCGGTGGTTCTATCTATATCGGAGCCTGGTGATAAGGTCTATGTGGCTGACGCCGCGCGGCTGCGCGCTCTGAGATTGACTCTAGATTCCAACAATCTGCTTCCCGATGCGCTGATTGCGGACTTGCAGCCGGACTTTGTCGAGTTCTGGATCGTGGAAGCCGTCGCCACCGATGGACCCGTGACGGCGGACCGGAAGAATCAGCTGCTGCGATGGGCGCAAGATCAGCGTATTCCTATTGCCTCCTGTCGGTTCCTTTCTGCCTTTCTCGACCGCAATGCGGGGCCAGCGAAGCGGCGACTTAAGGACCTCGCGGTGGGAACATTTGCCTGGTACGCGTCAGAACCTGAGCGGGAACTTGCCTGGTATGAGATCCGGCAGGTCTGAGGTCGAGCAGAAGCCGACCCGCTAGGTTCCTGACCGGAGCCCCTGCCGTGTCCACGTGTCCCCCCGTCGCGGCAGGGGCTCCCTTGTGTCTCCGGCCGCGTCGCGCTCCAGGAGACGTACCTCTCAGTGCATAGCCGCGCCCTCGGAGTTCCACGTCATCGGCTCGATCCGCGACTGGCAGAGCAAGGACCGCCTCCACCTGATCGACGTCCCCACCCTGCTGCTCTCCGGCCGCCACGACGAAGCCACGCCGGCGCTGCAGGAGCCGCTCAAGGCCGGCATCGAGCGGACCGAGCAGCAGATCTTCGAGGAGTCCAGCCACCTCCCCATGTGGGAGGAGCGCGAGGCCTACGCCGCCGCCGTCTCCGCGTGGCTGGCCCGGCACGACTGAGCACGGTCTGCGTGAGGGGACCCCTCACCCGTCTAGTAGCGGGTCAGGGGTCCCCTCACGTCCATCCGGAGGGCATGGGTGGTCCATTCGTGCGGATCGGCTCGCATGGGTGTCACACCCCTAGGCATAGATGCGTATGGGTGTGACACCCATGCGAACGCACCCGGCCGCGTAGGCCGGACCGCCGCTGGCCGCCGCCGTCACCAGCGCCGTTGACCGTGCCCGTGCAGAACCGGTGGCGGCCGGCGGTCCGATGACCGTCGAAGGCCCGGCCCGCTGTTCCCCTGCCGCCCCGCAGCGAGCACACTTCCCCTCCGTGACGACGACGTCCGCCCGCACCAGAGCGACCCAGCGCAGCCCCACCCGCCAGCTCCTGCTGGTGGGCCTCGCGCAGGTCCTGGCCATGGGTACCTGGTTCGCCGCCTCCGCCGCGGCGCCGGCGCTGCGCCAGCAGTGGCACCTCTCCTCGGCCCAGGCGACCCTGCTCACCACCGCGGTGCAGCTCGGCTTCGTCGTCGGAGCGCTCACCTCGGCCGCGCTCAACCTGCCCGACGTCGTCCACCCGCCCAAGCTGGCCGCGGTGAGCGCGCTGGTCGCGGCCGCCACCACCGCCGCGCTGCCCCTGCTCGCGCACGGGGTGGTTGTCGCGGTGCCCCTGCGCTTCCTCACCGGGCTGGCCCTGGCCGGGGTCTACCCGGTGGGCCTGAAGCTGGCCAGCAGCTGGTTCCTCGAGGGGCGCGGGGCGGCGCTCGGCCTGGTCGTCGGGGCGCTCACCCTCGGCAGCACCCTGCCGCACCTGATCGGCGGCTCGCTCGGCTCGGCCTGGCGGGAGGGGCTGTGGGTGGCCGCCGCGCTGGCCGCCCTGGCCGCGCTCATCCTGACGCGCACCGAGGTCGGCCCCTACGCCTCCCGGTCCACCGGGCTGCACCCGCGCGTGGTGCTGGGCCTGGTCCGCGAGCGCGGGCCGCGGCTGGCCAACCTCGGCTACGTCGGGCACATGTGGGAGCTCTACGCGGTGTGGACGTGGCTGCCGACGTTCCTGGCTGCCAGTTTCGCCGCCCGGGGCGTCGACGTCGCGGCGCCGGTGCGCGCGCTGCTGGCGTTCCTGGCGCTGGGCGCGTGCGGTGCGGCCGGCTGCGTGCTCGGCGGCCGGCTGGGCGACCGCTGGGGGAGGGCGCGGTTCGCTGCCGGCGCGATGGCGGTGAGCGGGGCGTGCTGCCTGCTGGCGGCCGTCACGTTCGGGCGCTCCCCGCTGCTGCTGGTGCCGGTGCTGCTGCTCTGGGGCGCCGCGGTCATCGCCGACTCGGCCATGTTCTCCACCTGCACCACCTCGGTGGTGGACAGCCACTACCTCGGCACCGCCCTGGCGTTCCAGACCTCGGTCGGTTTCCTGGTCAGCGCGGTGACCATCCAGGTCACGCCGCTGGTCGCCGACGCCCGCGGGTGGCCGTTCGCCGTGGCCAGCCTCGCGGCCGGGCCGCTGCTGGGGGCGCTGGCCATGCTGCGCCTCACCCCGCTGCTGCCGGAGAACGCCGCCGCCTGACCGTCCCGCTATCCGGGACGGCGTGGCCGCATGCTGGACAGCGACCTAGGCTCCCCGCATGGCGCGCGACATCAAGCTGGCAGTGGTGGCAGGCGACGGCATCGGCCCCGAGGTGGTCGCCGAGGGCCTCAAGGTGCTCGAGGCGGTGCTCCCGCAGCACGACGCGAAGGTCGAGGCCAGCGAGTACGACCTCGGTGCCCGCCGCTGGCACGCCACCGGCGAGACGCTGCCGGACGGCGTGCTGGCCGAGCTGCGCGGCCACGACGCCATCCTGCTCGGCGCCGTCGGCGACCCGGGCGTGCCCAGCGGCGTGCTCGAGCGCGGCCTGCTGCTGCGCCTGCGCTTCGAGCTCGACCACTACGTCAACCTGCGCCCGTCCCGGCTCTACCCCGGCGTCACCGGGCCGCTGGCCGGCGACAAGGACATCGACTTCGTCGTGGTCCGCGAGGGCACCGAGGGCCCCTACGTCGGCAACGGCGGCGCGCTGCGCGTGGGCACGCCCCACGAGATCGCCACCGAGGTGAGCGTCAACACCGCGTTCGGCGTCGAGCGGGTGGTGCGCGACGCCTTCCGCCGCGCGCAGGCCCGCCCGCGCCGCAAGCTCACCCTGGTGCACAAGAACAACGTGCTCGTGCACGCCGGGCACCTGTGGGCGCGCACCGTGGCCCGGGTGGCCGAGGAGTTCCCCGAGGTCACCACCGACTACCTGCACGTCGACGCCGCCACGATCTTCCTGGTCACCCAGCCCGAGCGCTTCGACGTCGTGGTCACCGACAACCTCTTCGGCGACATCCTCACCGACCTCGCCGCCGCGGTCACCGGCGGCATCGGGCTGGCCGCCAGCGGCAACGTGAACCCCGACCGCACCGCCCCGAGCATGTTCGAGCCGGTGCATGGCAGCGCCCCGGACATCGCGGGCCAGCAGAAGGCCGACCCCACCGCCACCGTGCTCAGCGTGGCGATGCTGCTCGAGCACCTCGGCCTCGAGGCCGCCGCCCGCCAGGTGGAGGACGCCGTGGCCGCCGACCTCGCCGAGCGGGGCAGCGCCCAGCGCACGACGTCGCAGGTCGGCGACGCGCTGGCCGCGCGGGTCGCCGGCTGAGAGGACCCGGCCCGCTTCGGAACGATCACGTCCCCGTGATCGATCCATGCTTACCGCGACAGATCTGTCGCGGTAAGCATGGAAGGATCACGTCCGCGTGATCGTTCCGAACGGGACCGGCGCGGGAGCGCCGCACCGCTCGGACATACTGGGCGCGTGCCTGCCGCCCGGAACCGCTCCAGGACAGCCCTGACAGCCCTGACGGCGCCCGCAGCGTCCCGACCCCGGCTCGGCCTGCGCGGCAGCGCCGCGGTCGGCGCAGGCGTTCTGGCCGGGCGGCTGACGCCGCTGCTGCGCCTGGGCCGCGGCAGCACGGTGGGCGGCCGGGTGGCCCTCACCCTCGACCCGCGGCTGCTCGACCGCCTCGCGGCCGGCCGCGACGTCGTCATCGTCAGCGGCACCAACGGCAAGTCGACCACCACCCGCCTGGTCGGGGAGGCCCTGGCCGTCGACGGCCCGGTGGCCAGCAACCGCACCGGCGCCAACATGACCGAGGGCATCGTGCTGGCCCTCGCCCGCGAGCGCGCCGCCGGCCGCGCCGTGCTCGAGGTGGACGAGTCCTACGTCCCGTCGGTGGCCGACCGCACCCATCCCAAGGTCATCGCCCTGCTCAACCTCAGCCGCGACCAGCTCGACCGGGTGGCCGAGGTGCGCAAGGTCGCGGACCGTTGGCGCCACGGCATGGCCCAGCTCGGGCCCGACTGCACCGTGGTGGCCAACGCCGACGACCCGCTCGTCGTCTGGGCCGCCGAGACCGCTCCGCACGTCGTCTGGGTCGCGGCCGGCCGCGGCTGGGTGCAGGACGCCCCGCTGTGCCCGTGGTGCGCCTCCCTGCTCGCGGTGGAGGACGGCGCCTGGCGGTGCACCGGCTGCGAGCACCGCCGCCCCGAACCCGAGCTCTCCGACGTCGACGGGCGCGCCGTCTCCACCACCGGCGGCTCCTGGCCGCTGCGCACCGCGCTGCCCGGCCGGGCCAACCGGTCCAATGCCCTGGTGGCGCTGGGCGTGGCGCTGGCCACCGGCGTCGACGGCGACCGCGCGTCCGCCGCCATCGCCGAAGTCGGCAGCGTCGACGGCCGCTACGAGCGCCGCCGCCACGGCCAGCACGTGGCCAGGATGCTGCTCTCCAAGAACCCGGCCGGCTGGAGCGAGCTGTTCACCATGCTCGAGCCCGGGGTGCCGGTGGTCGTCGCGGTCAACGCCGAGATCGCCGACGGCCTGGACACCTCCTGGCTGTGGGACGTGCAGTTCGAGCTGCTGGCCGGGCGGCAGGTGGCCGTCACCGGCGCCCGCCGCGCCGACGTCGCGGTGCGGCTCACCGTGGCCGGCGTGCCGCACGCCGTGGCCCCGGACCTGGCCGGTGCGCTGGCCGCGCTCCCGGCCGGTCCGGTCGACGTCGCCGCCAACTACACCGCGATGCGCGACGTCCGCCAGGCGCTCGCCGGTTGCCCGGTGGTGCCCGAGCCGGTCCGCGTGCCGTCCGAGCCGGCCGGGGGTGCCGCGTGAGCGACCTGTCGATCGTGCTGGTCTTCCCCGGCCTGCTCGGAACCTCCGGCGACCGTGGCAACGCGCTGGTCCTGCGCCACCGGGCGGCGGCGCGCGGCCTGGAGGTCGAGCTGGTCGAGGTCGAGCCCGGGCAGCCCGTGCCCGACTCCGCCGACGTCTACGTGATCGGCGGCGGCGAGGACGAGGCCCAGGGTGCGGCCTGCGAGCTGCTCGCCCGCGACGGCGGCCTGCCCCGCGCGGTGGGGCGCGGCGCCCCGGTGCTCGCGGTGTGCGCCGGGTTCCAGCTGCTCGGCGAGAGCTTCCCGGTCTCCGGCGACCCGCACCGCGCCGGCCTCGGCCTGGTCGACGTGCGCACCGAGCGGGTCACCCAGAAGCGGGCGGTGGGGGAGCTGCTGCTCGAGCCCACCCTGCCCGGCCTGCCCCCGCTCACCGGCTACGAGAACCACGCCGGGCGCACCGTCCTGGGCGCGGACGCCACCCCGCTCGGGCGGGTGGTGGCCGGCATCGGCAACGGGGTGCTCGACGGCGCCGTGCACGAGGTGGAGGGCGGGTCCCTCACCGACGGGGTGCTCGCCGGCAGCGTCGTCGGCACCTACCTCCACGGCCCGGTGCTGGCCCGCAACCCGGCCCTGGCCGACCTGCTGCTCGAGCGCGCCACCGGCGGCCCGCTGGCACCCCTCGACGACGCCGAGGTGGAGCAGCTGCGCCGGGAGCGGCTGGCCGCCGTTCGCGCCCAGACACCCCGTCCATGAGCGCGAGGCGCGCGGTAATCTCCCCGGCATGACCCTGGACTTCGCCCTCGTGCCCAACGCCGCGCCGCTGCCCGAGGCAGAGCGCGCCGCGGTACTCGCGAACCCCGGGTTCGGGAAGCACTTCACCGACCACATGGTGCTGGCCACCTGGACCGGCGAGCAGGGCTGGCACGACGCCCGCGTCCAGGCCTACGGCCCGATCTCGCTGGACCCCTCGGCCGCCGTCCTGCACTACGCGCAGGAGATCTTCGAGGGCCTCAAGGCCTACCGGCACGCCGACGGTTCGGTCTGGACCTTCCGCCCGCAGGCCAACGCCGCGCGGATGCAGCGCAGCGCCCAGCGGCTGGCCCTGCCGGCGCTCGACGTCGAGGACTTCGTGGCCGCCGTCGACCTGCTGGTGCGCACCGACGAGGCGTGGGTGCCCTCGGGCGGGGAGACCAGCCTCTACCTGCGCCCGTTCATGTTCGCCAGCGAGGCCTTCCTCGGCGTGCGCCCCTCCAACGAGGTGACGTTCTGCGTCATCGCCTCGCCGGCCGGCGCCTACTTCGCCAAGGGCCCGGTGCCGGTCAGCATCTGGGTCTCCGAGCACTACACCCGCGCCGCGGCCGGCGGCACCGGCGCGGCCAAGTGCGGCGGCAACTACGCCGCCAGCCTGCTGGCCCAGCAGGAGGCCTACGCGCGGGGCTGCGACCAGGTGGTGTTCCTCGACGCGCTCGAGCACCGCTGGGTGGAGGAGCTCGGCGGCATGAACCTCTACTTCGTCCTCGACGACGACAGCATCGTCACCCCCGAGCTCACCGGCACCATCCTCGAGGGCGTCACGCGCGACTCGATCGTCACCTTGGCCGGGGAGCTCGGCCACAAGGTCGAGGAGCGCAAGGTCTCCATCGACGAGTGGCGCGACGGCGTGGCCAGCGGCCGGATCCGCGAGGTCTTCGCCTGCGGCACCGCCGCCGTCGTCACCCCGATCGGCACCCTCAGGTGGACCGGCGGCGAGGTCACGCACGGCGACGGGCAGACCGCCGGCCCGGTCACCACCGCCGTGCGCAGCGCCCTGCTGGACATCCAGTACGGCCGTCGCGACGACGTCCACGGCTGGATGCACCGGGTCGTCTGACCCTGCCGGCCTCCACCCGGACGGCGCGGACGGCCCGAACGGCCCTCAGGCCGCGACCGGCCGGGACAGCCGGCGCGCGGTCCACCAGACCAGCACGCTCCAGGCCAGCCAGAGGGCAGCGGCCAGGACGAGGCTCGTCACCGGCGTCCAGTCGGTGAAGGTCGCCGAGCCGTAGCCGTCGTAGCGGCAGGTCAGCCGGGTGGGGCCGGTCCAGGACGGGCCCGAGTAGCCGCCGGCACCGGCGGGGAGGCGCCCTTCCGCGCCGCAGAAGCTCTCCCCGAGCGACCGGGCGAGCTGGGCCAGGGCGAACAGCGGGAGCAGCGTTCCCACGAGCCAGGCGAGCGCCGCACCGGTCCGCACCGTCAGCCTGCGCGCCCTCGTCGCCGTCACCCCGTCACCCCCGGTGAGCGCCGAGGGTATCCGGACCCAGGTCCGGATGCTGGGACGACTCTCCCGTGTGCTGGACAGGACGAGGAACCGTCCTGTCATAATGGCCGGGTGCAGCCGGTGGTGATTACCGACTAGCGCGCCGGTCACGGACCAGCGCGCAGACCTCTCGCACCTCGTGCGGGGGGTCTTCGTCTTTTCCGGGCCGGTGCGCGAACCCATGGTTCCCACGGCCGGCCGGTGGGGCGGGGCGGTGACAGCCGGGGGAACGCGAGGCGGAGGCAGGACGAGATGGACCAGCGAGCAGACGGTCTCCCGGACGGTTCCGGGGACGGTTTTCACGTCTACGACACGACGCTGCGCGACGGCGCCCAGCAGGAGGGCCTGTCGCTCACCGTGGTGGACAAGCTCGCCATCGCCGCGCACCTGGACCAGCTCGGCGTCGGCTTCATCGAGGGCGGGTGGCCCGGGGCGAACCCCAAGGACACCGAGTTCTTCCGCCGCGCCAGGACGGACCTCAAGCTCGAGCACGCACAGCTCGCCGCGTTCGGCGCGACCCGCCGGGCCGGTGCGAAGGCCGCCGACGACCCCCTGGTGGCCGCCCTGCGCGACTCGGGCGCGCCCGTCGTGACCCTGGTGGCCAAGAGCCACGACCGGCACGTCGAGCTGGCCCTGCGCACCACCCTGGCCGAGAACCTGGCGATGGTGCGCGACACCGTGGCGCACCTGCGGGCCGAGGGCCAGCGGGTGTTCGTCGACGCCGAGCACTTCTTCGACGGCTGGGCCAGCGACCCGGCCTACGCCCGAGAGGTGGTCCTCGCCGCGTTCGAGGCGGGAGCGGAGGTCGTCGCGCTGTGCGACACCAACGGCGGCATGCTGCCCCGCGAGCTGGCCGACGTCGTCGCCTCGGTGGCCGGGGCCGCGGGGGAGGGGCGCCTCGGCATCCACTGCCACAACGACACCGGCTGCGCGGTGGCCAACACCCTCGCCGCGGTGGAGGCCGGTGCGACCCACGTCCAGGGGTGCCTCAACGGCTACGGCGAGCGCACGGGCAACGCCGACCTGGTCACCGTGGTCGCCGACCTCCAGCTCAAGCGCGGCCTGCCCCTGCTGCCGGACGGGCGCCTGGCCGAGGCCTTCCGCATCTCCCACGCGGTGTCGGAGATCACCAACGTGGCGCCCTACTCGCGCCAGCCCTACGTCGGCATGTCCGCCTTCGCCCACAAGGCCGGGCTGCACGCCAGCGCTATCAAGGTCGACCCCGACCTCTACCAGCACACCCAGCCCGAGCGGGTCGGCAACGACATGCGCATGCTCGTCTCGGACATGGCCGGGCGGGCCAGCGTGGAGCTCAAGGGCCGCGAGCTCGGCTACGACCTCTCCGGCGACCGGGAGCTGGTCACGCGGATCACCGACCGGGTCAAGGAGCTCGAGGCGAGGGGCTACACCTTCGAGGCCGCGGACGCCTCGTTCGAGCTGCTGCTGCGGGAGATGGTCGACGGCGCCAAGCCGGAGTTCTTCACCACCGAGTCCTGGCGGGTGGTGGTGGACAGCCGCACCGACGGTGAGCCGGTGGCCGAGGCGGTGGTGAAGGTGCACGCCGGGGGCGAGCGGATCGTGAGCGTGGGCGAGGGGAACGGCCCGGTCAACGCCCTCGACCACGCGCTGCGCACCGCGCTCGCCCAGGCCTACCCGGTGCTCGAGCGCCTCGAGCTGGTCGACTACCGCGTGCGCATCCTCGACGGCGGCCACGGCACCGATGCGATCACCCGCGTGCTGGTCGAGACCAGCGACGGCGAGACCTCCTGGGACACCGTCGGTGTGGCGGCCAACGTCATCGACGCGTCCTGGCAGGCGCTCGTCGACGCCGTCACCTACGGCCTGCTGCGCCACCGCGACAAGGGCACGGGCGGCTTCGGAACGATCACGGGGACGTGATCCTTCCATGCTTACCGCCGCAGATCTGTCGCGGTAAGCAGGGATCGATCACGCCCACGTGATCGTTCCGAACCGGTCGGAGGTGGTCCGGCTGCCGTCACACCCTGGTGATCAGCAGCCGCCAGGCCTCGGGCCCCTCGTCGAGGTAGCGCACCTCGAGCCCGCCGCCGGCCCGCTCGGAGAGCTGGTGCAGCAGCGGCAGGGGGTTGTGCGGGGCGACCAGCACCAGGCTCGCGCCGGCGGGCACGGCGTCGAAGGCGCCGAACACGGTGGCGTGGCGGATGGCGTGCGGCACGTTGCGGACGTCGAGCTCGGGCACGCCCTCGTCGCTCTCCCCGCAACCGCAGGCGTGGCCGCCGCCGCACCCGTGCGACGCCTCCTGCGCCGGCACGCCGGCAGCCGCCGGCCGGTGCGCGTCCTGCGCGTGGTGCAGCTCGTCGACGACGTCGGCCAGCGACACGCCCGGGTCGGCCGCCACCAGCGGCACCAGCAGCTCGTCCTCCTTCGCGCGGTGCACGGCGAACAGGGTGCCCAGGGCGCCCGCGGTGGCCGTGGCCCGCGCCGGGTCCGGTGCGCTGCCGAGCGTGTGCACCAGCGACTGGATGGTGCGGTGCTCGGCGATCATCGCCTCGATGAGCAGGCGCGCCTGCTCGTAGCGCGTGCCCACCGCGTAGATCGACTCCTCCTCGCCCAGGGCGTGGGGCAGCAGCTCGCCGGTGCAGAACTCGTGCAGCCGCCGGGTCGCCGCGGCCGAGGCGTCGGCGTCGGGGGCGGTCACGACCGCCTCGACGAGGTGGTCGAGCCGGCCGGTCAGCGCGGCGTGGTGCTCGCGCACCGCCTCGACGGCGGCGCTGTCGGCCCGGCTGCTGCCGAGGGCGACGTCGGCGGGGGTGGTGGTCATGGCGTGTCTCCGATGGGTGGTAGGAGGAGGATTCAGGCGGCCGATCGGCCGATGCGCACCCGCCAGGTCTGCGGGCCCTGCTCGAGGTAGTCCCACGAGAACTCGCCCGGGTGCTCGGCGGCGAACTGGTAGTAGAGCGGCTTGGGGTCGTGGTCGTTCACCAGCACGAAGTCCTCGCCGGCCGGCAGCGCGGTCCAGGTGCCGAAGATGAGCTCGTGCCGGCGGGCGGGGACCTCCTCGCGGACGTCGAGGACGTGCTCGCTGGCGTGCGCGGTGTCGCTCATGGACGTTCTCCTTCAGGTGCGGGCAGGTTCGGGGCGGGCAGGGGTCAGGCGGCCGCGGGCTGCGGCGCCTGCGCGGCGGCCTCGGGGCGGTGCGGCAGCCGGGCGGCCAGCCAGGCCAGGGCGCGGGCGCCGGACAGGCACTCGCCCAGCTCGGTGACGACCACCGGCAGCGGCTGGCCGCCGCGCTGCTGCCAGACCCGGCGCGCGGTCTCGATCCGGCGCTGGCCCTGGGTGGTGAGCGGCCCGCCGCCGGGGGCGACGAGGAAGCCCTCCCGTCGGCTGGTGCTCACCCAGTCGCCGACGCCGAGCGGCACGACCGGCACGTTGACCACCCGCCGGAACTCGATCGGGCCCGCCGGGGGACGGGGGTTGAGCACGCCGAACACGACCGAGCGGACCACCTCGTAGTCGTCCACCCGCCGGTGCGCCACCCACATCGCGTCGAACAGGGCGCGGCGCATCGCCGGCGCCACGCCATCGGTCTCCGACTCGGCGTAGGCGGCGGTGGCCGCCCGGCTGTTGAAGACCGGGACGCCGACGTCGGGCACCAGCTCACCCGGCAGCGACAGCCGGCGGGCGAGCTCGGCGCGCGCCGGGTCCAGCGGTCGTCCCCCGACCGGCCAGGTGCGGTCGGACTCGACGGCGAGCCAGCGCACCTCGTGCAGCCCGAGCGAGACGATCTGCTCCACCCGCTGGCTGGCCAGGAACGAGAGGGGGTCGGCGAAGTCGCCGACGACGAGGACGCTCATCGCCGCCACCCCAGCAGCTCCTTGGCGTGCTCGCTCATGTCCCGGTCCGGCTCCCACGGCGGTGACCACACGATCTGGACGTCGACGTCGAGCACCTCGTCCACCTGCAGCAGCAGGTCGCGGATCTCGCCGACGATGTAGGGCCCGAGCGGGCAGGCCGGGGTGGTCAGCGTCGTGACCACCCGGACCGCGCCGCCCGGTGCCACCGCGACGTTGCGCAGCAGACCCAGGTCGACGATGTTGATGCCGACCTCGGGGTCGATGACCTCGCGCAGCAGCTCGGTGACGGTCTCTTCGGTGGGTGCTGCGGTGAGCAGCTCGGGGACGAGCACGGCTCGGCCCTCCTTCAGCGTGATGACGGGGTGAGTGGGTGTCGCACGGAGCGCACGGAGCGCACTGAGCGCACTGAGCGCACGGCGTGCGCGGTGACGGCGACGAAGCAGAGCAGGGCGACCTCGTTGAGTACGCCGCCCACCTGCCACAGCAGGCGGCTGCCGGCCACGTCTCCTCCGACGACGCGTAGGAGCAAGGAGCCCTGCAGCAGCGCGACGTGCCCGTAGAAGTGCGGGCGGTAGGGGACGGCGGCTCGGAACACGGCGGGCACGATGACCGGCGCGTGCGCGAAGACCATGCCGATGACGAAGCCGAGGAACAGCGCGTGCAGCATGGCGTCGTAGGCGCTGCCGTCCTCCAGCGTGCCGAACGCCAGCCACAGCGACCCGGCCAGCGCCAGCCAGCCGTAGCCGGCCAGCAGGCAGACCGCCATGTAGCGGGGCAGCCCGTGCTGGCGCACCGTCCGGCGGGCGACGTCGTGCACCGCCAGCCATGCCGCCAGGGCCATCAGGCCGGCGCCGGCCACGCGCACGCCGGCGGCGACGTCGGCAACGGACACCACCAGGCCGCCGACGAACACCGCCGCGGCCGCGACGAACCAGGCGCGGGCGGCGTCGGTGAGCCGAACCAGCCGGGACAGCTCGAGCCGCTCGCCGGTGATGGTGAGCACGAGGAACCCGGCGAGCCAGGGCACGACGAGCGCCACGTCCCAGCCGGCCAGCCACAGGAACCCCGCGGTGAGCCAGGAGAAGGCGCCGGCGGCCATCACGGCCAGGTGCAGGCTCGCCTGCCGCTGGGCCGCGAGGGCGTAGAGGCCGACCAGGCCGGCCCCCGCGGCCGTCAGCAGCACCTGCCCGACGACGAGCGGGAGCCCGACGGCCAGGGCGGCGCCGCCCAGCCCGGCGGCGGCGGGCACGGTGTAGCCGGCTCCGACGTCGAGGGCGACCGCCCGTTCCAGCGAGATCAGCGTGCCGAGGAAGCCCAGCACCATGAGCGGGCCGTGCACCTCGGCGAAGTCGGTGCCCGGGGAGAGGCGGTGCGGGCTGGGCACGGGCAGCCCGAGCAGCAGCAGCGCGGCCCACAGGCCGGACAGCAGGGCGAGCAGGCCGAGCGCGCCCAGGGCGAGCCGGGGGCGCGGGACGCGGCGGGGTGCCGCGGTCCGGGGACGGTCGAGGACGCTGGTCATGACGCCCGCCGCTCGGCGTCCGTGCGCAGCCGGGCCACGCACCGGGTCGGGGTGACGAACGGCTCCAGCGCGGTGGCCCGGACCGGCGCCCCGAGCTCGTCCAGCGCGCCCTGCATGAGACCGAGGTGGATGGCGCAGACCACGTCGGTGTGGTCGCGGGCGATCTCCTCGAACGGGCAGTGGTGCAGCCGGACCTCGGTCTCGCCGTCCTGGCCGGGGCAGGTCTCCGGGGCGAAGCCGATGGCGTCGAGCAGCCGGTTGAGCCGGGCGACGGCCTCGTCGGCGTCGATGCGCTCGGACGGGGCGGCGCGCTCGACCAGGTGACGCCCCCAGGCCCGTCCGGCGTCCCGCGCGGTGCTGCCCGCGCCAGGCAGCGACGCGACCAGCCCGGTCAGCATCTCGGCCAGCAGCGCGTAGCTGCGCGGGCCGCCGCCGGCGGCGCGGACCGTGTAGAGCATGCGCGGGCGCCCCGGCGTGGCCCGCTCCTCCGGGGCCCGCTCGACCAGGCCGTCGTCGACGAGGCCGTCCAGGTGGAAGCGCGCCGTGGTCGGGCGGAGCCCGCCGGTTCGCGCCACCTCGGCCACCGTGAGCGGGCGGCCGGCGTCGCGCAGCTGCGCCAGCACCTCGGCGCGCCGGCCCGAGACGGCCGGCTCGCCGCCGGGGTCCCGCAGGCTCCGCTCCACGCCCGCTCCTTCCCTCGCCGTCCGGTCTCCTGCTCCTCGAGTCCGGGCTTGTGGATGTGACCGTAGCAGAGTAAAAACAAGATGCCTAGTAAAAACTACGGGAGGTCGAATGAACCCCGCGGGCGCGTCGCCGGACCTCGCACCGGCCGCCGAGCTGACCGAGCTGCTCGAAGGTGTGCGCGGGCGGCTGGACGAGCTGCTGGGAGCCGGCTGCAGCGCACCGGCCGGTGCGCCTCCGCCGTGCCTGGACGAGCTCTACGACTACCTGCTCGACGAGCTCGTGCCTTTGCTGCACGGCGTCCGCCTGCGGATCCGGCCGGTGCTGCGCCGGCACCTCGGCCGCGAGCTCGGTGCCTCCGCCGCCGCGCCGGCGGCCGACGCGGTGCTGGAACGGCTGGTCGAGCGCATCGCCCTGCTGAGGGCGACCTACGCCGAGGACCCGGCCCGCGCCCGGGTCGAGCTGGCGCCGCTCCTGCCCCGCCTGACCGAGCACGCCGCCCGCCGTCTCGACCTCGAGCGGCGCACCCTGCCGGTGCTCGTCGGTGCCCTGCCCGCCGACGTCGCGAGGGTGGCGGTGGCCGGCCTGCGGCGCACCGCCGACGCCGTGCGCGCCGCCCCGCGGCCGGACCTGGCCGTCGGCGTGCTGTGACCGGTCGACCTGTGGACCTGGGAGGTCAGGACCCGAGGTAGAGGCAGAACGGGTGCCCGACCGGGTCCAGCAGCACCCGGACGTCCTCCTGCGGCTGGTGCTCGGCGAGCCGCGCCCCGCGCTCCAGCGCGTCGGCCACCGCGGCGGGCAGGTCGTCCACCTCGATGTCCAGGTGCGACATCATCTGCTGCCGTCCGGTCTCGGCCGGCCAGACCGGCGCGGAGAAGTCGGCCGAGGTCTGGAACCCGACGTAGGACGTCGTGCCGGGCACGGCGATCACGACCCAGCCCGGCTCGTCCTTGGCGATCGGCCAGCCGAGCAGCCCGGCGTAGAACTCGGCCAGGCTCCGCGCGTCGGGTGCCTCCAGCACCACGCCCCACCAGGTGCTGGTCCGTCCCCTCATCGGCCCATCCTGCCCCGCCGGGCCGGACCTGTCAGCCGTCCACGCCCCGGCCGGCCGGGGCCAGCAGCGCGTCGACGGCGTCGAGCAGCCGGGCCCGCAGCGCCGCGCCGCGCTCGCTGAAGCCGCGCTGGGCAGCCACATACTCCGCGCGGCCCTCCGCCGTCTCGATCCGCACCGGCTCGTAGCCGTGCTCCGACAGGTCGTAGGGGCTGGCGCGCATGTCCAGCTCCCGGACCTCTCGGGCCAGGGCGAAGCAGTCGGCCACCAGCTCCGAGGGGACCCAGGGCCAGAGCTTGTAGGCCCACTTGTAGAGGTCCATCGTCGCGTGCAGGCAGCCGGGCTGCTCCAGGGCGAGCTGCGTCTCCCGGCTCGGCTGCAGGGAATTGCGCGGCCGGGCCGGCTCGGTGAAGAACCGGAAGGCGTCGAAGTGCGAGCAGCGGACCGGCAGCGCCTCGACGACGGCGTCCGTTCCCGCCGGACCGAGCCGCAGCGGCACGGCAGCGTGCCGGACCTCCTCGGGAGCCTGCCGATAGACCATCGCCCACTCGTGCAGCCCCAGGCAGCCCAGGTGCGCAGGTCGGGAGGCGGTGGCCCGCAGCAGGTCCGCGACGAACGACGCCGTGCGCAGCCGTCCCTCCGGCGCGGGCCCGACCAGCGCGCCGCCGTCGACGGCCGTCCAGGCGGTCTGGCCCAGCAGCTCGGCCGCGCCCTCGCAGACGACACCGACGCCGGGGGACCACCGGCGCAGCTGCGCGGGCCGGAACGAGTAGTAGGTGAAGAGGAAGTCCTCGACCGGGTGCTTCTGCCCGCGCCGGGCCCGCTCCAGGTGCGGGCCGGTCCAGCGGTCGACGCGCGCCTCGTGCGCCGCGCGCCGCGCCCGCCAGGCGTCCTCGCTCAGCCGCTGCCCGTCCATCGCCGGCCCAGGGTACGGGCGTTCAAGGAGTGCGAGGCCCGACGGGTAGCCTCGCCCCGTGCGCATCGCGAGGTTCACGCTCCCCGACGTCCGCGGCACCGAGCCCAGGTTCGGCGTCGTCGAAGGCCCCGAGGGCGACGAGGTCGTCGCCGTCATCGAGGGCGACCCGCTCTACCGGCCGGTGGAGCGCACCGGCGAGGAGCTCAAGCTCGCCGACGTCCGCCTGCTCGCGCCGGTCATCCCGCGCAGCAAGGTGATCGGCATCGGCAAGAACTACCGCGACCACGCCGCGGAGATGGGTGGCGAGGCGCCGCCCGAGCCGCTCATGTTCATCAAGCCCAACACCTCGGTGGTCGGGCCGGACGACGCCGTCGTCTACCCCCGCCAGTCGGGCAACGTCCACTACGAGGGCGAGCTCGCCGTCGTCATCGGCCGCATCTGCAAGGACGTGCCGCTCGAGCGCGTGCCCGAGGTGGTGCTCGGCTACACCGTCGGCAACGACGTCACCGCCCGCGACCTGCAGGCCGGCGACGGCCAGTGGAGCCGGGCCAAGGGCTTCGACACGTTCTGCCCGCTGGGCCCGTGGATCGAGACCGAGATCGACCCGGCGACCCTGCGACTCACCACCACCGTCAACGGCGAGGTGAAGCAGGACGGCACCACCGCGGACATGGTCCACGACGTCGCCACGCTCGTCGCGCACGCCTCGGAGGCGTTCACCCTGCTGCCCGGCGACGTCATCCTCACCGGCACGCCGGCCGGAGTCGGCCCGGTGCAGCCCGGCGACGTCGTGTCCGTCACCATCGAGGGCATCGGCACCCTGACCAACCGGGTGGTGGCCCGTGGCTGAGTCTGCTGTCGCGGCAGAGGGCGCCGCGAAGGTGGGCCCTGTGCGGCTGCGCGTCGCGCCCTCGCCCACCGGCGACCCGCACGTCGGCACCGCCTACATGTCGTTGTTCAACCTGGCCTTCGTGCGCCAGCAGGGCGGCCAGTTCGTGCTGCGCATCGAGGACACCGACCGCGCCCGCTACCGCGAGGACAGCGAGCAGCAGGTGTTCGACACCCTGCACTGGCTCGGTCTGGACTGGGACGAGGGGCCGGACAAGGGCGGGCCGTTCGCCCCCTACCGGCAGTCCGAGCGCCTGGCGTCCTACCAGCCCTACGTCGACAAGCTGCTCGCCGACGGCCACGCCTACCACTGCTGGTGCTCCACCGAGCGCCTGGCGCAGATGCGGGAGGAGCAGCAGAAGGCCAAGCTGCCCACCGGGTACGACCGGCTCTGCTACGGCAAGACCCGCGAGGAGCGGGCCGCGCTGCCCGGCTTCACCGACCAGCCCGTGGTCCGGATGCTCATCCCCGACGACGCACCGACGTCGTTCCGCGACCTGATCCGCGGGGAGGTCAACGCCCCGCGCCCGGACGACCAGGTCATCCTCAAGGCCGACGGCTTCCCGACCTACCACCTCGCCTCGGTCGTCGACGACCACGAGATGGCGATCACGCATGTGGTCCGGGGCGAGGAGTGGATCTCCAGCACGCCCAAGCATGTCCTGCTCTACCGGTGGCTCGGCCTGGAGCCGCCCGCGTTCGCGCACATGCCGCTGCTGCGCAACACCGACAAGTCGAAGATCTCCAAGCGCAAGCACCCCGCCGCCCGGCTCACCTGGGTCCAGGAGCGCGGCGACCTGCCCGAGGCGCTGCGCAACTTCCTGGCGCTCATGGGCTACTCGCTGCCGGACGGGCGCGAGGTGTTCACCTTCCAGGAGATGGTCGACACCTTCGACTGGGAACGGATCAACACCGTCGGCCCGGTCTTCGACCTGGACAAGCTGGACTGGCTCAACGGCCACTACATCCGCGAGCTCGCCGTCGACGACCTCGCCGGGCGGATCACCGACCACCTGGTGCGCGCCGGGGTGCTTCCGGCCGAGCCGAGCGACGAGCAGCGCGCCCTGGTGCTGGCCGCCACCCCGCTGGTCAACGAGCGCATGCAGGTCCTCTCCGAGGCCGAGTCGATGCTCGGGTTCCTGCTGGTGCCCGAGGACGACTTCGCGGTGGACGAGGACTCCGCCAAGGCCGTGCTCGGCGAGGGCTCGCGCCCGGCGCTGGAGGCGGCCCTGGCCGCCCTCGAGCAGCTGGACGGCTGGGACCACGCCGCGATCGAGGCCGCCCTGCGCGCCGCGCTGGTCGAGGGGCTCGGGCTCAAGCCCAAGCACGCGTTCGGACCGGTGCGCGTGGCGGTCACCGGCCGCCGGGTGAGCCCGCCGCTGTTCGAGTCGATCGAGCTGCTCGGCCGCGAGCGCACCCTGCGCCGGCTGCGCGCGGCGCTCGCCCAGTAGCAGGAGGAGCGCGCTGGCGATGGGGGAGGAGCCGCCGCAGCGGCCGGACCCGTGGGTGCCGCCCACGGGCTGGTCGCCGCAGCAGCCGCCGCCCCGCGCCTTCCCAGCCCCGGGGCAGCCGCCGCCCCCGCCCGCGCCGGCCTGGGGCCCGCCGACCTGGCCGCCCCCGGGCGCGGTGCCGTGGGGCGGGCCGCCGGTGGTTCCTCCTGCGGCGGGCACCGACCGTCCCTACGCGCGGGCGCCGCACCGCGAGCCCGAGCCCTACCCGCGTCTGCTGCGCACTTCGCGCTGGCGCTGGTGGCGGCCGGTGCTCGGGCTGCTCCTGGGCGTCGCCGTCCTGGCCCTGCTGGGCGTCGGCGTGGTGGTCGCGGTCGGGCTGGTCGAGGCGCTGCGCACCGGCTCGGCGCCGACCGAGGGGGCGCTGGCGGACTTCTCCGACCCGCTGGTCCTGCTGGCCAACAACCTCCTGCTCGCCGCGCTCATCCCGGCCACGCTGCTCGCCGTGCTCGTGGTGCACCGGGAACGCCCCGGCTGGCTGTGCTCCGTCGTCGGACGGCTGCGCTGGGGGCTGCTGTGGCGGTTCACGCTGCTGGCCGCCGGCACCACGGTGCTGGGCGCCGCCCTCGGGTCGCTGCTGCCGGGCCTGGACGCGGCCACGGACGGCGGGACCGTCGACGGCGGCCGGCTCACCGCGCAGCTGGCCGTCATCGTGCTCACCACGCCGCTGCAGGCAGCGGGGGAGGAGTTCGGCTTCCGCGGCTACCTCACCCAGGCGCTCGCCGGCTACGGCCGCTCCCGCCTGGCCGGGCCGCTGGTCGCCGGCCTGGTCACCTCGCTGCTGTTCGCCCTGGCCCACGGCGGCCAGGCCCCGCTGCTGTTCGCCGACCGGTTCGCCTTCGGCGCGCTCGCCGCCTGGCTGGTGTGGCGGACCGGAGGTCTGGAGGCCTCGATCGCGCTGCACAGTGTGAACAACCTGCTGGCGCTCGGCGCGGCGGCGCTGTCGGGCGCGCTCTCCCAGAGCATCACCGGCACCGACCTGCCGTGGCAGGCCTTCGTGGTCGACGTCGGCTCGCTGCTGCTGTTCGCGCTGCTCGCCGACCGGTGGGCGCGACGTCGTGGCGCCGCACGGCTCAGCGCCCCCGCGCCGGCGACTTTGGAGGTGGCCCCGCCCATCGGCTAGACTCCCCGTGTTCGGCCGTGAGACCGAACCCCTTGGGGTATGGGGTAATTGGCAGCCCGACGGATTCTGGCTCCGTTAGTCTAGGTTCGAGTCCTGGTACCCCAGCTCGGCACGAATTCGAGAGCAGACCTTGTGTCTGCTACGGTTCGTGCCCGCCGCCTGCGCGCAGGCGGCACGTGCAGTACCGCTCAGCAGCATCGAGCGAGGCCCCGTTGTGTAGCGGCCTAGCACGCCGCCCTCTCAAGGCGGTAGCGCCGGTTCGAATCCGGTCGGGGCTACGAGCGCGAAGGCCCCCTCCCCGTGCGGGAGGGGGCCTTCGGCGTGTCCGGACCTGCTCACCACCCCGCTCAGGAGGGGTTCGACGTGCCCCTGCCGGTCGTGCTCGCGGGAAGGCGGCTGGTGAGGGCCGCGGTTGCCGCTGAGCGCCGGTCCTGCGGGACGCTCCCGCAGAGGATGACCTCGTTGCACGTTCCCTCGGCGTGCCGCTGTTCTACTGCCACCCTCTGGGCCGCTCGAAGATCGACTGGAACGCTGTTGCGCGACGCGCCGGGCGGGTTCAAGGGGTCGATGCAACGCCTCTACCGAGGAGGGGTTGCGAATGGGGGGCAGGCTCAAGCCGCTCAGGGCGACGCAGAAGGCGTTCTGGTGGGAGGTCCGGCAGGGGCTGAAGGTCGAGCAGGCTGCGGCGGCGGTCGGCGTGTCGACGCGGACCGGGCACAACTGGTTCGGACAGCGTGGCGGAGTGCCTCCTGCTCTGTGCGCCTCACTGCCTCGGCCGCCGGCGCTCACTGACTCCGATGGCGCGCCGCCCCGGCCGCCGGCGCTCACTGACTTCGATGGCGCGCCGCCCCGGCCCGCCCCCCCCTGGCCAGGACGAGCAGGGCAACCCCGTGCAGGTGCCCGCACCCAAGAGCCGGTATCTGACGCTGGCCGAGCGCGAAGAGATCGCGATTGGGCTGGCTAGCGGGCTCGACCAAGCCGAGATCGCCCGGCGGATAGAGCGGAACCCAGGCACGGTGAGCCGGGAGATCCGGCGTAACCGGCAAGCAGGCCGTCGGGGCCAGTACCGGGCGGTGCTGGCCCAGCAGAAGGCCGACGAACGCGCCGCCCGTCCGAAAGTCCGCAAGATCGACCGGGTCGAGGCGCTGCGTGAGCACGTGCAGGACAAGCTCAAGGATCGATGGAGCCCGGAGCAGATCAGCGCCGACCTGCGCCAGAACCACCCCGATGATCGGGACATGCAGGTGTCCCCCGAAGCGATCTACCAGGCCCTCTACGTGCAAGGGAAGGGCGGTCTGCGCCGGGAGCTGGCCAAGTGCTTGCGCACCGGCCGGGCGCTGCGCAAGCCCCGCCGGCGGCCCAACGCGCGGGGTCCGAGGATCAAGGACAAGGTGATGATCTCCGAGCGGCCGGCCGAGGTCGCCGACCGGGCGGTGCCCGGGCACTGGGAAGGCGACCTGATCATCGGGGCGCACCAGGCCTCGGCGATCGGCACCCTGGTCGAGCGCACCACCCGCTACGTCATGCTGCTGCACCTGCCCAACGGGCACGACGCCGAGGCCGTCGCCGAGGCCATGATCACCGCGATGAGCGCCCTGCCCCAGACGCTGCGGCGGACCCTGACCTGGGACCAGGGCGTCGAGATGGCCGCCCACGCCAAGATCACCATGGCCACCGACATGGACATCTACTTCTGCGACCCGGCCAGCCCCTGGCAGCGCGGCAGCAACGAGAACACCAACGGCCTGCTGCGCCAGTACTTCCCCAAAGGCACCGACCTGTCCGTGCACTCGGCCGGGCACCTCGCCCACGTCGCCGACGAGCTCAACACCCGCCCCCGCAAGACTCTGGGCTGGAAGACTCCCGACAAGGCCCTCAACGAACTACTAGCCTCAGCACCAAAACCACCCGGTGTTGCGACGACCGGTTGAAACCGCCCGGGGTGTCGCGCAACAGCCGTCCCCTCGAGCGGCGGACAGCGGCGGACCCTCGATCAGCCTCGCGAACCGCCGGCCGGCCGCCGCAGCCCGCCATCGCGCCGCCTCCGCCGTCACCAGCGCCTTCGATCTTCCCGCCCAGACCGCCACGCTCACCGACGTCGGGTGTCCCGCGCGCGCCCCGAGCCAGAGGTCCCTGGGCGCGACCCCCACGCTGCGTGAGGATCGGGGCGTGGGAGGTGGCCGCCATGAGGTCGCTGCTCGTCGTCCCCGCCGTCCTGCTGGTGCTGCTGGTGGGCGTGCCGCTGCTCACCCATCGCGACAACGCCCGGCGGGGCCTCGCGCTGCGCCGGGCCGCGCTCGGGTGGGCCGCCGTCGTCGTGCTGTTCACCACCGCCTTCGTGGCCGGTGAGGCGATGACCGACCCCGGCGGCGCCGCGGGGATCGGCTTGGCGCTCGCCGTCGTCCTGCCCGTCCTCGCCCTGGTCCTGCTCGCGCTGCTGCGCCCCGGCTGGGCCGCGCCGCTGCTCGTGGTGCTGACCCCGATCGCCGCCGCCGGGGCCGTGTGGCTGGCCTTCGCCGGGACCGGGCTGCGCACCTGGCAGGACGACCACGGGCCGGTGCTCGCCGTCGCGGTGTTCGTGGTGAGCGCCGGCGCCTCGGCCCTGGGCTGGCACCGGCCCGGGCTGGCCGCCGCCCTGCTGCTGGTGCTGGGCCTGGTGCCGCTGCTGGCGCAGGCGCTGGCCGACCGGCGCGGGAGCCTGCTGGGCGGGTCCACCGCCGCGCTCACCGTGCCCGCCGTGGTCACCGGCGTGGTCTACCTCGTGGCTGCCGCGATGGGCGGGGCTGCGGCCGAGCCCGGCCCCGTGGCCGGCGACGCGCCCGAGCCGAGCCGGGGTCAGGCCGGGCCGAGCGAGGTGCCGCGGTAGGGAGCCGGGTTGACCTCCCACGGCGGCCGCCGGTGCCGCGTCGCCTGCTCGTAGGCGAAGGCCAGCGCCAGC
>JBQCIO010000076.1:0-7357 GCA_051953655.1 Motilibacteraceae bacterium
ACCGCGACAGATCTGTCGCGGTAAGCAGGGAAGGATCACGGGGACGTGATCGTTCCGAAGCGGGTCCGGCAGGGTGGGAGGGCCGGGTCAGCCCGGCCGGCCGACCGGCGCGGTGGTGGCGCCGGTGACGGCGACCAGGTCGGCGGGGGCCAGCTCGAGGTCGAGGCCACGGCGCCCGCCGGACACCAGGATCGTGGCGTGCGCCAGGGCGGAGGCGTCCAGGACGGTCGGCAGCGCCTTGCGCTGACCCACCGGGCTGATGCCGCCGACGACGTAGCCGGTGGTCCGCTCGGCCACCGTCGGGTCGGCCATCGCGGCCTTCTTGCCGCCCACCGCGGCGGCCAGCGCCTTGAGGTCGAGCTGGCCGCTCACCGGCACCACCGCGACCACGAGCCGGCCGTCGACGTCGGCCAGCAGGGTCTTGAACACCCGCTCCGGCTCCACGCCCAGCACCTGGGCGGCCTCCAGGCCGTAGGAGGGCGCCGACGGGTCGTGCTCGTACGCCCGCACCTCGAACGCCACGCCGGCCCGGGTGAGCGCCACCGTCGCCGGCGTGCCGCCCGCTGTCGCCCGCTTCGCCACCAGTTCCCCTCCTCGCGTCGGCGAGGGGACGCTACCGCGCGGTGCCGTCCGCCTCCGCGGGGGTTTCCGCCGGGCGGACGGGCTGGGCCGGGAAGGTCCCCAGCCGCTCGACGTCGTAGCCGTGCGGGTAGCTGCGCACGGTGGCGGACTGGCGCGGGTAGCAGGGCTCCAGCCGCGGTGGCTGCCGCCGGACGTAGGCGCTGCGCAGCCGCAGCCCGGCCCCGGCCAGGGCCCGCTCCACCCGGGTCGGGTGCGGGTAGCCGAAGGCGTCGAGGAGGTGGTCGTCCATCAGCGCGAACGCCAGCCGGCGCGACACCGCCGCCGGGAGCAGGTGGTTGGGCGGGAAGGTGGCCATCAGTCGAAGGGTGGCGTCGGAGACCTCGCGCGCGCCGTCGTCGCGGCCGAAGTGCGTGCGCTCGTAGTCGTCGAGCAGGGTCTCGAACTCCGCGTAGGAGGCGGGGATGTCCTTGATCCCCATGTGCCGGCCGAGGTTGCGGTTGTAGTTGACCGACGCGCGGACCTCGGCGGGGGTGAGGCGGCGCCAGCCGTAGGCGTCGATCCACCGGGTGGGCACCACCACGAAGGTGGACAGGACGTAGCGCAGGTCGTCGTTGGAGATGTCGAAGGCGCCGTGCATGCGGTTCATCCGGCGCAGCGCCGCCCTGCCCTGCTCGCCGTCGAAGGTGTGCTCGAGGATGGCGTCGAGGATGATCACCGTGTCGTCGTAGCGCTTCTGCGTCCGGTCGGTGAGCTCGCGGGTCTGCGCGAGCAGCCGGCCGATCGTCGGCACGGCGTAGGTCCGGTAGAGCGCGAACGAGAGCGCCTGGTTCATGTCCCAGGGGAACTCGTGCGCCACGAGGATCCGGTAGATCTGGTGGAAGTCGGTCTCCGGGTCCAGCTCGGCGATCCGCCGGCTCCAGTGGTCCCGGCCACGTGTGTCGCCGACCCTGCTCCCGCCCATCCCCGCCCCCTCGGACCGCCCTGCCGGCATCCCCGCCGAGCCGAAGTGCACCACGTCCAGGCCGTGCCGTACCAGACCCGGGGCTGTCCTCAGTTGGGGACGACCTGCTGGCGGAGCAGGTCGACCGCCGGCAGCGACGGCAGCACGCGCAGCAGGGCGGCCTCCCGGCGCAGCAGCGCCAGCTCGGCGCGCAGCCGGTCCGCGACGCTCGGCTGCTCCAGCAGCCGCTGCTGGTCGGGCAGGTCGAGCACCATCGCCGCACCGACCAGGTAGCTCAGGGCCCGCGGGTCCTCCGGCACATCGGCCGGCTGCACCTCGACACCGTCGTCCAGCGCCGCGAGGCCGCCGCCGGACAGTGCCGCGCGGTAGCGGGCGAAGACCCGGGCGACGGAAGCCGCCACCACCGCGTCGGTGTCGCCGCGCCGCTCGTCGAGGAGCACGACCTCGCCCTGGGCGTAGGGCAGCGAGGTGTCCAGGTCCAGCAGCCGGAACCGCTCGCCGCCGGTGGCGACGATCTCGAACCGGCCGTCGGGCAGCGGGTCCACCCGGCGCAGGACCGCGGTGCAGCCCACCGGGTAGAGGGCGCGCACGCCGTCGCTGCCGACCTCCCGCCCCTCGCGGATCGCGATGACGCCGAAGCGGCGCTCGGTCTCGGGAAGGTCCAGCAGGGCGCGGACCATGAGGCGGTAGCGCTCCTCGAACACGTGCAGCGGCAGCACCAGCCCGGGGAACAGCACGGTGCCCAGCGGGAACAGCGGGATCCGGTCCGTGCGGGCGGTGCTCACGGCACCAGGCTAGGAGCGGGGGAGGCGCTGCGCCCGCCGAGCACGGTGGCGCGGTCGCCCCGCGGACGGTCGAGGGGCCGGTCCCGCGCCCGCCGGTAGACTCGCCGCCGTGATCTCCCGCATCGACCTTCGTGGCAAGGAGACCGACCCGCGCGACGTCCTGCCGCGCGCGGCGCTCGACGTCGAGGCGGCCCTCGAGGCCGTGCGCCCGATCTGCGACGACGTCCGCCATCGCGGTGCCCAGGCGCTGCGCGAGATCACCGCCCGCTTCGACGGTGTGGACCTCGAGAGCACCCGGGTGCCGGCCGAGGCGATCACCGCCGCGCTCGAGCAGCTCGACCCCGCGGTGCGCGCCGCGCTGGAGGAGGCCGTCCGCCGCGCCCGGCTGGTGCACGAGGCGCAGCGGCGCGAGGACGCCACCGTCACGGTCGCGCCCGGCGGCACCGTCACCGAGCGCTGGCTGCCGGTGCGCCGGGTGGGTCTCTACGTCCCGGGCGGCTTGGTCGCCTATCCCAGCAGCGTCGTGATGAACGTGGTGCCGGCGCAGGTCGCGGGGGTGCAGTCCCTGGCCGTGGCCAGCCCGCCGCAGAAGGAGTACGGCGGCCTGCCGCACCCCGCGGTGCTCGCCGCGTGCGCGCTGCTCGGCATCGACGAGGTGCACGCCGTGGGCGGGGCCCAGGCGGTGGCGATGTTCGCCTACGGCACCGAGGACTGCGAGCGCGCGGACCTGGTCACCGGCCCGGGCAACGTCTACGTCGCCGCGGCCAAGCGGCTGCTCAAGGGCGTCATCGGCATCGACTCCGAGGCCGGTCCCACCGAGATCGGCATCCTGGCCGACGACTCCGCCGACCCGGCCCACGTCGCCGCCGACCTGATCGCCCAGGCCGAGCACGACCCCAACGCCTCGTGCCTGCTGGTCACCCCCAGCCCCGAGCTGCTCGACGCGGTCGATGCCGCGCTGGCGCAGCAGCTGCCCACCACGCTGCACCGCGAGCGTGTGGAGACGGCGCTGTCCAACCAGTCCGCCTACGCCCTCGTCGACGACCTCGAGCAGGGGCTCACCGTGGTGGACGAGTGGGCCGCGGAGCACCTCGAGGTGATCACCCGCGACGCCCGCAGCTGGGCGGACCGGGTGCGCAACGCCGGCGCGATCTTCGTGGGGCCCTGGGCCCCGGTGAGCCTGGGCGACTACCTCGCCGGCTCCAACCACGTGCTGCCCACCGGTGGCACCGCCCGGCACACCGGCGGGCTGTCGGTGCAGTCGTTCCTGCGCGGCATCCACGTCGTGGAGTACGACCGCGACGCGCTCGCCGCCGTCGCCGGGCACATCGACGCCCTGGGCGGCGCCGAGGACCTCGCCGCGCACGTGGCGGCGGTCCGTGCCCGGATCCCGCGGTGAGCGCCGGGTCGACGGGGGAGCGCACCTCGCTCGCGTCGCTGCCGCTGCGCGACGCGCTGCGCGGGCAGCAGCCCTACGGCGCCCCGCAGCTCGACGTCCCGGTGCGGCTCAACGTCAACGAGAACCCCTACGCGCCGTCGGAGTCGCTGGTCCAGGACGTCGCGGCGGCGGTGGCCACGGCCACCCGCGACCTCAACCGCTACCCCGACCGCGACGCGGTGGCGCTGCGGGCGGACCTCGCCGCCTACCTGCTGCGCGAGTCCGGGGTGCGGCTGGCGCCGGAGCAGGTGTGGGCGGCCAACGGCTCGAACGAGGTCATGCTGCAGCTCATGCAGGCCTTCGGCGGCCCGGGGCGCAGCGCGCTCGGGTTCGCGCCCACCTACTCGATGTACCCGGACTACTGCCGCGACTCCTCCACCGCCTGGCGCACCGCGCCGCGCCGGGCCGACTTCACCATCGACGTCGACGCCGCCGCGGCCGCCATCCGTGAGCAGCGGCCGACCCTGGTGCTGATCGCCTCGCCGAACAACCCCACCGGCACGGCCGTCGACGCCGACACGGTGAAGGCGCTCTACGACGTCGTGTCGGAGGTCGACGGGCTGCTGGTGGTGGACGAGGCCTACGCCGAGTTCCGCCGCCCCGGTGTGCCGAGCGCGCTGGAGCTGCTGGCCGGCCGCCCCCGCCTGGTGGTCACCCGCACCATGAGCAAGGCCTTCGCGCTGGCCGGGGCGCGCCTGGGCTACCTCGCGGCCGACCCCGCCGTCGTCGACGCCGTCCAGCTGGTCCGGCTGCCGTACCACCTGTCCGCGGTCACCCAGGCCGTGGCGCGGGCCGCGCTGGCGCACACCGACGAGCTGCAGGCCGAGGTGGCCACCCTGCGCGCCGAGCGCGACGCGATGGTGGAGTGGCTGCGCGGCCGCGGGCTCGAGGTGGCCGAGACCGACGCCAACTTCGCGCTGTTCGGGCGCTTCGCCGACCGGCACGCGGTCTGGGCCGCACTGCTCGAGCACGGCGTGCTGATCCGCGAGACCGGCCCCGAGGGCTGGCTGCGGGTCAGCGTCGGCACGCCCGAGGAGAACGCCGCGTTCCGCGCCGCCCTCGACGACGTCCTCACCACGACACCTGCCGGCTCCGCGCCGGCCCGCCCGGGAAGGACCGCCCCGTGAGCCGTACCGGCCGCGTGCAGCGCACCACCAAGGAGTCCGACGTCCTGGTCGAGGTCGACCTCGACGGCACCGGCACGGTCGACGTCGCCACGGGCGTCGGCTTCTACGACCACATGCTGGCCCAGCTGGGCAAGCACGGGCTGTTCGACCTGGTGGTCAAGACCGAGGGCGACGTGCACGTCGACACCCACCACACCGTCGAGGACACCGCCATCGCCCTGGGCGAGGCGTTCCGGCAGGCGCTGGGCGACAAGAGCGGCATCCGGCGCTTCGGCGACGCCCTGGTGCCGCTGGACGAGACCCTGGTGCGGGTGGCCGTCGACCTGTCCGGTCGGCCCTACGTCGTGCACTCCGAGCCCGAAGGGCTCGCGCCGATGATCGGCTCCTACGACACGTCGTTGACACAGCACGTGTGGGAGTCGTTCGCCCACACCGCCGCGATCTGCCTGCACGTCGACGTCCTGCGCGGGCGCAACGCCCACCACGTGGCCGAGGCCCAGTTCAAGGCGGTGGCGCGCGCCCTGCGCTCGGCGGTGGAGCTGGACCCGCGGGTGAGCGGGGTGCCCAGCACCAAGGGCAGCCTGTGAGCTTCGCGCTGCTCGCGCTGTGCGGGTTCCTCATCGGCGGCGCCTGGTCCCTGCGCGGCCAGGGACGCAAGGGTCCGGCTCTGGTGCTGGCGTTCTTCGCGCTGCTCGCCGGGGTCGGCGGCGTCCTCTGGGCGGTCGACAAGTGAGCCCGCGCGTCGTCGTCCTGGACTACGGCTCGGGGAACGTCCGCTCGGCGGTCCGTGCGCTGGAGCGGGTCGGCGCGCAGGTCGAGCTGACCGCCGACCGGCCCGCCGCCCGTGAGGCGGACGGCCTGGTGGTGCCCGGCGTCGGCGCCTTCGCCGCCTGCATGCGCGGCCTGCTCGCCGTGCGCGCCCCGGAGACGATCGGGCGTCGGCTGGCCGGCAACCGCCCGGTGCTCGGCATCTGCGTGGGCATGCAGGTGCTCTTCGAGCGCGGGGTGGAGCACGGCGTCGAGACCGAGGGCTGCGCGGAGTGGCCCGGCACGGTCGAGCAGTTGCACGCACCGGTCCTGCCGCACATGGGCTGGAACACCGTGCAGGTGCCCGAGGGCAGCCGGCTGTTCGCCGGCGTGCAGGACGAGCGGTTCTACTTCGTGCACTCCTACGGCGTGCGCCGCTGGGAGCTGCCGCCGTCCGAGCGGTTCACCGCCCCGCTGGTCACCTGGTCCGAGCACGGCGAGCCCTTCGTGGCCGCGGTGGAGAACGGCCCGCTGTCGGCCACCCAGTTCCACCCGGAGAAGTCCGGCGACGCCGGCGCCACGCTGCTGGAGAACTGGGTGCGGTCGCTGTGAGCCGCGAGCGCGCCCGGAGGCGTGCTGCGGCGGAGGCTGAGCGGGCCCGGCTGGCGGCCGAGCGGGAGCGCGCCGCGGCCCGCAGCGCCCGTCGCCGACACGCCGTAGGAGTGATTGCCGCCCCGGTCGTCGGCTCAGCCGCGGCGGTCCGCCGCTCGCGCTGGCGCGGCCAGCAGGGTGTGCTCGCCCGGCGCAGGCGGCTGCAGAACGGTGTGACCGCCACGCTGTTCGTGGCCAGCCAGGTCCTCACCTGGCTGCTCACCGACGACCCGTGGGCGCGCCTGGCGTCCTTCGTCCTCGCCCTGTGCGCCCTGCCCGTCCTGCTCACCCTCGTCCTGGACCGGAGGTCCTGACCGTGGCCGACCAGAACCGCCTCGAGCTGCTGCCCGCCGTCGACGTCGCCGACGGCCAGGCGGTGCGCCTCGTGCAGGGCGAGGCCGGCAGCGAGACGTCGTACGGCGACCCGCTCGCCGCTGCGCTGGCCTGGGCCGAGGCGGGCGCGGAGTGGATCCACCTGGTCGACCTCGACGCGGCCTTCGGGCGGGGGTCCAACCGCGAGCTGCTCGCCGAAGTGGTCGCCCGGCTCGACGTCGCCGTCGAGCTGAGCGGTGGGATCCGCGACGACGCCTCGCTCGAGGCCGCCCTGTCCACCGGCTGCACCCGGGTGAACCTCGGCACCGCCGCCCTCGAGGACCCCGACTGGACCGCGCGCGCCATCGCTCGCCACGGCGACCGGATCGCGGTCGGTCTGGACGTGCGCGGCACGACGCTCGCCGCCCGGGGCTGGACCCAGGAGGGCGGCGACCTGTGGGAGACCCTCGAGCGGCTCGACCGCGACGGCTGCGCCCGCTACGTCGTCACCGACGTCACCAAGGACGGCACCCTGCGCGGGCCGAACCTCGACCTGCTGCGGGAGGTCTGCGCGCGCACCAGCGCACCCGTGGTCGCGAGCGGTGGCATCTCCAGCCTCGACGACCTGCGGGCGCTGCGCGAGCTCGTGCCGCTGGGCGTCGAGGGCGCGATCGTCGGCAAGGCGCTGTACGCGCAGGCCTTCAGCCTCGGCGAGGCGCTCGACGTCGCCGGTCGCCCCGACGCCTGACGCTCT
>JBQCIO010000077.1:0-5221 GCA_051953655.1 Motilibacteraceae bacterium
ACCCCGCCCGCGCCGGGGGGGTATCGTTCTGGGCCGGGGGGCCCCGGGTCGCCCCCCCCCGGGTTTCGGGGGGGGGGCCGCGACCATGTCCTGGGGGCGGAAGAGCCCGTCCGGCTCAGGCGAGGACGGCGTCGAGGCTGACGTGGTCCAGCCCGTGCGCCTCGGCCACCGGGCCGTAGACGACCGCGCCGTCGTGCGTGTTCAGGCCGAGGGCCAGGGCGTGGTCGGCCTTGAGCGCGTCGCGCCAGCCGCGGTTGGCCAGCTCCACGGCGTAGGGCAGCGTGACGTTGGTGAGGGCGTAGGTGGAGGTGTTCGGCACCGCGCCGGGCATGTTGGCCACGCAGTAGAAGACCGAGTTGTGCACCGTGTAGGTCGGGTCCGCGTGCGTGGTCGGGCGGGAGTCCTCGAAGCAGCCGCCCTGGTCGATCGAGATGTCGACCAGCACCGAGCCCGGCTTCATCCGCGAGACCAGCTCGTTGGTGACCAGCTTGGGCGCCTTGGCCCCCGGCACCAGCACCGCGCCGATCACCAGGTCGGCGTCGAGCACCGCCTTCTCCACCTCGTAGGCGTTGGAGGTGACGGTCTGGCAGTGGCCCTGGTAGATCGCGTCCATCTGGCGCAGCCGCGCCACGTTCCTGTCCAGCAGCAGCACCTCGGCCTGCATGCCCAGCGCGATCGCGGCGGCGTTCTGGCCGGCCACGCCGGCGCCGATGACGACGACCTTGGCCGCGTAGACCCCGGGCACGCCGCCCAGCAGCAGCCCACGGCCGCCGGAGGCACGCATCAGGGTGTGCGCGCCGACCTGCGGGGCGAGCCGGCCGGCCACCTCGGACATCGGGGCCAGCAGCGGGAGCGTGCGGTCGGGCAGCTCGACGGTCTCGTAGGCGATGCCGGTGACCTTGCGCTTGGCCAGCTCCTCGGTGAGCGGCTTGTCCGCGGCCAGGTGGAGGTAGGTGAACAGCACCTGCCCCTCGCGCATCCGCTCGTACTCGGAGGCGACCGGCTCCTTGACCTTGAGGATGAGGTCGCCCTCGCCCCACACGTCGTCGGCGGTGGCCAGGATCTTCGCGCCGGCGGCGACGTAGTCCTCGTCCGGGATCGACGAGCCGAGGCCCGCCTCGGCCTCGATGACGACCTCGTGCCCGTTGCGGACCAGCTCGTGGACACCGGCCGGAGTGATGGCCACCCGGTACTCGTGGTTCTTGACCTCGCGGGGGATGCCGACCTTCACGGCCACACTCGTCCTCTCGTGCCCCGGCGGCCGGCCGGCTCCGTTGCCGACGGCTCCCACACCGAACGCCCCGTGCGCCGCACGGGTTCACGGCCACGCTAGACCCGGTGGGAACCCCCCACGGCGCTACAGCACGTCAGGACTCGCCCCGATCCCCTGACGATCCGACGGCGCAGGCGGCGACCAGCCCGGACCAGCCCGGACCCGCCCGGAACGATCACGCGGGCGTGATCCTTCCATGCTTACCGCGACAGATCTGGCGCGGTAAGCATGGAACTGTCGCGGTAAGTGCCCAGAGCTGGGCCGTGATCCGGCAGCCTGACCCGCCCCGCGCACCACTGCCCCCTCACCTGCGCAGTTCCTCGAAACCCACCTGGTCGCGGACCGCAGGCCGACGCCCGGGAACGCCGAGGCGCCCTTCACCTCACCCAGGGCCCGTCCGCCCCCGCCTCCAGCGGCGGCAGCCCGTCCGGGAACCGCTCGGGCCACGGGGCGTCGGCCGGGCGCAGCGAGGACCACCCGGCGGCCCGGCCCGCATGCGCGGCCAGCAGCCCGCTGACCGCGGTCGGGTTGTGCAGCCGGCCGGCCAGCACCGCGGCCACCGCGTCGTCGAGCGGCACCCACTCGACCGGCATGTCGCGCTCCTCGCCGTGCCCCTCGTGCCGCTCGCCGTCGGCCTCGCGGACGCCGCGGGCCAGGAAGCAGCGGAACGCCTCGGAGGAGCCGCCGGGCGAGTTGTAGAAGTCGACCAGCACGTGCCACTCGTCGGCCACCATCCCCGCCTCCTCCCACAGCTCGCGCTGCGCGGCGCGCCACGGGTGCTCGCCGTCGACGTCGAGCAGCCCGGCCGGCGGCTCCCACAGGTAGCGCCCGGTCGGGTGCCGGTACTGCCTGACCAGCAGCACCTCGTCGTCGTCGGACAGGGCCACGATGCCGACCGCGCCGGGATGGTCCAGGACGTCGCGGGTCACCTCGTGCCCGTCGGCCAGGCGCAGCGTGTCCCGGCGCACGCCCCAGACCAGCCCGTCGAACACCTGCTCGCGGCGCAGGACCTCGAGCCGGGCGACCTCGTCGGCGGGGTGGGAGGTGCGGGGGGCGTCGCTCACGCGGACGCCCCTGCCCGCTGCGCCTCCACCGACACCGCGCCGTCCGCCACCTGCCTCTCACCCTCCGACGGCGTGTGCTCCGACGGCGTGTCGGAGCCGGCGGCGGTGCGCCGGTCCTGCTCCGCGAGCGCGGCGGCGACCAGCCCGCTGAACAGCGGGTGCGGGCGGGTGGGGCGGCTCTTGAACTCGGGGTGGGCCTGGGTGGACACGTAGTAGGGGTGCACCTCGCGCGGCAGCTCGGCGTACTCCACCAGCCGGCCGTCCGGCGAGGTGCCCGAGAAGAGCAGGCCGGCCTGCTCGAGCTGGCCGCGGAAGGCGTTGTTCACCTCGTAGCGGTGCCGGTGGCGCTCCTCCACGTAGGGCTCGCCGTAGACCTCGCGGACCACCGAGCCCTCGGCCAGCTTGGCCGGGTAGAGACCGAGCCGCATGGTGCCGCCCATGTCCCGCTCCCCCGCGACGACGTCGCGCTGGTCGGCCATGGTGGCGATGACCGGGTAGGGCGTGGTCTCGTCGAACTCCGCCGACCCGGCCCCCTCGAGCCCGGCCACGTTGCGGGCGTACTCGATGACCATGCACTGCAGGCCCAGGCACAGCCCGAGGGTGGGGATGCGCTGCTCGCGGGCGTAGCGCAGCGCGCCCAGCTTGCCCTCGATGCCCCGGACGCCGAAGCCGCCGGGCACGCAGACCGCGTCGACGCCCCCGAGCTCGCGCTCGGCGCCGGCCGGGGTGGTGCAGTCGTCGCTGGTGACCCACCGCAGCTGCACGTGGGCGTCCTTGGCGAACCCGCCCGCCCGCAGCGCCTCGGTGACCGACAGGTAGGCGTCGGGCAGGTCGACGTACTTGCCCACCAGGGCGATGGTGACGGTGCGGCTGGGCTCGTGGACGCGCCGCAGCAGCCGGTCCCAGTCGGTCCAGTCGACGTCGCGGAAGGGCAGGTCGAGCCGGCGGACCACGTAGGCGTCCAGGCCCTCGGAGTGCAGCACCTTCGGGATGTCGTAGATGGACGGGGCGTCGGCGGCGGTGGCCACCGCCTCCTCGTCGACGTCGCACATCAGCGAGATCTTGCGCTTGACCGCCGGGGGCACCTCGCGGTCGCAGCGCAGCACGATGGCGTCGGGCTGGATGCCGATGCTGCGCAGGGCGGCCACGGAGTGCTGCGTGGGCTTGGTCTTCAGCTCACCGCTGGGGCCGATGTAGGGCACCAGCGAGATGTGCAGGAAGAAGACGTTGTCGCGTCCTACGTCATGTCGGACCTGGCGCGCGGCCTCCAGGAACGGCAGCGACTCGATGTCGCCGACGGTGCCGCCGATCTCGGTGATGATGACGTCGACGTCGGCGCCGGCCTGCGCGCGCATCCGCGCCTTGATCTCGTTGGTGATGTGCGGGATGACCTGCACGGTGTCGCCGAGGTAGTCCCCGCGGCGCTCCTTGGCGATGACCGACGAGTAGACCTGGCCGGTGGTGACGTTGGCCGAGCCGTGCAGGTTGACGTCGAGGAAGCGCTCGTAGTGGCCGATGTCCAGGTCGGTCTCGGCGCCATCGTCGGTGACGAAGACTTCCCAGTGCTGGAACGGGTTCATCGTGCCGGGGACGACGTTGAGGTAGAGGTCGAGCTTCTGCATCGTGACCCGCAGCCCCCGGGCCCGCAGCAGCCGGCCGAGGCTGGAGGCGGTGAGGCCCTTGCCGAGAGAGGAGGCGACGCCCCCGGTGACGAAGATCTGCTTGGTCGTCGCAGGCGCGGCCAAAGGGGGCTCCCGTGCTCGTGAAGTGCGGCGGGGAGACCCGCCTGTCCACGGGGTGCCAGGCTATCAGCCGAGCCGCTCCCGGTAGACCGTCAGCACCTGCGACACGGCCTGCTCGTCGGTGGGCAGCTCCGCGGCCCGGCGGCGGGCCGCCTCGGCCAGCGCCCGCCGGCGGCCGGCGTCGTCGAGGAGCCCGGCCAGTGCCTCGGCCAGCCGGGGCGCGTCGCCGGGGGGCACCAGCACCGCCGCGTCCTGCACCAGCCACGGCGTGCCCCCGGCGGCGGTGGCGACCAGCGGCGCCCCGGCCCGCAGCGCCTCCTGCACCGCCAGCGACTGCCCCTCCCACAGGCTGGGCACCGCCACGACGTCGGCGGCGGCGAGCAGGTCGGGCACGTCGTCGCGGGCGCCGAGCAGCCGCACCGGCAGGTGCTCGGCGTCGATCCGGCGCTGCAGGGAGTCGCGCAGCGGCCCGTCGCCGGCCACCACGACCAGCTGCCGCGGCTGCCGGCCGGCCAGCCGCGCGGCCGCGTCGAGCAGCACCGGCAGCCCCTTCTGCGCGGCCAGCCGGGCGACGACGACGACGAGCGCGGCGTCCTGCGCCGGGAGGAGCTCGGCGCGCACGCGGTCGCGGGCGTCCTGGCCGCCGGCCGGGCGCGGCGGGGCCGGGACGAGGGCGAGCCCGACGTGGCGGGCCCGCAGCGCGGTGAACCGCTCGACCAGGTCCGGCGACACCGCCAGCACGGCGTCGGCCCGGGCGGCGACCAGCCGCTCGAGCAGCGCGTGCACCCGGGCGGCCGTCCCTCCCCCGGGCGGGGCGTTGTGGACGGTGACGACGAGACGGGGCCGGCTCCCGGGCCGCAGCGCGCCGAGCGCGAGCCCGGCCAGCGCGCCGGCCCGCACCCCGTGCGCGTGCACCACGTCGCACTCCCGGGCCAGCAGCCGCACCCGGCGCAGCGCCCGCAGGTCCGCCCGCGGGCGCGGCCGGTCGGCGATCTCCACCCCCGCCAGACGCACGCCGGGAGACTCCGCCAGGCCCGCCGGGGCGATGGTCGCGGCCGGCGCGGCCACCACCACCTCGACGCCCCGGGCGGCCAGTCCCTCGGCCAGCGCGCGCACGTGCCGGTCGATGCCCCCGGTGCTGG
>JBQCIO010000078.1:0-13355 GCA_051953655.1 Motilibacteraceae bacterium
GGTGGGCGGCGGAGACCGAGACGAAGACCGCCGGGTCGCCGGTGACGGCCGCGGTCACGCCGCCGACGCAGCTCTTGATCTGGCGGTGCCAGTGCACGTCGGAGTCGTCGAGCATGGCGTTGCGCCGGCCGCGGACGGTGCCGTCCTGGGAGACCTCGCACTTGAGGAACACGTTGACCAGGCGACCGTCCAGGTCGGTCCAGTGCGGGCGCTCGGGCAGGTCCAGGCCGGCGTCCTTGACGGCCGCCCAGATGCCGTCGGCGTCCAGGGCGTCGCGCATCACCGAGTGGCCGATCCGGTAGCGCCCGCCGACGCCGCGGGCATTGCCGACCACCACGACCTGCGCCTGGTCCAGCTCCACGCCGCTCGAGCACGAGGCGACCGAGGAGAACAGGCTGCGGTCGTGCATGACCTGCTCGTCGGTCGGCATCCCGATCTCGCCCAATGCCACGGCGATGCCCAGCGCCGTGCAGCCGTTGGACAGGTCCATCGACTCGTGGGTGTGCTCGGTCCACACCGTCTTCCCGCGGCTCTTGGCGTCGCGGATGGTGTGGATGGTCAGCAGCGGGGTCTTGGTCTGCACGTAGTGGACGTCGGCGGGGTCGGTGATGCCGGCGCGGGCCATCGCCTCCTTGACCGCGGCGGCCACCTTCTCGACCATCGGCGTGCGGCCGATGTCCTCGGGCAGCAGCTGCTCGCTCATCGCGAAGCCGACGGTGAGCCGGGGCTCGTCGGTCCGCTCGGCACGCCCGGCCGGCACGGTCGCGAACACGGTGGCGTGCGGGGAGATGACCCCGTCGGTGCCGCCGGACCAGACGATGGGGACCTGCTTCACCTCGTCCATGGACCGCGAGCCCTTGGCCACCAGCACCTCGCGGAAGGCGCGGTCGGCGATGATCCGGGTGTAGTCGTTCACCCCGCCGTTGCCCTCGGTCTTGCCGATGACGGCGACCACGCGGTCGGCGTCGAGGACGCCGGCGTCGATGAGCTCGGCGAGCCCGGAGGCGTCGCTCACGTGCTTGATCGGGACCTTGCGCACCTCGATGGGCTCGGGCACTGCGCGTCACCTCTCGGGTCGGGGGTTGGCTGGGTCGGGGGAAACGTCTGCTGTCGCCGGCGTCACGGCTCGACGACGGTGCCGGCGCGGCCCTCCACCGCGGCGGCGATGGCGGCCAGCGAGGTGATGGCGGCGCGCCGTCCGCCGCCGGCCACGAAGCGGAGGACGGCCTCGACCTTCGGGCCCATGCTGCCGCTGGCGAACTCCCCCGCCGCGGCGTGCTCGCGCAGCTCGCCGGCGCTCACCCGCCCGAGCGGCCGGGCGGCCGGGGTGCCCCAGCCGACGACGGCGGCGTCGACGTCGGTGGCGATGACCAGCACGTCGACGTCGAGGGCGCGGGCCAGCACCGCGGCGGCGAGGTCCTTGTCGATGACGGCCTCCACCCCGCGCAGCCGGCCGTCCGGGTCGCGCACGGTCGGGATGCCGCCGCCCCCGCCGGCGACCACGACGAAGCCGGCCGCCAGCAGCGCCGCGGCGGCCGGCGCGTCGAGGACCTCGAGCGGCTCCGGGCTGGCCACCACCCGCCGCCAGCCCTTGGCTCCGCGGTCCTCCCAGACCTGGCCGTGCTCGACGAGCACCGTGGCCTCCTCGGCCGGCAGGTACCGCCCGATCGGCTTGGTGGGGTGCGAGAACCCCTCGTCCTCGCTGCCGACGAGGGTGCGCGACACGAGCGCCGCGACCCGGCGGGAGCTGCCGCGGCCGGCGAGCGCGGCGTCGAGGCTGTCCAGCACGAGCCGGCCGATGGTGGCCTGGGTCTGCGCGTCGCACCAGTCCAGCGGGACCGGCGGGACGACGGTGGCGGCGATCTCGTTCTTCACCAGCAGGTTGCCGACCTGCGGACCGTTGCCGTGGGTGATGACCACCTCGTGCCCGGCGACCACGAGGTCGGCGAGCGCCTCGGCGGCCACCTCGATCGCGGCCCGCTGCGCCTGCGGGGTGGCGCTGCCGTCGGGCCCGGTCATGGCGTTGCCACCGAGGGCGATGAGGACCCGCATGCAGCGGACCCTAGGAGCGCCCTTCTCGCCGCGGCACCGGCGCGACCTGCCCGAGGGGGGCACCGCCCTTGGGCAGGAGTGGCCAGCGCCTTCCTGGTCACGGCGCGGGCTCAGCCGGCCGGCAGCCCCAGCCGGCGGTAGCGCCCGAGCCGCGCCTCCAGCCGGGCCGCGGGGTCCAGGGCGAGCAGCACCGCGAGCTCGTGCTCGAGCACCTGGCCCACCCGGCGCAGGAACGGCTCGGGCTCGTCCGCGGCGTCGGGGTGCTCGGCCACCACCCGGTCGACGATGCCGTGGCGCAGCAGGTCCAGCGAGCGCACCCCCTGCGCCTGGGCGATCTCGGCGGCCCGGTCGATGGTGCGGTAGCGGATGGCCGAGGCGCCCTCCGGCGGCAGCGGCGAGAGCCAGGCGTGCTGCGCGGCGACGACGCGGTCGGCCGGCAGCAGCGCCAGCGCTCCCCCGCCGGCGCCCTGCCCGAGCAGCAGGCACAGCGTGGGCGCGGGCAGCACCACGAGGTCGGCCAGGCTGCGCGCGATCTCGCCGGCCAGGCCGCCCTCCTCGGCCTCCTTGGACAGGGCCGCGCCGGCGGTGTCGATGACCGAGAGCAGTGGCAGGCGCAGCTCGGCGGCCAGCCGCATCCCCCGGCGGGCCTGGCGCAGGCCGGCCGGCCCGAGCGCGCGGCCCTCGGCGCGGCGGCGGTCCTGCGCGAGCACCACGCACGGCGCGGCGCCGAACCGGGCCAGGGCCAGCAGCAGGCCGGGCTCGGCCTCCCCCTCGCCGGTGCCGCTGAGCGGGACGACGTGGGAGGCGGCCACCTTGAGCAGGGCGCGCACGCTGGGGCGGTCCGGCCGGCGGGAGCGCTGCACCGACTCCCAGGCCGGCACGTCGGCCAGCGGCTCCAGCGGCACCGGCGGGACGTCGGGGATGCCGTCGCGCGGGGCGGAGAGCACCGCGAAGGCCTCCACCGCGATGGCGCGCAGGTCCTCGGGCGAGACGACGGCGTCGAGCAGTCCGTGCGCGTGCAGGTTCTCGGCCACCTGCACGCCCTCGGGGAACGGACGACCGTAGAGCGCCTCGAACACCCGCGGCCCGAGGAAGCCGACCAGGGCGCCGGGCTCGGCCGCGGTGACGTGCCCGAGCGACCCCCACGAGGCGAGCACCCCGCCGGTGGTGGGGTGGCGCAGGTAGACCAGGTAGGGAAGCCCGGCCGCCTTGTGCGCGGTGACCGCCGCGGTGATCTTCACCATCTGCAGGAAGGCGACGGTGCCCTCCTGCATCCGGGTGCCGCCCGAGGTGGGGCTGGCCACCAGCGGCAGGCCCTCGGCGGTGGCCCGCTCCACCGCCGTGACCAGCCGCTCGGCCGCGGCCACCCCGATCGAGCCGGCCAGGAAGGCGAACTCGCAGGCGACCACGGCCACCCGGCGGCCGTCGATGGTGCCCTCGCCGGTGACCAGCGCCTCGTCCAGACCGGTCCGCTCGCGGGCGACGGCCAGCTCGGCCAGGTACTCGGCGTCTGCGCCGTCGGAGCCGCCGGAGCCGCCGGGGCTGCCGGCGCCGTTCGGGCTGAAGGGGGCGAGCGGGGCGGTGTCCCAGAGCCGCCAGCTGCCCTCGTCGAGCACCCGCTCGACCAGCTCCAGCGCACCGAGGTGCCTCGCCCGCTCGGCCATCTCAGTCCCCCGGCTCGTCCTCGCCCCGCGGCTCGATCGTGCGCCGCTCAGCGGTGGGCGGGGCCACCTCGTCCAACCAGGCCCGCACCGAGGCGTCGTGCTGACCGAGCGCGGGGGGCGCGAGCTGGCCGGTGAGGAAGCCGTCCTCGAAGCGCAGCGGAGGTCCGGGCAGCGTGATGCGCCCGAGGGTGGCGTGCTCGACGTCGAGGAGCAGGCCCTGGGAGCGGGTCTGCTCCCACTCGTAGACCTGGTCCAGCGAGCGCACCTCGCCGGCGGGGATGCCCAGCTCTTCGAGCCTCGGCAACAGGTCCGACATCTTGTAGGAGGAGAACGCGTCGTTGACGGCGGCCACCACGGCCTCCCGGTTGCGCACCCGCTCGGGGTTGGTGGCGAAGCCCTCGGCCTCGAGCGGGAGGTCGAAGGCGGGGGCGAAGCGGCGCCACAGCTGCTCGCTGCCCACCGCGATCTGCAGGATCCCGTCCGCGCAGCGGAACAGGCCGTAGGGGCAGATGGAGGGATGGTGGTTCCCGGCGGCGCGCGGCACCTCGCCGGCCACCGTCCAGCGGGTGCCCTGGAAGGCGTGCACGCCGACGATCGAGGCGAGCAGGCTGGTGCGGACCACCCGCCCGACGCCGGTCCGCTCCCGCTCGTAGAGGGCGGAGACGACGCCGTAGGCACCGTGGATCCCGGCGAGCAGGTCGCCGATCGGCACGCCGACGCGGGTCGGCTCGTCCGGTGAGGGCCCGGTGAGCGACATGAGACCGGCCTCGCCCTGGGCGATCTGGTCGTAGCCGGCGCGGCCGCCCTCCGGGCCGTCGTGGCCGAAGCCGCTGATGGAGAGCAGGACCAGCCTCGGGTTGAGCTCGCGCAGGCGCTGCACCGGGAAGCCGAGCCGGTCCAGCACGCCGGGGCGGAAGTTCTCGACGAGCACGTCGGCCACGGTGACGAGCCGGGTGAGGACGTCGCGGCCCTCGTCCGACTTCAGGTCCAGGGTGATGGACTCCTTGCCCCGGTTGCAGGACAGGAAGTAGGTGGACTCCTGCGCCCCATCCGGTCCCACGAAGGGCGGGCCCCAGCCGCGGGTGTCGTCGCCGTGCCCCGGGGCCTCCACCTTGATGACGCGGGCGCCGAGGTCGGCGAGCAGCATCCCGGCGTGCGGGCCGGCCAGGGCGCGGGAGAGGTCGACGACGAGCACGCCGTCGAGGGGGCGGCCCGCGGGCTCGGGGAGGCTGGCGGCGTCGACCATGGCGCGAGCCTAGGGAGCGGGACTGCCGGGTGGCTCCGGCGAGGGCTGCCAGCGAGCCCCCACCTACCGTGTGGTCTCGTGCTGAGCGATCGACACGACGAGGCGGGCAGGCTGCCCGCCCTGCCGCTGCGCGGCCTGGCGGACCGGGTGCTCGCGGCGCCGCCCCGCGCCGGGACGACCCGGGTGGTCGCGGTGGACGGGCCGTCCGGGTCGGGCAAGACGACGCTCGCCGGCCGGCTGGCCGCGCTGCTCGGCGCGCCGGTGGTGCACCTGGACGACATCTACCCGGGCTGGGACGGGCTGGCCCAGACGGTGCCGCGGCTGCTCGAGTGGGTCCTCGAGCCGCTGCACCGGGTCGAGCCGGCCCGCTACCGGCGGTTCGACTGGGTCGAGGGCGTCTACGCCGAGTGGCACGAGGTGCCCGCCTCGCCGGTGCTGGTCGTGGAGGGGTGCGCGAGCGGTTCCCTCGCGGCCGCGCCCTACCTGTCGCTACTGGTGTGGGTGGAGGCACCGCACGACCTGCGGATGGAGCGGGGCATCGCCCGCGACGGCGAGGCGTACCGGCCGCACTGGGAGCGCTGGGCCCGGCAGGAGGAGGAGCTCTACCGGACCCAGCGCACCCGCGAGCGGGCGGACGTGCGGGTGGACGGCGCCCCCGGCATCGCCTACGACGAGGCGTCGGAGTACGTGCCGCTGCCGTGAGCCGCTGTCAGGACAGGAAGCCGCTCAGGACAGGAAGTCCTGGGTGGCGTACCAGCGGCCGGTCGAGGTGCGGGCCACGCCGAGGCCGATGCGGTGGTACTTGGCGCTGAGGATGTTGGCCCGGTGACCGGGCGAGTTCATCCACATCCGCACCATCGCGTCGGCGCTGGCGGTGGTCCAACCGACGTTCTCGCCGGCCGCGCGCGCCGGGCAGGAGCGCAGGATCGTCCAGAGCGACTGGTGCGACAGGGCGCCGACCGAGGCCAGGTGGGTGGACCAGCGGGTGGCGAACCGGTCCGGGCAGGAGGACAGGACCAGCGGGCGCAGGTGGTAGCGGGCGCGCTGGGCGTTCACCAGCGTCAGGATGCGCGCCTCGTAGGCCCGGGTGGACGTCGTGTTGGTGCTCACGCGCACCGCCACCGGGGCGGCGTGCAGCGGCACGGGCTGCTGCCCGGCCGCGGTGCGGGCGGACGAGGCGCCGGTGAGGGTCGTGACCACCAGCGTCACGGCGAGCACCGCGGTGAGCAGGGTGAGCGGCAGGATCTGCACGAGCGCCGCGCGCAGGCCCGCGCGGCCCGGGGGGCGCTGCCCGGTCGGGCGCGGCGCCCGGTCGTCGGCCGCGATGGCATGGTGCACAGCTGGTCTCCCGTCGAGTCGTCCCCCCACCTCGGTCGCGAGAAGTTACCGCGCGAGCACGCTCCGTCACAGGCGGTGAATGGCGGTCTCGATCGACCGATCTGTCCGCACTAGTGCCGATGCGGGGGACGCCCGGAGCTCCGCGGGGACGCCCGGCGGGTGCTCAGCCGAGGAAGTCCTGCACCCCGTACCAGCGGCCGCTGGCCCTCGTGGCGCCCAGGCCGATGCTGGTGAAGGCGGGGTTGAGGATGTTGGCCCGGTGCGGGGCCGAGGCCATCCAGCGGGCCACCAGGTCGTCGGCGCCGAGCGTGGTGTAGCCGACGTTCTCGCCCGCCGTGTGCGCGCCGCAGGAGGTCATGACCGTGGTCAGCGACTGGTGGGAGAGCGCTCCGGCCGCGGCGAGGTGGTCGGCCCAGGGCTGGGCGTAGCGGCCCGCGCAGGAGGAGAGGGTGAACGGCCGCAGGCCGTGGCTCGTGCGCTGCGCGTTGACCAGCTGGAGCACCCGGGCCACGAACGCGTCGCGGGCCGAGGTCGGGCTGGTCGTCTGACGCGGGGTGGGCGTGCTGGTCGGGGTGCTGGTCGGGCGCGGGGCCGGCGTCGCTCGCTGGGTGCGGGTGGGAGCGGGGGCGGCGGTGGCGACCCGGCGCGACGTCGTGGCGGTGGGACGGGCGACGCTCCGGGTGGCCGGCCGGTCGGCGGCGCGCGGGCTCGTCGACGTGCTGGGCGCGAGGGTCGGGCGCGCCTCGCCGCGCGACGCGCGGGCCGGCTGCCCGGCGGCGGAGTCGGCGCGGGTCAGCAACCTGGGGTGCGGCATCGCGGGCTCTTGGAGGGTCACCAGGTCCGCGTCGGCGGCGGCGGTGAGGGTGGGCGTCGGCGGCGCGGCCACCGGGGCCGCTCCGTTGCCGGCGCCGAGCAGCGCCAGCACGGCCGCCGCCGCGGCGACGGGCACACCGACGACCGCTGCGCGGCGGGTCAGTCGCACGATCCTGCGCTCCCCATGAGTCCGGCCCCCCCGGACGAACGGGACGTTATCGGCGATCGACGCTCTGCGCACGCTTCTGCTTCTCGGCGCCATCGCCGTCGGCCTTTAGCCCGTTCGGGTGACCTCCTCCGACGTGGCTCCCGCGCGGGTCCCCTGGGCCGCGCCGCCGTCGAGCACGTCGACGTCGGCGAACGGGCGTCCCCCGGAGAGCCGGGCGTAGCCGGGCCCGCGGTCGAAGAAGGGCTCCTGGCCGGTGCGTGCCGCCCTGCGCTCGGCCCGCAGGGCGTCGGAGGCGGCGACGTCGACGACCGGGTCGTCGGGGGTACCGGCGACCACCACGCCGTAGTCCCGCCGGGCACCCGCCAGGGAGACCTTGCGCCACCGCACGTCGCGCTCGACCTCGGCGTAGGGGCGCTCCAGCGGGTCTCCCCAGCCCCCGCCGCCGGTGGTCCGGATGCGCACGACCTGCTCGGCCCGCAGCGGCTCGGCGTCGGCCAGTGCGTCCACCTCGCGCTCGTCGGGACCGCCGGGATCGATCGTCACCGAGAACGGGCGGCCGGCCTTGCCGCCCTTCACCCCCCAGCAGGACAGGATCGAGCGGTCCGCGATGGACATGAAGCGGGCGTCGCGCAGCATCCGGACGTGCTTCTCGTAGCCGAGGCCGCCGCGGTGTCGCCCCGCTCCCCCGCTGTCCACGGCCAGCCCGAGCTTCTCGACCACGAACGGGAAGCGGGACTCGGTGAACTCGGTGGGGAGGTTCCGGGAGTCGGGCACGACGTGGATGGTGTCCTCGCCGTCGGCGTAGTACCGGCCGCCGGACCCGCCGCCGAGCACCTCGCGCATCAGGTACGGCTGGCCCTCGGCGTCGGTGCCGTAGACGCCGGTGTAGCGGATGGTCTCCTGGTCGGCCGGCATGTTGCCGTCCACCGCCTTGGCCACCGCCCCGGCGAGGACCCCGAGCAGGCGCAGGATGACGAAGGTCCTAGCGTTCGTAGGAGCCGGGAACACCGGGGTGAGCAGCGTCCCGGGCGGCGGGAACCTCATCTCGATGAGCGGGCTGACCCCCTCGTTGACGTCGAGCTCGGCCATCCGCTCCGGGTCCTCGGCCAGGTTGCGCAGGATCGGCGCGATCCACTTCTTCAGGAAGGCGCCGTCGGCGTAGTCGCCGCAGTGGTTGATCGGCCCCTTGGCCTGCGGGGCGGTGCCGGTGAAGTCGACGACCAGCCTCGCGTCCGCCCCGGCGCCGTCGGTGCTGGTCTTGGTGAGGTTGATCCGCTGCGTGTGCAGGCGGGGCTCGTCGACGCCGTCGTGCTCGGCGTAGTCCTCCCACACGTACTCGCCGTCCGGGATCTTCGCCAGGATCTCGCGGCGGAACGTCTCCGTGGTGCGGTCCAGGATCGCGTCGAAGCAGGCCTCGACGGTGGCGCGCCCGTAGCGCTCGAACAGCTCGGCCAGCCGGCGGGCGCCCATGAGGCAGGCCGAGCACTCGGCGTCGAGGTCCGCGGCCAGCGACTCGGGCATGCGGGAGTTGCGCGTCATGATCTTCAGGGCGGCCTCGTTGGGCACGCCCTGGTCCCACAGCCGGATCGGCGGCACCATCAGGCCCTCTTCGAAGACGCTGGTCGCCTGCGAGGGCATCGACCCGGGGACGGCGCCGCCGATGTCGTCGTGGTGGCCGAAGGCCTGCACGAACGCGACGACCTCGGGGCCGTTCCCGCTGTCGTGGAACACCGGCGCGGTCACGCAGAGGTCGGGCAGGTGACCGATGCCGCCCTCGGAGAGGTAGACGTCGTTGTGGAAGAAGACGTCGCCGGGACGCATGGTCTCCAGCGGGTAGTCGCGCGCGACCGGGTGCACCAGCGCCGAGTAGGACCGGCCGGTGAGCTTGCGCAGGTGCCGGTCGTGGATGCCGGCGCGGTAGTCGTGCGCATCGCGGATCATCGGCGAACGGCTGGTGCGGCCGATAGCGGTCTCGACCTCCATCTCCACGCTGGCCAGGTAGCCCTGCACGATCTCGACCAGGACCGGGTCGACGGCGGCCCGCGCCGCGGGGTCGGTGAGGTGGTAGGGCTGGGCGCTCCAGTCGACGGTGCGGGTGGGGGTGCTCATCGGACGGTCTCCTCGATGCTCGGCCCGCTCGCTCGGCTGATGTGCAGGTTGCCGTGGCGGTCGACCTCGGCCCGGAACCCGGGGTGCAGGGGGACGGTGGAGCTGAACTCCTCGATGACGGCCGGTCCGTGCACGACGTCTCCGGCGCCGAGCCGGGCGCGGTCGTACAGGGCGGCGTCGACCCAGTCGTCGAAGTAGACCTTCCGGCTACCGGTGGCGGCCGCTTCTGCTCCGACACCCGGTCGGATCTCGCGCGCCTCAGGACGGCGGATCGGCCCGACACCGGTCACCCGCAGGTTCACCCACTCGACCTCCTGGCGGGGGTCGTCGCGGAAGTCGTAGCCGTAGAGGGCGCGATGGGCGTCGTGGAAGGCGGTTGAGACGGCGTCGGCGAGCTCGACGGTCATCGGTCCGTCGGGGACGTCGACGCGGACCTCGAAGGCCTGCCCGAAGTAGCGCAGGTCGGCGGTGCGCGGGAACCGCCGCTCGGCGGGTGCGAACCCCTCCCGGGCGAGGGCGGCGGCGGCCTCGGCCTGCAGACCGTCGAGCACGTCCTGCACGGTGGCGAGGTCGAGCCGGGCGTGCCGGCTGACCGCGGTGCGGACGTAGTCGTTGCGTACGTCCACCGTGAGCAGTCCGTAGGCGGAGAGGTTGCCGGGGTCCTTGGGCACCAGCACCCCGCGCAGGCCCAGCACGTCGACCAGCCGGCAGGCCAGCAGGGAGCCGGAGCCACCGAAGGTGACCATGGTGAAGTCGCGCACGTCGAGCCCGCGCCGCACGGTGACCTGGCGCAGGGCGTTGGCCTGGTTCCACGCCGAGATCTCCAGCACGCCCACGGCGCACTGCTCGAGCCCGAGGCCGAGCTTGCCGGCCAGGGCGGAGAGGCCCTCGCGCGCCGCGTCGACGTCGAGCGGGATCTCGCCGCCGAGCAGGTGCGGGGGGATCCGGCCGAGCAGCACGTGGGCGTCGGTGATGGTGGGCTCCGTGCCGCCCTTGCGGTAGCAGAGCGGGCCGGGGTCCGCGCCCGCGGACTGGGGCCCGACCTTGAGCGTGCCTTCGGGGCTGATCCATGCGATGGACCCGCCGCCGGCGCCCACGGTCACGACGTCGATCATCGGGATCTTGCTGGGGTAGCGCCCGACCGTGCCCTCAGTGGTCAGCGCCGGCTGCCCGTCGAGAACGACGGTGACGTCGGTGGACGTGCCGCCGCCGTCGAGGGCGACGATGCGCTCGATGCCGGCACGTCCGGCGACCACCGCGGCGCCGAGCGCCCCCGCGGCCGGACCGGACAGCACCGTGGTGATCGGCTGGTGCACCACCTCGTCGGCGGAGAGCACTCCCCCGTTGGACTTCATGACATAGAGCGGGATCGCCTCGGCCCGCTGCTCCGCGGCGAAGTCGGCGAGGTGGCGCTGGATGTTCTCGACGTAGCGGCGGATGTTCGGCTTCACCGCGGCGTCGACGAGCGTGGTGACGCTGCGCTCGTACTCGCGGTACTCGCGGAGCACCTCGCTGGAGATGGACACGGTGGCGTCGGGGTGCTCGCGGCGCAGCACCTCGCGCATGGCCAGCTCGTGCGCCGGGTTGGCGTAGGAGTGCAGGAAGCACACGCCGATCGTCGAGATCCCGCGGTCGCGCAGGAAACGCGCCGCCGCCACGGCGGACTCCTCGTCGAAGGGGCGGATCTCGCTGCCGTCGACGGCGAGCCGGCCCCGAACGGTGCGCACCCGGTCGGCCGGCACGATCCGGTCCGGCTTCACCCAGAAGTAGCTGTTGCCGTAGCCGTCGGGCACCGACTGCCGGGCGATCTCGAGCATGTGCTCGTAGCCCTCGGTGGTGATGAACCCCAGGGACTCGACCTTGCCCTCGAGCAGCTTGTTGGTGGCGACGGTCGTCCCGTGGCTGACCGCGGCGACCGCGTCGCCGCCGACCCCGAGCAGCGCGAGGACCTTGTGCACGCCGTGCATGAAGCCCTCGGCCGGGTCGGCCGGGGTGGAGGGCGTCTTGGTGGTGGCGACGTCGCCGGTCTCCTCGTCGACCGCCACGACGTCGGTGAAGGTGCCCCCGGTGTCGATACCGATCCGGATCCGCCTGGCCGCCATGCCGCACTCCTCGCTGGGGGCGTGCAGCCCCGGTCGCCGGTCCGGGTCGCCGACCGCGGCCATCACCCCGGACGGCGACCATCGAACCCAGCGCGCACTGTCCGGGCTCCGGCAGATCCTGACAACGGACACATGGGTCCTCGGTCACGTGCCGTCGGTCAGAGCCCGAGCTCGCGGCAAGCGGCGCGGACCGCGGTCGCGGACGCCCGCAGCCCGGCCAGCTCGGCGTCGTCGAGCGGCACGTCGAGGGCGGCGTGCACGCCGTCGCGACCGACCAGCGAGGGCACGCTGAGGCAGACGTCGTCGATGCCGTGGTAGTCCTGCAAGAGGCTGCTCACGGTGAGGACCCGGCGCTGGTCGCCCAGCACCGCCTCGAGGATCTGCACCACCGCGAGGCCGACCGCGTAGTTGGTGGCGCCCTTGCCCTGGATGATCTCGTAGGCCGCCCCCACCACCTGCTGATGGATGCGCCGGCGCGCCTCGTCGTCCAGCGGCGGCTGGCCGGGCGCGTTCCAGCCCGCGAGTGGAATGGTGCCGATGGACGCGGTGGACCACAGGGCGATCTCGGAGTCGCCGTGCTCCCCCGCGATCGTCGCGTGCACGTTGGGCACCGCGACCCGCTGGTGCTCGGCGACGAGGTACCGCAGCCGCGCCGAGTCGAGCACCGTGCCCGAACCGAACACCCGCGTGCGGGGGAACCCGGAGACCTTGAGCGTGGCGTAGGTGACGACGTCGCACGGGTTGGTGACGACCAGGAGCAGCGCGGCCGGGGCCACCGCGAGGAGCTGCGGCACCAGGTCGCGGACCATGGCCACGTTGGTGGCGGCCAGGTCCATCCGCGTCTGGCCCGGCTTCTGCTTGGCGCCGGCGGTGATGACGACGACGTCGGCGTCCCGGCACACCTCGACGTCGTCACTGCCGGCCACCGTCGTGACGGGGGTGAAGGCGAGGCCGTGGGCCAGGTCGAGCGCCTCGGCGCGCGCCTTGGCGCCGTGGACGTCGAACAGGCTGATCCGCTCGGCCACCCCGCGGATCTGGCCGGCGTAGGCGATGGTGGCGCCCACGGCTCCGGCCCCTACGACGGCTACGTGTCGTTCTCGTGCTGGCATGGGGGGATTCTGCCGGGTGCGGTGTGACAGTCGGTGGTGCGGCGGGCGAGGGCGCTCTCTATCGAGCTCTTCTGAAAGCGGCTGCTGACGGGAGGAGCAGCCCTGGCGGTGCTTGGCCTTGCCGGCCGCCGGGCTCGCGGATCTTGATGCACAACCGGCCCATGCTGAGCGTGGCTGCGGCGGTTTCGGCCTCGAGATCCGCGGGACGCTCCGACGGGCGGTAGGCAGTCAGGAATCATTGTCTTCTCTTGACCCTTCTCGCGCTCGTTCTCGTTGCTGAGCCACCGGAATTGTCGGTTCCGGTCTCTAGCGTGGGTTCCATGACGGACACGTTCGGGGTGCTGGCCGGCAGCGGGGTGATGGTCCGTGCCGAGGTGCTGGGGGTGCGGCGTCGCTCGGTGTTCGCGGACAAGGTCGGTCGGGTCGGGTGGCGGTTCCGGGAGCTGCTCGGCTCGGCGCCGGCGGACTTCTCGACGGTCGACCGGTCCGACCCGTGGTGGCGGCAGGTGCTCGATCCGCGGGTCGGGGCGGCGCTGGTCGCGGAGGGGATCCTGGCCGGGGACCTGCCGCCCGAGCAGGAGGCGGCCCGGCGTGGACGGGCCGAGCGCCGGGCGGAGAACGGCGAACCGCCGCTGGTCGAGCCGGACCCGCCGGAGCCGTTCGCGCGCCGCATCCTGCGCGGCGTCATCGCGCAGCCGGACCCGCTCGGGGTCGCCCGGATGGCCATGCTCGAGACCGAGGAGCTGGCCTCCT
>JBQCIO010000079.1:0-6147 GCA_051953655.1 Motilibacteraceae bacterium
GGCCACCTGGTCCTCCACCTTCGTGCGCGAGCGGCTCGCCGAGGGCGACGTGGAGGGGGCCGCGCACGTGCTCGGCCGGGCGCACCGGCTCGAGGGACCGGTGGTCCACGGCGACCAGCGCGGGCGCACCATCGGCTACCCCACCGCCAACCTCGGCCTGCCGCCGGAGGCCGCGGTGCCCGCCGACGGCGTCTACGCCGGCTGGCTCACCCGCGCCGACGGCACCCGGCTGCCGGCCGCGATCAGCATCGGCACCAACCCCACCTTCGACGGCACCCAGCGCCGGGTGGAGGCCTACGTCCTGGACCGCGACGACCTCGAGCTCTACGACGAGCACGTCGCCGTGGACTTCGTGGCCCGGCTTCGCGAGACGCTGCGCTTCGACGGCGTCGGGCCGCTGGTGGAGCAGATGGGCCGCGACGTCGACCGCAGCCGCGAGATCCTCGGCGTCGGCCGCCCGGCGTAGGGCGCCCGCCGGACCGGAGCGATTAGGGGCGGCTCGCGGCCCGCTGGTAGCCTCGCTCCTGCCGGTGCGAGCACCGGTGTGAGCCGAGGCAGCCCTCGTGACCGAGACCGGGGGCGCTCACCTGGACCCGAGGGAGCCATATGGCGCTCGACAGCGCGACCAAGAAGCAGATCATCGCCCAGTACGGTGCGAACGAGGCCGACACCGGCTCGGCCGAGGTCCAGGTGGCGATGCTCTCCAAGCGCATCGCCGACCTCACCGAGCACCTCAAGGAGCACAAGCACGACCACCACAGCCGTCGTGGCCTGCTCCTGCTGGTCGGTCGGCGCCGCCGGCTGCTCCAGTACATCGCCAAGAACGACATCCAGCGCTACCGCGACCTGATCGAGCGTCTCGGCCTGCGCCGCTAGCACTCCGCACCGCGGGGGCGGTCTCCACCGGGGACCGCCCCCGCGGCGCACCGGCAGTCAGCACGTCAGCACCACCAGCACGACCAGCACGGCTCGTCAGACCAGCACGACCAGCAAGCACCACCCGTCCGGCGGGGAGACGCCCCGCCGGAAGGACAGCGAGCCGGCCGCACCGCAGCGGCCCTTCTCGCCCCGGTCCTCGGTAGTGGTCCCCGAGTCCCGCCCTGACACCCGTCAGGTGGGGGAGCGGGGGCTTCCATCGAAGACCGGCCCGCGAGGGGCCCGCACCGGACGGCCTGCTCCCTGCCAGATGTGACAGCAGAGGAACAGGAGGACCCATGGAGGGTCAGAAGATCACCACCGCCGAGGCGAGCATCGACAACGGCCGCTTCGGCACCCGCACCGTCCGCTTCGAGACCGGCCGGCTCGCCCGGCAGGCCGCCGGCTCGGTCGCCGCGTACCTCGACGAGGAGACGATGCTCCTCTCGGCGACCACCGCGTCGAAGCACCCGAAGGAGCAGTTCGACTTCTTCCCGCTCACCGTCGACGTCGAGGAGCGGATGTACGCCGCGGGCCGCATCCCCGGCTCGTTCTTCCGTCGCGAGGGCCGCCCGTCCGAGGACGCCATCCTCACCTGCCGGCTCACCGACCGGCCGCTGCGCCCGTCCTTCGCGAAGGGCCTGCGCAACGAGGTCCAGGTCGTCATCACCGTGATGGCCCTGCACCCCAACGACCTCTACGACGTCGTCGCGATCAACGCCGCGTCGGCCTCCACCCAGATCGCCGGCCTGCCCTTCAGCGGCCCGATCGGCGCCACCCGCGTCGCGCTCATCAGCGACGACCAGGGCGACCAGTGGGTGGCCTTCCCGACCCACGAGCAGCTCGAGGGCGCGGTCTTCGACATGGTCGTGGCCGGCCGGGTGCTCGACGACGGCGACGTCGCGATCATGATGGTCGAGGCCGAGGCCACCTCGTCGGCCTGGCGCCTGGTCAAGGAGGAGGGCCGCACGGCCCCCACCGAGGAGGTCGTGGCCCAGGGCCTGGAGGCCGCCAAGCCGTTCATCAAGGTGCTGTGCGAGGCGCAGGCGCGCCTGGCCGCCGAGGCGGCCAAGCCCACCGGCGAGTTCCCCCGCTTCCTGGAGTACCAGGACGACGTCTTCGAGGCCGTCGAGGCCGCGGTCGGGACCGAGCTGGCGGCGGCGCTCACCATCGGCGCCAAGCAGGAGCGCGAGGCCGAGCTCGACCGGGTCAAGGCGCTGGCCACCGAGCGCGTCGCCGGCCAGTTCGAGGGCCGGGAGAAGGAGATCGGCGGCGCCCTGCGCGCGCTGACCAAGAAGCTGGTGCGCCAGCGCATCCTGCGCGACAAGGTCCGCATCGACGGCCGCGGCCTGGCCGACATCCGGCCGCTGGCGGCCGAGGTCGAGGTCATCCCGCGGGTCCACGGCTCGGCCCTGTTCGAGCGCGGCGAGACCCAGATCCTGGGCATCACCACGCTGAACATGACCCGCATGGAGCAGCAGCTCGACACGCTCTCGCCCGAGACGCGCAAGCGCTACATGCACAACTACAACTTCCCGCCCTACAGCACCGGCGAGACCGGCCGCGTGGGCTCCCCGAAGCGCCGCGAGATCGGCCACGGCGCGCTCGCCGAGCGCGCCCTCGTGCCGGTCCTGCCGAGCAAGGAGGAGTTCCCCTACGCCATCCGCCAGGTGTCCGAGGCGCTGGGCTCCAACGGCTCGACGTCGATGGGCTCGGTCTGCGCCAGCACCATGTCGCTGCTCAACGCCGGTGTGCCGCTCAAGGCGCCGGTGGCCGGCATCGCCATGGGGCTGGTCTCGGACCAGGTCGACGGCAAGACCGAGTACGCCGCCCTCACCGACATCCTCGGGGCCGAGGACGCCTACGGCGACATGGACTTCAAGGTGGCCGGCACCAAGGAGTTCGTCACCGCGATCCAGCTCGACACCAAGCTCGACGGCATCCCGGCCTCGGTGCTGGCCGGCGCGCTCACGCAGGCCCGCGACGCCCGGCTGCACATCCTCGACGTCATGCTCGAGGCGATCGACACGCCGGACGAGATGTCGCCGTACGCGCCGCGGATCATCACGGTGAAGATCCCGGTCGACCAGATCGGCGCGGTCATCGGCCCCAAGGGCAAGATGATCAACCAGATCCAGGACGAGACCGGCGCCGACATCACCATCGAGGACGACGGCACGATCTACATCGGCGCCACCGACGGCCCGTCGGCCGAGGCGGCCCGGGCGCAGATCAACGCCATCGCCAACCCGACGATGCCCGAGGTCGGCGAGCGCTACCTCGGCACGGTGGTGAAGACGACGACCTTCGGCGCCTTCGTCTCGCTGATGCCGGGCAAGGACGGCCTGCTGCACATCTCGCAGATCCGCAAGATCGCCGGCGGCAAGCGGGTGGAGAACGTCGAGGACGTGCTCAAGGTCGGCAGCAAGGTGCAGGTCGAGATCGCCGAGATCGACCCGCGCGGCAAGCTCTCGCTCGTGCCGGTGCTCGAGGAGGGCGCCGAGGGCTCGAGCGTGGCCGAGCCGGCGTCGGCCTCCGCCGAGTGACGAGCCGCGTGCGCCCCAGCTCGACCGGCTCGCTGCGGGCCGGGGCCCAGCGCCCCGGCACCACGCGGACCCTCGTCCGGGGGGACGGAGGCGGCGGCGTCGTCCGCCGCACCGTCCTCCCGGGCGGTCTGCGGGTGGTCACCGAGGCGATGCCCACGGTCCGCTCGGTCACCTTCGGCATCTGGGTGGGGGTGGGCTCGCGCGACGAGGCCCCCTCGCTCGCCGGTGCCTCGCACTACCTCGAGCACGTGCTGTTCAAGGGCACGAAGCGGCGGGACGCGCTGGAGATCAGCGCGTCCATCGACGCCGTCGGTGGGGAGATGAACGCCTTCACCGGCAAGGAGTACACCTGCTTCTACGCCCGGGTGCTCGACGAGGACCTGCCCCTGGCCGTCGACGTCGTGTGCGACCTGGTCACCTCCTCGGTGGTCGCCGCCAAGGACGTCGACTCCGAGCGCGGGGTGGTGCTCGAGGAGATCGCCATGCGCGACGACGACCCGGGCGACCTCGTGCACGACGAGCTGCAGCTCGCGCTCTACGGCGACACCCCGCTGGGTCGCTCCATCCTCGGCACCGTCGAGTCGATCGAGGCGCTCACCCGCACCGCCGTCCACGGCTACTACCGCCGGCGCTACAAGCCCGAGCAGATGGTGGTGGCCGCGGCCGGCAACCTCGACCACGCCACCGTCGTGCGGATGGTCCGCAAGGCCTTCACGGCTGCCGGGATGCTCGACGGGGCGGCGACCCCGGCCGAGCCGCGCGGCGGGAACCGCCCGCTCGTGGTCAAGCCCGGCGTCCGCCTGGTGCACCGCGACACCGAGCAGGCCAACGTCGTGCTCGGCCTGCCGGGCCTCTCGCGCTCGGACGAGCGGCGCTGGGCGCTCGGCGTGCTCAACGCCGCGCTGGGCGGCGGCATGAGCTCGCGCCTGTTCCAGGAGGTCCGCGAGAAGCGGGGCCTGGCCTACTCGGTCTACAGCTACGCCCAGCACTACGCCGACACCGGCCTGGTCGGGGTCTATGCCGGGTGCCAGCCGGCCAAGGTGCACGAGGTGCTCGGCATCTGCCGCGACGAGCTCGGGCGGGTCGTCTCCGACGGACTGTCGGAGGAGGAGATCGTGCGGGCCAAGGGCCAGCTGCGCGGCGGCCTCGTCCTCGGCCTGGAGGACACCGGCTCGCGGATGAGCCGGATCGGCAAGGGCGAGCTGCTGCACGGCGACCTGCTCACCGTCGACGAGCTGCTCGGCAAGATCGACGCGGTGACGCCCGACGACGTCGCGGCGGTGGCCGGCGAGCTGCTCGGCGGGGCGCCGACGCTGTCCGTCGTCGGGCCGTTCAAGAGCGAGGCGCGGTTCGCCCGCGCCGTGGCGTAGACCTACCGACCGTAGGAGGGACCACGTGACGATCCGGGTCGGGGTGCTGGGGGCGCGCGGTCGCATGGGCTCGCAGGCCTGCCAGGCCGTGCAGGCGGCCGACGACCTGGAGCTGGTCGCTCAGGTCGACGTCGGCGACCCGTTCGCGGCGCTCGTCGACGCCGGGGCGCAGGTGGCCGTCGACCTCACCCACCCCGACGCGGTCATGGGCAACCTCGAGCAGTGCATCGGGGCGGGCATCCACGCGGTGGTGGGCACCACCGGCTTCACCGACGAGCGGCTGGACACGCTGCGCGGCCGGCTGGCCGACGCCCCGGGCGTCGGGGTGCTGGTGGCGCCCAACTTCGCCATGGGCGCGGTGCTCATGATGCGGTTCGCCGCGCAGGCGGCCCGGTTCTTCGAGTCGGTCGAGGTGGTCGAGCTGCACCACCCGGACAAGGCCGACGCCCCCAGCGGCACCGCCCGGCGCACCGCCGAGCTGGTCGCGGCCGCCCGCCGGGAGGCCGGCCTGGGGCCGGTGCCCGACGCCACCACCGACGAGTACGACGGCGCGCGCGGTGCCGACGTCGAGGGCGTGGCGGTGCACTCGGTGCGGCTGCGCGGCCTGGTGGCGCACCAGGAGGTGCTGCTGGGCAACCCGGGGGAGACCCTCACCATCCGGCACGACTCGCTGGACCGGGTCTCGTTCATGCCCGGCGTGCTGCTCGGCGTGCGCACGGTCGGCTCCCGCCCCGGGCTCACCGTCGGGCTCGAGCACTACCTCGGGCTGTAGGGGAGTTGACCTCGCGGTGAAGGCGCGGCGGGTCGCCGTCCTGCTGGTGCTGGCCCTCGGCGTCTACCTGGTGGTGGTCGCCGACCGCGGCTGGGTGCTGCTCACCAGCGGCAAGCCGGTGCTCGTGGGCCTCGGCGTCGGCGTGCTGATCCTCCCGCTCATCGGGCTCTGGGTGGTGTGGAAGGAGATGCGCTTCGGCCAGGCCGCCGAGCGGCTGGCCCGCGAGCTCGAGGCCGAGGGCGGGCTCCCCGCCGACGAGCGCGTGGTCAAGCCCAGCGGCCGCCCCGACCGCGAGGCCGCCGACGCCGTCTTCGCCCGCTACCGCGCCCAGGTCGAGGCCGCCCCCGACGACTGGCGCGCCTGGTACCGCCTCGCCGTCGCCTACGGCGACGCCGGCGACACCCCCCGCGGGCGGCAAGCGCTGCGGCGGGCGATCGCCCTGCACGACCGCACCCCGCACCCCTCGCCGTGGGGGAGCGCTAAATGTGTGGGGGCGGCGGGCCCGCTCGGGGTGGTTTCGGGGGGGGGGGGGGGGGGGGGGGGG
>JBQCIO010000080.1:0-18717 GCA_051953655.1 Motilibacteraceae bacterium
CGCCGGGCCGTCGCGCGTCGCTCCCCTGACGGGCCGTTACCCGCTCGGGCCGCTCGCCTCACAGGTAGCCGGGCAGCGGCACGTCCTCGCGCAGGTCCGCGGACGGCACCGGCTCGCCCCGGGTCAGCCGCAGCGGCACCAGCCCGGCCCAGTGCGGCCCGGCCAGGTCCTCCACGTCGTCCGAGGGGCCGCCGGCGCGCACCTTGGCCGAGACCTCGAGCAGGTCGACCGCCAGGACGGCGGTCGCGGCCAGCTCCTTGGCGCTCGGCTCCCGGCAGTCGCCGGAGCGCCCCGGCACCACGGCGTCGACGACGGCGGCCAGCGCCGCCCGCTTCTCGACCTCGTCGCGCACCAGCACCGCGCAGCCGTGCACGACGACGCTGCGGTAGTTCATCGAGTGGTGCATGGCCGACCGGCCCAGCACCAGGGCGTCGACGACGGTGGTGCTGACGCAGACCGGCACGCCGCCGGGCTCGGCGGCGGCGCGGGCCAGCCGGGCGCCGGTGCTGGCGTGCAGGTAGAGCCGCTCGCCGATCCGGGCGTGCAGGGTGGGCAGCACCGCCGGGCGCCCGTCGACGACGTGCGCCACGTGGCAGAGCAGGGCCTCGTCCAGCGCGCGGTGCACGGTCTCGGCGTCGTAGGCCGCGCGGTCGCGGTGCCGGGTGGGGGTGGTCGCCGGGGTGACGGGGTATCCGGTTGCCATCTCGTTCGTCCTAGTACAGAGTTGAGACTGTGTCAGGACGTTATCGGATCACCGGTGCCGGAGCCAGCGAGATTGCCCGCAGCGTGGAGGCCCGGGTGGCCGACGGCTCGTTGCCGCCGGGAGCGGCGCTGCCGCCGGTGCGCGCCCTGGCCGAGGACCTCGGGGTCGCGGCCGGCACGGTGGCCGCGGCCTACAAGGCGCTGCGCGACCGTGGCGTGGTCGAGACCGGGGGTCGGCGCGGCACGCACGTGCGCGCCCGGCCGGCCACCACCGCCCGCGAGCCGGTCCCCGTCGCGCTGCCCACCGGCGTCCGCGACGTCTCCGCCGGCGAGCCGGACCCCGCCCTGCTGCCGGACCCGACCGCCGCCCTGGTCGCCGCGGCGCGGCTGCGCCACGACTACCGGTCGCCCGACGTCCTCCCGGCCCTGGCCGCGGCGGGCCGCGACCGGCTCTCCGCCGACGGCGTGCCGGCCGACGCGATGGCCGTCGTCGGGGGCGCCCTGGACGGGGTGGAGAGGGTGCTGGCGGCGCACCTGCGCCCCGGCGACGTCGTCGCCTGCGAGGACCCGGGCTGGGTGCGGCTGCTGGACCTGGTCGGCGCGCTCGGGCTGGTGGTCGAGCCGGTGCCGGTCGACGACGAGGGGCCGCTGCCCGCGGGGGTGGAGCGGGCGTTGTCCCGCGGGGTGCGGGCGCTCGTGGTCACGGTGCGGGCCCAGAACCCCACCGGCGCCGCGCTCTCCCCGGCGCGCGGGCGGGAGCTGCGCGAGCTCCTCGCCGGGCACCCCGAGGTGCTGCTGGTCGAGGACGACCACGCCGCGGAGGTGGCGGGGGTGGACCTGGTGACGCTGGCCGGCGCGGTGCCCGCCTGGGCGCACGTCCGGTCGGTCTCCAAGGCCTGGGGGCCGGACCTGCGGGTGGCGTTGCTGGCCGGCGACGCGACCACGGTGGACCGGGTGCGGGGGCGGCAGCGGCTGAGCACCGGCTGGGTGAGCCACGTGCTGCAGGGCGCGGTGGCCGGGCTCTGGGGCTCGGCCGACGCGACGGCGTCGGTGGCCCGGGCCCGCGACGCCTACGCCGCCCGGCGGTCCGGGCTGCTCGCGGCCCTGGCCGAGCGAGGCGTCGCGGCGCACGGCGCGAGCGGACTGAACGTGTGGGTGCCGGTGGCCGACGAGACCGCGGCCAGCTCCAGCCTGCTCGCCGCCGGCTGGGCGGCCGCGCCCGGCGCCCGCTTCCGCACCGGGTCCGGCCCGGCGCTGCGGGTGACCGTGACCGGGCTCGCGGCCGCCGACGTCGAGCCGCTGGCCGCGGCGCTGGCGGCTGCCGCCGTCGCCCGGCCGGGCTACGCGGTCTGAGGTCGTCGCGGGGGTACCCGTCGCCCACGACTGCCGACGCCCCGCCCTTGACCGAATTGCCCAGGCGGCGATCCTCAGATCGCGGCGTGTCGCGAACTCTCGCCTGCGACACGCCGATCCCCGCCTGCGCACTTCGGTTCCCGCCCGGCCGGTGTGCCGGGCGGCGGCAGACCACCGGGCCAAGACGGCTCGCGCCGTCAGCGCCAGGGGGCTGCCCCGCGGTCGTCGAGCGGCTCGCCGTACCAGTGCTCGATGAGCCGGCGGGCGATGGAGACCGCGGGCGGCAGCAGGACGTCGCCGGTGCGGACGGCCTCTGCCAGCTCGGCGCGGGTGAACCAGCGGGCCTCGCTGATCTCCTCGTCGTCGGTGACGACCTCGGTCGTGCTCGCGCAAGCGCAGAAGCCCAGCATGAGGCTGGCCGGGAACGGCCATGGCTGGCTGCCCAGGTACTCCGCGGAGGACACGACGATGCCGGACTCCTCGAGCACCTCGCGGGCCACGGCCTGCTCGAGCGACTCCCCCGGCTCGACGAAGCCGGCCAGGGTGCTGAACCGGTTGGCCGGCCAGACCGCCTGGTGGCCCAGCAGCAGCCGGTCGTCGGCGTCGACCACGGTCATGATCACGGCCGGGTCGGTCCGCGGGTAGTGCTCGGAGCCGTCGTCGGGGCAGCGGCGCACGTGGCCGCCGGCGGTGCTCACCGTGGGCGCTCCGCAGCGCGGGCAGTGGGTGTGGGTGTCGTGCCAGTTGGCCAGCGCGACGGCGTCGACGAGCAGCCCGGTCTCCAGGTCGTCGAGCAGGGTGCCGACCTCGCGCAGGCCCGACTCGGTGAGGTCGCCGGGGTCGCCGAGCGGGGCGACCAGCCGCTCGGCACGCACCGCGAAGTAGGCCGTTCCCTCGTGCTCGCCGAGGAACATCCGCTCGCCTGCCGGCGCCCGGTGCGGTGGCACGAGGTGGAGGCGCACAGTCTCCGACACACCGTCGGAGACGTTCTCGACCAGGACACGTCCCTTGGACACCGCCAGCACCCGGGTGGCGTCGTCGGCCCAGGCCTTGTCCAGCCAGGCCTCGTCGGTGCGGTGGTGGGCGGCGCGGTCGGCCGCCGCGCGGGACAGGGCGAGGTGCTCGAGGGTCACGTCGCCCCATCCTGCCCCCGCCGTGCACGGCCCGCTTCACCGGCCGCAGGTCGCCGATGATGACGGCGTGACGACGCAGGGCCCGGCGAGCGACCGGGACGGGCTGCTCGCGCTGGCCGTCGAGTGGGCCGGGCGGCGGCGCCCGCCGGTGCGGCTCCAGCGGCCGACCGCTCGCTGGAACGACGACGGCTGGGACTTCGCCGTGCTGCACGTCGACGACGTGGACGGCGCCGGCTGGACCTTCCGCTTCCCGCGCCGCGCCGACGTCGCCGCCCGGCACGAGGCCGAGCTGCGGCTCCGGCCGCTGCTCGCCCCGAGGCTGCCCGTGCCGCTGCCCGGCGCGGCGCCGCGAGACCTCGTCGTCGGCCTGCTGCCCGACGGGATCAGCCGCTTCGCCGGGCACCGGACACTGCCCGGCGTGCCGCTGGACGAGACAGCCCTGCTGGGCAACGGCCTGCTCGCCTCGCAGCTGGTCGGCCTGCTCGTCGCCCTGCACCGCCAGCCGGCCCGGGAGACGGTGCAGGTCGGGATCCCCGAGCAGACCCCGGCCGGGTGGCGGGATCACCACCGCGCGCTGGTCGAGCAGGTGGCGGCCGCGGCCCCGGAGGCGGCCCTGGCCCCGGGTGGACAGCGGGCGCTGGACCGGCTGCGCCGCGACCTCGACGACGACGCGCTCTGGCCGGACCGTCTCGTGCTCTGCCACGGCGACGTCGGCCCGCCGCACCTGCTCGTGGACCCTGCCCGCGGCGTGCTGTCCGGCGTGATCGACTGGACCGACGCCCGGCTCGGCGACCCCGCGCTCGACCTCGCCGGCGTGCTGGCCGGCTGCGGCGAGGAGCCCTATGCACTGGTCCGCGACCTCTACCTCGACGCCGCGGACACGCTCCACGGTCCGTGGGGCAGCGCCCACGTGCCCCGGCGCAGCGCGCCTGACGTTCCGAAGGATCGGGTCCAGGACGGGCACCTGCTCGACGCCCGGGTGCGGTTCCACGTCGCGCTCGGGCCGGTGCACACCGCGGCGCACGGGCTGGCGACCGACGACGAGGAGTGGCTGCGGCTGGGCGTCCGGGCGCTCGGCGCGGGCGCCTGACGTGCACCGCCGCGGCCCGGCGACCACCAGCCCGGCGCCGGCGCCGGCCGCTCCTCCCCGGTCCGCCGGCGAGGACCGCGCGACGTTCGACGCCCCAGGTCCGGGCGGGCCCGCGAGCAGTGCAGCCGAGCCGCCACGGGCCGCCGGCGATCGACCGTGCCGACAGGCGCATCGGCGGCGCCGCGAGGTGCGAGGGCCGCCTTCGCCGCAGCGGGGGGTCGCGGACGTCTCCCCCAGCCGAGCGTGTGCACGGGCGGTGGGCGTACTCGGACGGACCGTGGCGCGAGGGCCCGCCGTCCCGGGCAGGCGGCGGAACTGGTTGTGCGGCTTGGAGAACCTCGTCCGGCACCCGCCCTCGACGCCGTCCCCCACGCCGGCCCGGCACTGCTCGGCGCGACCGGGCGGGAGCCGCCGCGGCACGCGACACGCGAGGACCGGCGCTGCCGGCTGGGCGTGCGGTCCCTCCGTGCGCGCCCCTAGCGTTCTGACCCATGGCACTGCTGCGCGTCGCGACCTTCAACCTCCTGCACGGCATCGGTCTCTCCCACGGCGAGGTGCGCCCGGACGACCTGCGGGCGGCCGCCAAGGAGCTCGACGCCGACGTCGTCGGGCTGCAGGAGGTCGACCACGCGCAGGAGCGCTCGGGGCACGTCGACCAGACCGGGCTGGTGGCCGAGGCCCTGGGTGCGGCGCACCACCGGTTCGTCCCTGCGGTCCACGGCACCCCCGGCGAGGACTGGCAGCCCTCGCACGCGCACGACGGGCGCGAGGTCGACGGCCCCACCTACGGCATCGGGCTGGTGTCCCGGCTCCCGGTGCGGCAGTGGGACGTGCAGCGCTACCGGGCGGCGCCGCTCGGGCTGCCGCTGCTGGTCCCCGGTCAGCCGCGCCCCCGGCTGATGCGGGTCTCGGACGAGCCGCGGGCGGCGGTGGCCGCCGTCGTGGACGGCCCGGACGGCCCGCTCACCGTGATCACGACCCACCTGTCGTTCGTGCCCGGCTTCAACGTCGTGCAGCTGCGCCGCCTGGTGCAGTGGGCCGGCACCCTGCCCGGCCCGCGGCTGCTGCTCGGCGACTTCAACCTGCCCGGCTCGCTGCCCGGCCTGCTCAGCGGCTGGACCCCGCTGGTCCGCACGCCCACCTACCCCTCCCCGTCGCCGCGGGTGCAGCTCGACCACGTGCTCGCTCAGGGCCTCGACGCCGCCGCGGTGACCCGCGCGGAGGCCGTGCGGCTGCCGGTCTCGGACCACTGCGCGCTGGTGGTGGAGCTGGAGCTCTAGGCGGGCCGAGCGCGCGGGTGTCGGGTGGCGGCGTGGACCGGACCTCGCAGGACCCGCACCGGGCAGCCAGCAGGCGTCGGTCGACGTCGTACGCGCGCTCCTGGGCGCGGCGCTGACCGTCCTTGCCGGCGCGGCGCTGCTGGCGCTCTGCTCCGTGTGGCTCGCACCGCTGCGGGTGCTCGGCGACGAGCGGCACGCGGGGTGGGTCGTCGGCCTGGCGTGCGCGCTGGTGCCCGCGCTTGCGGTCGGCAGCCTGGTGCGGGGCAGGCACCGACGGCGCTGACTCACGCCAGGTCGGTGTCCTCCCATTGGGGCAGGGCGGTGATCAGGGCGGCGAGGCCGTCGGCGTCGAGGAGGTCGACCGGGCGCACCGTGCGGCCCGCGCGGACGTAGTGGAACGCGGCGCGGACCTGCTCGAGCGGGGCGCCGGTGAGCCGGTGCCAGGCCAGGCGGTAGGCCGCCAGCTGCACGGCGACCGCCCGCGCCTCCTCCCCCGACGGAGGCTGGCCGGTCTTCCAGTCCACGACGTCCCAGCTGCCGCGCCCGCCGTCCCGTCCCTCGGCCCGGAAGACGGCGTCCATCCGGCCGCGGACGAGCACGCCGGCCACCAGGGTCTCGAAGGGCACCTCGACCTCGACCGGGTGCCGGTCGGCCCACTCGCTGGCCAGGAACCGCGCCTTGAGCTCCTCCAGGTCGCCGTCGGGGGCGGCGTCGGCGTCGGCACTGCCGGGCAGCTCGTCGACGTCGAGCAGCCGGCCGCCGCCGAAGCGCTCCTCCAGCCAGGCATGGAAGGCGGTGCCGCGCCGGGCCAGGGGGGCCGGGCGGACCGGCACCGGGCGGCGAAGCCGGAGCGCGAGCTCGGCCGGGTCGCGGCGCAGCGCCACCAGCTGGGAGACGGACAGGTGCGCCGGCAGCATCACCTCGCCGCCGCGGCCGTTGGTCCGCGCCCGGGCGCGCTCGGCGAGCAGCCGGTCCACCTCCTCGGCCCACGCCTCGAGCCGATCCCGTGCGCTCGCGTCGTGCACCACCGGGCCGGGGGCACCGGCAACGGGCTCGGCCGCGGCGGCGCGGACCAGCCGCACCGCGGCGTCGAGCGCCGCGCGGCGGTCCGCCGGCAGCGGGTCGAGCGGCCACACCTGCTCGGCCGGCTCGCCGAGCAGCGGGTTGGTCTCGCCCTCGGCCGGCGGGTCGGCCCACACCACCGGCTCGTCCAGGCCCAGCGCGGCGCACGCCTCGCGCGCCTCCACCAGGAACGGGGAGGGCTCGCGGACCTTGGTGCCGGTGGCCCACCGGGTGCCGGTGAGCACCAGGAGGTCCTCGGCGCGGGTGGCCGCGACGTAGAGCAGACGGCGCTCCTCGAGCAGGTCGCGCTCGCGGCAGGCGGCGTCGTGGTCCTGCAGCGCGGCCTGCAGCTCCTTCTGGTCCGCGCATCGGACGACCTCCAGCGCGGGCAGGTCGGCGGCGTCCCCGCGCAGCGGGAACGGCAGCACCTTGGCGTTGGCGCACCAGTCGCCCCGCTCCTGGCCCTTGCTGGGGAACACGTCCTCGGTGAGCCCGGGCACCACGACCACCGGCCACTCCAGGCCCTTGGCGCCGTGCATGGTGAGCAGCTGGACGGCGTCGCCGACCACGCCGACCCGGCCGCCCTCGAGGCCGCGCTCGTGCTCCTCGGCCGCCTCGAGGTAGGCGAGGAAGCCGCCCAGGGTGGGTGAGGTCTCCCGGTCCGAGCCGCTGTCGGCGAACTCGGCGGCCACGTCGAGGAAGCGGTCGAGGTGGGCGCGGCCGGCGCCCTCGCCGGCCGCCGCCCGGGCCGACACCTCGACGTCGACGCCGATGGTGCGCACCACGTCGGCCACCAGGTCCGGCAGCGGCTGGGCGGCCCGCGCCCGCAGCGCGCGCAGCTCCTCGGCGAGCCGGCGCAGCCGGCGGTACCCCTCGGCGGAGTAGGCCTCGGGCCGGCCGAGGTCGTCCAGCGCCTCCACCAGGCTGCGGCCGTCCACCTCGTCCGGCACGACCTCCTGCGGCACGACCTCCTGCGGGACGATGGGCGCCGGCGGGCCCGCAGCGTCGCCCGGCGCGTCCGGCGCCGGCTCGAGCGGCCGGGCCAGCTGGCCGGCCCGGCGGCCGAGCGCCACCAGGTCGCGCGGGCCGATCCGCCACCGCGGGCCGGTGAGCAGCCGGACCAGCGCCGGCCCGGCGGCGAGGTCGTTCATGACCGACAGGACCGCGACGACGTCGCGCACCTCGGGCGCACCGAGCAGACCACCGAGGCCGGAGACCTCCACCGGCAGCCCGCGGGCGCGCAGGGCCCGCTCGAGCCGCTCGAGCTGGGAGCGGGTGCGGGTGAGCACCGCGACATCGCCGGGTGCGTACCGGCCCCGCTCCCCTCGGGCGCGGGCACCGGAAGCACGCGAGGCGTCGCCGGCGGCCGTCTCGGAGCCGTCCTGCACGAGCCCGGTCACCAGGTCGGCGATCCAGTCCGCCTCCGCGGCCAGGTCCGGCAGCAGCGCCGTCCGCACCTCTCCGCTGTCCTCGCCCTTGGGGCCCGGGCGCAGGTCGCGCACCGGCACGCCCTGGGCGCGCAGCGGCTCGGACAGGCGGTTGGCCAGGGCCAGGATGCGGCCGCCGTTGCGGAAGCTGGTGGTGAGGTCGACCTGGTCGGCGTCCCGCCCGTCCCCGTGTCCATCGGCCTGGGGGAAGTCGCGGGGGAAGCGGGCCAGGTTGCCCGCGCTCGCCCCGCGCCAGCCGTAGATGGACTGGCACGGGTCACCGACCGCGGTGACCGCGTGCCCGCCCCCGAAGAGGGCCGTGAGCAGCACCCGCTGGGAGGTGCCGGTGTCCTGGTACTCGTCGAGCAGGACGACGTCGTAGCGGTCGCGCTCGACGGCGCCGACCGCGGGGTGCTCACGGGCGATCCGCGCCGCCAGCGCCACCTGGTCGCCGTGGTCGAGGGACTCGGTGTCGCGCTTGCGCTGCTCGTAGGCCTCCACCAGCGGCAGCAGGGCCAGCCGGCGGCGCAGCGCCGTGACCAGCTCGCGCGCCTCCTTGGTGAGGTCCTGCCCGCGCTGCTTGGGCGCCCGCGGCAGCTTCTCGACCCGGGCCAGCAGGTCCTCGCTGAGCACCCGGACGTCCTCGGCGCTCACCAGGTGCTCGGAGAGGTCGCCGGCCAGCGCGCGCACGGCGCCCACCACGGTGGAGGGCGTCCAGCCGACGTCGGTCATGTCGCCGTCGTAGAGGTCGACCACCCGGCCGGCGTACTGCCAGGTGACCGCCTCGCCGAGCAGGCGCGCGCCGGGCTCGCGCCCGACCCGCAGCGCGTGCTCGGTGAACAGCGAGGCGGCGTAGGCGTGGTAGGTGGAGACGCTCGGCTCGCCCAGCAGCCAGTCGTCGTCCGGGCCCTCGGGCACGACGACGCCGCTGCGGGCCAGCTGGCCCAGCCGGCGCCGCACGCGCTCGGCCAGCTCGCCGGCCGCCTTGCGGGTGAAGGTGAGCCCGAGGATCCGCTCGGGCCGGACCAGCCGGTTGGCGACCAGCCAGACCACCCGGGCGGCCATGGTCTCGGTCTTGCCCGACCCGGCGCCGGCGACGACGAGCAGCGGTCCGGGGCGCCCGTCGGGTCCGAGGTGCTCGATGGCGCGGACCTGCTCGGGGGTGGGCGGGTGCGGCTGGCCGAGCCGGCGGCTCAGCTCGACCGCGCCGAGCAGCGGCCTCCCGGTCGCCTGGCTCACCGGCCCACCACCGTCCGGCCCTCGTCCCGGACCGGGCAGCTGGTGCGCACCGGGCACCGGTCGCAGTGCTCGTTCTCCCGGGCGGTGAAGGTGGCCCCGGCCATCCCGGCGGCGACCTCGACGACGAGCCGGCGGGCCCACTGCGGGTCCTCGGCCTCGGCCAGCGCGGGCTGGCGCTGCTCGGGCTGCTTGGTGGCCGCCTTGCCCAGCTGCAGCAGGCTCGCGCCCCCCGAGCCGCCCGGCTCCACCCCGTCGGCGCTGAAGGCGCCCGCCTCCACCGCCAGCTGGTAGGTGCCCAGTTGGGGGTGCTCGGGCAGCTCGTGCGGCTTGGGCTTGCCGCTGCCGGTCTTGAGGTCGACGACCACCCCCCGGCCCTGCGCGTCGCGCTCGAGCCGGTCGACCCGGCCGGCCACCCGCGCGGTGACCGTGCCGCCCGGCACCGGGGCCGGCAGGTCGACGGTGAACTCCAGCTCGGTGCCGACCAGCTCGCGCGGGTTGGCCGCCAGCCACTCCAGGAACCGGCGCAGCATCTCCCCCGCCCGCTCGCGCTCCTGCCGGGTGTACCAGGGGCTGCCCAGGTCGACCCCGGCCCACTGCCGCTCCAGGGCGGCGAGCAGCGCCTCGGGCTGACGCAGGGCGGGGTCCTCGGTGGCGGCGGCCAGCGCGTGCACGAGGGTCCCCACGCTCTGGCTGGCGCTGTCCGGACCGGCACCGCCGGCGCCCTCGAGCAGCCAGCGCAGCTGGCAGGTGGCGAACTGGTCGACCTTGGACGGCGAGACGCGCACCACGTCGCCCGGGCCGGCCACCGGCGCGTCGTCGGAGAGGGCGCGGGCGGCCCACCACTCCTCCGGGTCGGCCGCCGTCACCCCAGCGACGGCCAGCCGGGCCAGGTGGGCCGCGGCGGCGGACCGCAGCACCTCGCTGTCGTGGCCGATCGCGTCCTGCTCGATCGTGTGCCGGCCCATCCCGTCCCGGCCCATCCCGTCCCGGCCCATCTCGTCCTGGCCGATCTCGGGCCCGTCCCCGCTCCCCTCGGCGGCGACCGCCGGTGCGAGCGCCCCGCGCAGCTCGGCGACCAGCGAGGAGAGGTCGAGCGCACGGGTCAGCTCGAGGACGTCCCGGCGCAGCTGCGCGGCCCGCCGCCGGGTGGCGGCCGGCTGGACCTCGTCGCGGACCAGCTCGCGCAGCCGCGCGAGCAGCGCCGGCACCGGAAGCCCGCGGCGCAGCGCGCCGAGCGTGGTCGGCTCGGCGACCGCGGACCCGGCCGCGGGCGAGGGCAGCACGACGGCGGCGTCGTCGGCCGCCAGCGGCACCTCGGCGAGGAAGCGCGAAGGCGCCTCGCCCGCCTCCTCGTCGCTCACCGCGGTGACCACCAGCCGCTCCCGGGCCCGGGTGGCCGCGACGTAGAACAGCCGCCGCTCCTCGTCCAGCAGCCGGGCCACCGCCGACGCGCCGGCGCCGGGCACCGCGTCGCCGGTCTCCAGCACGTCGAGCAGGACCTCGGTGCCCAGCAGGCTGCCGCGCACCCGCAGGTCCGGCCACACCGCCTCCTGCACGCCGGCCACCACGACGAGGTCCCACTCCAGCCCCTTGGCCGCGTGCGCGGTGAGCACGCGCACCACCTCCCCCTCGGGGGCCTGCGCGGCGAGGGTGTCCCCGGGGATCTCCTGGCCGGACAGGTGGGCGAGGAACACCTCGGGGCCGGCGCCGGGGAGCCGGTCGACGAAGCGCGCGGCGTCCTCGAACAGCGCCATCGCCGCGTCGAGGTCGCGGTCGGCCGCGGCCCCGCGCGGTCCGCCGGCCAGGCTCGCCGCCTGCCAGCGGGCCGCCAGTCCGCTCGCCTCCCAGACCGCCCACAGCACCGTCTCGGCCGTGGCGCCCGGCTCGCGCGCCGCGGACCGGCCGCGCTCGACCAGGGCGGCCAGCCGCTCGACCGGGCGCGCGACCTCGCCGGGCACCAGCAGCAGCACGCGGGGGTCGGCCAGCGCCTCCACCAGCAGCTCGGCGGAGGGTCGCCGCCCGCCCGCGGCCAGCTCCACCCGCCGCAGCTCGCGGCGCAGCCGGCGCAGCGCGACCGGGTCGAGCCCGCCCAGCGGCCCGGTGAGCAGCGCGAGCGCCAGGTCCTGGTCCAACCGCTCGGGGTCCAGCGCGACGGCGTAGACGTCGAGCAGCGGGCGCAGCCCGGGCTGCTCGGCCAGCGGCAGCTCCTCGCCGGCCACGCCCACCGGCACCCCGGCGCCGAGCAGCGCCCGGCGCAGCACCGGCAGCCGGCCCCGGGTGGAGCGCACCAGCACCGCCATCCGCGACCACGGGACACCGTCCACCACGTGCGCCCGGCGGAGCACCCCGGCCACCAGCGACGCCTCGGCGCTGGCGCCGTTGGCCACCAGGACCTCGACCCGGCCGGAGGCCCGTCCGGGCAGCGCCCGCAGGTCGGCCCGTCCGCGACGCCCCCGCATGGCGTGCGCGACCGAGGTGCCGACGGCGAGCACGGCCGGGGCGCTGCGCCGGCAGGTGGTGAGCTCGACCACCGGGGCAGGCTCGCCGGACCGGGTGCGGAAGGTCTCCGGGAAGCGCCGGATGCCGGTGACGTCGGCCCCGCGGAAGCCGTAGATCGACTGGTCCGGGTCGCCGACGACGACGAGGTTGCCGCCGGGCGGCACCAGCGAGGCGAGCAGCTCCTCCTGGGCCGGGTCGGTGTCCTGGTACTCGTCGACGAACACCCAGTCGTAGGCGGCCCGCTCCCGCTCGCGCAGGTCGTCCCAGTGGTCGGCGTCGGGGTCGCCGCCGTCGCCGTGGTCGTCCAGCAGGTCCTCGCGCAGCAGCGCGAGCAGGTCCTCTGCCGGCTCCTCGGGCTGCCGGGTGGGCCGGCGGGGGGGCTGGGTGGCCGGCTGCGCCATGCGCTCGACGACCTCGCGGACCAGCTCGCTGGGGTCGTAGGCCGCGGGGGTGGCGAGCGCGGAGACCTCGAGGTACTCGCGCAGGAACCGCGCGGCCGCCGCCCAGTCCTCGCGGCCGTGCCGGCGCGCCAGCTCGGCGAGCTCGGTGGGCCCGAGCCCGCGCTCGGTGGCGCGCATGAGCAGGTCGCGCAGCTCCTGGGCGAAGCCGCGGGTGGGCAGCGCCGCCCGCAGCGCGTCGGGCCAGCCGACCGGGCGGCCCTCGCCGTCGGCGCCGCCGGCGAGCAGCTCGCGCACCAGCAGGTCCTGCTCCGGCCCGGACAGCAGCCGCGGCGCCGGCTCGCCCCGGCGCACCGCCTCCCGGCGCAGCACGCCGAAGGCGTAGGAGTGGAAGGTGCGGGCCAGCGGCTCGCGGAGCGTGCGCCCCAGCCGCGCGGTGACCCGCTCGCGCAGCTCAGCCGCGGCCTTGCGGCCGAAGGTGAGCACGAGGATCCGCTCCGGGTCGGTGCCCGCCTCGACCCGCGCGACGACCGCCTCCACCAGAGTGGTGGTCTTGCCGGTGCCCGGGCCCGCCAGCACCAGCAGCGGACCGCCGGGGTGGTCGACCACCGCCTGCTGCGCCGGGTCCAGGACCGGCGCGGCGACGCCGGGCGCCGCCGCCGGACGCACCAGGCGCAGGGCGGGGCGCGCAGCAGGGTTGCGTCGGGGCCCCGGGCCGGCGGCAGGCCCGAGGCCGCCGAGGCCGCCGACGACGCCGACGACGCCGTCCTGGCTGGTGCTGTCCGCGCTCACGGGGCGATACCAGCAGACGGGTCCGACAGGTCCGGCCCGGTCCCGGCGTGCCAGCGGCCGCGGGCCATGTCCACCCGCCCGTCCGGGCGCAGCGGCGCCCCCTCCGCGCGCAGCCGTTCGACGGCCCGCTCGCGCAACGGCTCGGCGTGGCTGCCGTCGGCGCGCAGCACCCGCCACCAGGGAACGCCGCCGCCCCACTGCGCCATCACGCGGCCCACCTGCCGCGGGCCGCCGCGCCCGACCAGCTCGGCGACGTCGCCGTAGGACAGCACCCGCCCCGGCGGGATCGCCTCCACCGTCTCGAGCACCGCCTCGACGTAGGCGGGCAGCCCGCTCACTCCGCCACCCTGCGGCAGCCGGGGACCGGAGCTGCTCCTGGTGCATGCAGTCCTGAGGCGTCGTGCGGCGGTGCCTCTGCCCGGACGGTGGCGGCGGCCCCGAGGAGGACGGCGTAGCGGGCGGGCACGACCACAGGGTGCCAGCCGCCGACCACCGAGCTGGGGCGAGGCGGCACGCCCGGCGTCCCGTGCGCCGCGTGCGGGGACCCCCCGCGTGGGACGATCGGACGCATGGTGGCGGAGGGGGTGCGCGCGCACGACGCCGCGCCGCCCGGCCGCAGCACGTCGCGTGACGCCGCCGCCACCGACCGTCCTGGCGCGCGGCAGGAGGCGCCCGGCCGCCCGCCCCAGCAGCCCACCCCGGAGCCCCCGCCCGAGCGGCTGACCGAGCGGGTGGTCGACGGCTGCCGGGTGGTCGACCTGCCTCCTCCGGCCCGCTCGCGCCGTCCTGCCGACCTGGTGCGGACCATCGCCTGCCTGGTCGGGCTCGCCGTGGTCCTTTTGCTGGCGGCCCTCACCCCGGGGGCGAGCCAGGGCCTGCAGCGCGACGTCGGCAACGTGCGCGGGCTGCTGCCCAGCGCGCTGGTGGCCATCGGCTCGATCGTCGTCCTGGCCGGGTCGGTCGGCGGGCCGGTGGTGGTGGCGCTGGACCTGGTGCTGCTGCGCCGCAAGCCGCGGCTGCTCGCCGACGCCGTGCTGGCCGCCGTCGCCGCGGTGGGCCTGGCCCTGCTGGTGCAGGGCCTGCTCAGCCTGACCGACGACGCCTCCGCGCTGGACCGGCTGCTCACCTCGCTCCCCGGCGGCCAGCGGGCCACGCTCCCGGCCTATCCGTTCATCGCCTTCCTCACCGCCGCCGGACTCGAGGGGCGAGAGCGGCTGCGCGTCTGGGTGTGGGCCCTGGCCGGCCTGGCCGTGGCCGCCGGGGTGCTGGCCGGCGACGTCACGACCCTGGCCGCCGTGGCCGGCATCCTGCTCAGCCGGGCCGCCGGGACGGGGGTGCGCTACGCCGCCGGCCGTCCGGCCCGCCAGCCCTGGGGGCGGGAGGTCTCCGACGCCCTCGGCCGGGCCGGGCTGCCGCTGGCCGAGCTGGTCCGCTACACCGAGGCCGACGTGTCCTCCCGCGCCTACCGTGCCCGCTCGCGCGACGGCCGGCGCCTCGACGTCACGGTGCTGGACCGCGACCGGCAGGACGCCGGCCTGCTCTACCGGCTCTACCGGCGCGCCCGGCTGCGCGAGCAGGTGGACCGCCGGGCGATCGTCTCGCTGCGCCGCGCCGTGGAGACCGAGGCCCTCGCCTCCTACGCGGCCTCGGCGGCCGGCGCGCCCACCCCCCGGCTGCTGGCCGTGGCCGACGCGGGCGGCGACGGCGCCGTGCTGGCCTACGAGCACGTGCCGGGGCTGCCGCTGGACCAGCTGGCCGCCGCGCAGCCCGAGGCCGTGGACGGCCACCTGCTCGACCGCTGCTGGGAGGCCCTGGGCACCCTGCACCGGGCGCGGATCGCGCACCGCCAGCTCACCGGGCGGGCGCTGCTGGTGGACGTCGCAGCCGGCACCGCCACGGCGGACGGCCCGACGGGCGCTGCCGCGACCCCCGCGGCGGGAGGCCAGGCCGCCGCCGACCCCGCGCGCGTGCAGCTCGTGGACCTGCGGGCGGCCGAGGTCGCCGCGGGGGACCTGCCGCTGCGACTGGACCGGGCGCACCTGCTGGTCACCACGGCCCTGGCCGCCGGCCCGGAACCGGCCATCGCCGCCGCGCTGCGGGCCCTCACCCCGGAGGAGGCCGTCGGGGTCGTCCCGCTCCTGCAGCCGATCGCGCTGCCGCGGCGGCTGCGCACCGCGCTGGCCGGCCGGCGCGCGGTGCTCACCGAGCTGCGCGAGGGCCTGGTGCAGGCCGCGCCGGAGGTCGAGCCGGAGCAGGTGCGGCTGGTCCGGCTGTCCTGGCGGTCGCTGCTCACCGGCATCGCCGGCGGCGTGGCCGCCTACGTCCTGCTCAGCCAGCTCGGCAGCGTGGACCTGCGGGGCCTGGTCACCCGCGCCGACCCGGGGTGGATCGCCGTCGGCCTGGGCCTGTCGGTGGTCACCTACGTCGGCGCCGCGGTCGGCCTGGCCGCCTACGCCCCCGAGCGGCTGCCGCTGGCGCTCACCAGCTGGGTGCAGCTGGCCTCCAGCTTCGCCTCGTTCGTCACCCCGCCCACCGTCGGGCAGACCGCGGTGAACGTGCGCTACCTGCAGAGGCGGCAGGTCCCGGCCGCGGTGGCGGTGGCCAGCGTGGCGCTGCGCGAGCTCACGGCGTTCGTCTCCACGGTCCTGCTGCTGGTCCTGTGCGCCGCGGCCACCGGGTCCACCGAGGGGGCCCGCCTGCTGCCGAGCCGGCGCACCCTGCTCGTGGTGGCCGCGCTCGCCGTCATCGTGGCGGCCGCCCTGGCCGTCCCGCCGCTGCGGCGGTGGGCCTGGCGGCGGGTGCGCCCCACCGCGGCGCAGGTGCTGCCCCGCCTCCTGGACGTGCTGCAGCAGCCGGTGCGGCTGGTCCTGGGCCTGGTCGGCACGCTCGTGCTCACCCTCGGCTACGTGTTCTGCCTGGTCGCCTGCCTGCACGCGTTCGGCGCCTCGGCGCCGGTCACCGCGGTCGCGGTCGCCTACCTCGCCGGGAGCGCCGTGGGCTCGGCCGCGCCCACCCCCGGCGGCCTCGGCGCCGTGGAGGCGGCGGTGGCCGCGGGCCTGACCGCGGTCGGCGTCGACGGCGGGCTGGCCGTCAGCGCGGTGCTGCTCTTCCGCCTGCTCACCTTCTGGCTGCCGGTCCTGCCGGGGTGGCTGGCCTTCCGCCGGCTCACCGAGCGCGGCGTCCTCTAGCGGCCGCGTCGGGACGGACGACGGCCTCCGGCCGCGGTGCACTCCGATAGGCGCACCAGATCACCTCCCCGCACCGGGCGATCCGGGCATACCTTCCCGCCACCGCGGATCTTGCCGCTACCGCAAATCCTGCAAGGGGGAGATATGCACGCACGCAAGGGCATCGGCGCCCTGCTCGGCACCGCCACGCTCGGCCTCGCCACCCTCACCGCCGCCGGCAGCGCCACGGCCGCGACGCCGGCTGCCTGCGCCGGCGGCACGCTCGCCTCCGGCACCTACGGCACGGTCGTCGTCACCGGGCAGTGCGCCGTCCCCGACGGCGCCGACGTCACCATCACGCACGACCTGATCGTGGCGCCGGGCGCGATGTTCGACGCGCAGTCGCACGCGGTCATCCACATCGAGGGCGACGTCGTGGCGCAGCGCGGCTCGATGTTCGCGCTGGGGTGCACCGACGCCCACCCCTGCAGCAGCGACCCGCAGGGCGAGGAGGGGGCTCCTCCCCCGTTCGTCGACCGCAGCGGTGACAGCTACCGGGTGGACCGCAACATCGTCCTGAACCAGGTCTTCGACGCCGCGATCAACGGCGTCACGGTCGGGGGCAACGTGGTCTCCAGCGGCGGCGGCCCGGGCTACTCGATGGACCCCTGGATCCCCTTCTCCATCAAGGACGACGTCATCAAGGGCAACCTCGTCGTGACCGGGCTGCGCACCACCTGGTTCGGCGTCATCCGGACCACGGTGGGTGGCAACGTGGTTCTGCAGGACATCAAGGCCGCGGACCCCGACGGCAACGAGATCGTGGCCGACACGATCGGGCGCAACCTGGTCTGCCACGGGATGACCCCGCAGCCCCAGCTCGGCGACGCCGTCGAGGGCGCCCCTCCGGAGTACGGCCCCACGACCGTCGGCGGCCGCGCACTGGGGCAGTGCGCCGCCATCCAGTAGGCCTTCGCGCACCGCAGGCAGCTGCCGGGACCGCCCGGGCCGTCGTCGGCCCGGGCGGTCCGCGCTGTCCCGCGCCGGCGCGCGGTCGGCGGGGCGCGGACGTAGGGTCGCGCCGTGGCAGCACAGGGGCAGGACGAGCCGGAGGCACCCCCGGTGACCGTGAAGGTCTTCCCCGGCGGTCCCTACCTGCTCATCGGCGACGTCCTCATCAGCAGCCCGGACGGATCGGTCAGCAGACGGCTGAGCAAGGTCGCCCTCTGCCGCTGCGGCCACAGCGCGACCAAACCGTTCTGCGACGGGAGCCACACGCGCGCGGGGTTCTCCGGCGAGGGGATGTCCGACGGCTCGTAGGAGCTGACGTCCCCGGCCCGACCGGCGTCAAGAGGCCCCGCCTCTCGCCGCCTCAGCCCTTCCCCGGTTCTGCCGATGGTCCAGGCAGCCGGACCGACGCTCCGGCGTCGAGGTCCGGGAGGCCCGCTGTGACGACCCCGCTCTCCCCCGGCGTGCGCCTCGCCCCCACCGGGATCGCGGCCCGCCTGCCCACCGTCCACGGGACCCGCTGCGGGCTGTGCCGCTACGAGGTGCCGGCGCTGGGCCAGGACCCGGACGCCGAGATGGCCTGGTTCGAGCGGTTCGAGGGGCGGCCCTGCCCCCGCTGCGTCGGCACCGCGATCGGGGTCGCGACCGGCCTGCTGCTCGCCGCCGTCACCGGCCTGCGGCGGCCCCGCGGCTGAGAGGCTCTCCCCAGCGACGGGCGATCGGGGGCTGACGCCTGCGCCGGGCCGCGGTTGCATGGGGCGGGGCAGGCCCCACCTCCACCCCCGGGAGGCCCCCGTGGCCATCACCTTCACCATCGAGGTCCCCGGCGACGAGACCGTCGCCCAGCGGCTCGACGACATCCGCCGCCACCTCGGCATCACCACGAGCACCGACGTCGCCGACGGGATGATCACGCACCTGGAGTCCCGCACCGCCACCGGCTACCGGATCGTCGACGTCTGGGAGAGCGAGGAGGACTTCCGCCGCTTCTTCACCGAGCGCCTCTCCGGCGCGTTCGAGGCCGCCGGCTTCTCCCCCCTGGAGGGACCGCCGGAGCAGGAGCAGGTCATCGGCTTCGTCCAGCGCCCGATGACCGGCGAGCACGAGGCGATGGTCCGCGAGCTCATGGACGGCTTCAGCCACAACGACCCGCGCCCGTTCGACCGCCACCTCGCCCGCGACTTCGTCGACCACGAGCAGATGGGCGACATCCCGCCCACCCGGGACGGTGTGAAGCAGACGGTGGCCGGGCTGCACCTGGCGTTCGAGGACTTCACCATGACCCCGCTCGACATCGTCAGCTCCCCCGGTCGGGTGGCCTGCCGCAACCGGGTGACCGGGCGGCACACCGGCCCGTTCATGGGCATCCCGGCCCCCGGCCGGGAGATCGACGTCGAGTGCCTGGACCTGTTCGCGATCGGCGAGGACGGCCTCGTGCACGAGCACTGGGGCCTGACCGACGTCGCCGCGCTCATGTCGCAGCTCGGCGTCCCGGCCCAGGCCGGCGCCCCGACGACGTCGCCGCCGGCGCACGCCTGAGCCGCGCACCGGGGCGCTGCAGGACCTC
>JBQCIO010000081.1:0-5586 GCA_051953655.1 Motilibacteraceae bacterium
CACACCGTCGTTCGTCGGCGTCGTGCTCGCGCTGGCCGGGCTCGTCCTGAGCCTGTTCGTGCGCCGACGCCGGGTCTGGGTCCGCGCGAGCGCCGGCGAGGACGGGCGTACCGTGGTCGAGGTCGCCGGCCTGTCGCGCACGGACGAAGAGGGCCTCGGGACCGAGGTGGATCAGCTTCAGCACGACCTGGCCGAGCGCCTAGGCGTCGCGCCTGCGGAGATTCAGCAGTCCGCCCTGAGCCGCAGCGGCGGGCACAGCGAGGAGGAGCACGCGTGAGCAGCACGACGCTCGCGGGGTTGAGCAACGACTTCGTCTACTCGGCGATCGTCGTCTACGCCTGCGCCATGGTGGCGGTCGCCGCCGAGTTCGCCTTCGGCCACCGGGCCGGGGCGAGCGAGGACGTCGTCCTGTCCGCTGCCGAGTCCGGCGCGCTCGCACCCACCGTCGCCAAGGTGCCTGCCGCGGTCGGCGCCGGCGTCGGCTCCTCCCTCCCGCCGGTCCCCGCCGCGCCGCCGGTGCGCTCCCGCCGCCGCGAGGAGGCCTCGCGTCGCGCGGTGAAGCTGAGCCGGATCGGTGTCTCGCTCACGGCGCTGGGCTTCGCGCTGCACCTGCTCGGTGTCGTCACCCGCGGCCTGGCGGCCGGGCGCGCGCCGTTCGGGAACATGTACGAGTTCACCATCACCTGCTCGCTGGCCATCACGGCCGCCTACCTGGTGCTGCTGCGCAAGTACGACGTCCGCTACCTCGGCATCGTCGTGGTGCCCACGGTGCTGCTCTGCCTGGGCCTGGCCATGACCGTGCTCTACGTCGACGCCGAGCAGCTCGTGCCGGCGCTGCACTCGGTCTGGCTGGTCATCCACGTGCTCGCCGCGATCGTCTCGGCCGGCGCGTTCTCCCTCGGTGCCGGCCTGGCCGCGCTCTACCTGCTGCGCTCGCGCGCCGAGCGCCGCTCGCCGGCCTCGCTGGCCACCGGCTGGCTGGGCCGGCTGCCCAGCGCCGCGCGGCTGGACACCCTCACCTACCGCGTCCACGCGTTCGTGTTCCCGCTGTGGACCTTCGCGATCATCGCCGGCGCCATCTGGGCCGAGAACGCCTGGGGCCGCTACTGGGGCTGGGACCCCAAGGAGACCTGGGCGTTCATCACCTGGGTCTTCTACGCGGCCTACCTGCACGCCCGGGCCACCGCCGGCTGGCGCGGCGGCAAGGCGGCCACCATCTGCCTGCTCGGCTTCGCCGCCCTCACCTTCAACTTCTTCGGCGTCAACATCTTCATCACCGGCCTGCACAGCTACGCCGGCATCTGAGGACCGGCGTGCTGCGGATCCGGGCGATCGACGTCGAGGACTGGCAGGTCTGGCGCGGGCTGCGCCTGCGTGCGCTGGAGGAGGCGCCCTACGCCTTCGGGTCCCGGTTCACCGAGTGGCAGGACGCCCCGGAGGAGCGCTGGCGCGCGCGGCTGGCCGAGGTGCCGCTCAACCTGGTCGGCGACTACGCCGGGCAGCCGGCCGGGATGACCAGCCTCACCGCCGTCGACGACGTGGGGGACGCCGAGCTGATCTCGATGTGGGTGGCCCCCGAGGCGCGCGGGCGTGGGATGGGCGAGGCCCTGATCTCCTCCGCGGTGGCCGAGGCGCGCCGGGCGCGAGCGCACCGGGTGGTGCTCTGGGTGGTGCAGGACAACCGCCGCGCCGAGCAGCTCTACCGGCGGCACGGGTTCCACGACGTGCTCGTCGACGGCCGTCCCCGGCTCGAGGACGGCGAGCGGTTCATGGCCCTGCCGCTCTAGCCCCCGCTCCCCTGATCATGAAGGGCTGATGGCGCGAATCCGCCGCCAGCCCTTCACGATCACGGTTTCGGTGAGGGTCAGAGGCTGCGCAGGAAGTCCTCGTCGTCGTCCGGACCGAGCGGGCGGCGGCGCGGCGGCAGCTGGTCGCCGTCGGGCCCGCGGCCCAGCACCGCGTAGGCCAGCGGACCGGCCAGCGGCAGCACCAGCACGAGGACGAACCAGGCCGGGCGCGGCAGCAGGCGCACCTCGACGTCGGGGCGGCGCACCAGGTCGAAGGCGGCCCACAGGGTGAGTCCGAGCGCGACCAGCGGGAGCAGGACCCTGAGCACGCCTCCACGGTAGGACGGGAGGGCCAGGGCCGCCCGGGGGATGGGTCAGGGCTTGTCGGGGTCGCGCGGGTCGGCGTCGGGCTCCGGCGGCGCGGGGCGCCCCGCGGGGTCCGTCTCGCCCTCTCGCAGCGCCGCCTCGCGGCGGCGCAGGTCCTGCTCCCAGTCGCCGAGCATCTGCTCGTGCCGGCGCTGCTCGGCACCGAGGGTGCGCAGGAACTCCGGGTCGTCGTCGGGTGCCACGGCCGCCCGTATGTATCCCGAGCGCCCGGATCCGGGCCGCTCGTACTCGGGGAAACCGGAGGTGGCGGTGGCCGGCCAGGCGACCTGGCGCCGGCCCTGGTTGCGCTGCTCGGCGGCCGGACGGCCGGCGGCCAGCCAGGCGATCGAGCCGACCAGCGGCACCAGCACGATGAGCAGGACCCAGGCCGCCTTCGGCAGGTTGCGCACCAGCGACTCGTCGGTCTGGATGCAGTCGACCAGCGCGAAGACGAACAGCACCAGCGGTACGCCGAACTCCACGAGCACCCGCAGCATGGCTTCCCCCGTCCCTCTCGGCCGTTCGGCGACGTCTGTCGGCGGCCCAGCGAAGGCTAGGGCTGTCGATCACGACAGAGGAAGCGTTTGACGCGAACGGAGCAGAGACGCGAGACCGCCGCGTCCCTTCGTCCTGAGACGGACGGGGAGCGGCGGTCTCGTGGGGCGGCTAGCGGCCGGCGCGGGCCAGCAGCGCGCGGACGCGGCTGCGGCGGCGCTCGGCGCGGGCGAGCCGGTGCTCGTCTGCCTCGCGCTGCAGGTCGTGGATGTGCGCGCGGGCGACGTCGAGGGTCATCACGGTGGATCCCCCCTCTCTTCTCTCCAGCCCCAAGTCCTGGGGCACTTCTGATTCTAAGCCTTCTCTCGGCAAGTAACCTTCGGATCGAAGGTCATATGCCGCTGTAGCCCTGTGATGTGCCGCACAGCAGGCGTGCGAGAGGATGGAGGTCGTGGACGACAAGGACCGGCAGCTGGTGGGCGCCCTGCGCGCGAACGGCCGCCTCACCTACGCCGAGCTCGGCCGGCTGGTCGGGCTGTCCGGCCCGAGCGCCACCGACCGCGTGCAGCGGCTCGAGCAGGCCGGGATCATCACCGGTTACCACGCGGCGGTCTCGCCCGAGGCGATCGGCCGCGGCGTCAGCGCGCTCATCGGCGTCTACCTCACCGACTCCGCCGACCAGGACCGCGTCTGCGCGGCGATGGAGGCGCTGCCCGAGGCCGAGGACTGCTGGTTCGTGGCCGGTGAGGAGTCCTTCATCGTCAAGGTCCGCACCGCCGACGTCCCCGCGCTGGAGGGCTGCATCAGCCGGCTGCGGCGGCTGGACGGCGTCGCCCGCACCCGCACCACCGTCGTGCTGAGCACCAAGTGGGAGGGCAAGGTGGCACCGCTCCAGCCCGACGAGCCGGCAGGCGAGCAGCTGGCGGAGGAGGGGCAGTGAGCGCCGAGCCGGCCGTGCCCGCCCCGTCCCCGGACGGCTTCCTGCTCGACCCCCCGCTCGAGGACGGTCTGGGCGCGCACCTCATCCGCTGCTGGACCGACGTCACCAACGCCGGCGGGGCGGTCGGGCTGGCCGCGCCGGTCGACGTCGACGACGTCCTCCCGCTGGCCGTGCGCACCTTCGCCCGGCTGCACCCCGAGGGGCCCGATCACCTGCTCGTGCTGCCCGACGGGCAGGGCGGGGTGGCCGCGTGGTGCGTGCTGGAGGCGAAGGGCACGCCGCTGTCGCGGCACTGGATGACCGTGAAACGGGTGCAGGTGCGCCCGGACCTGCAGGGCCGCGGGCTCGGCCGCGCGCTGCTGCAGGCGGTGGCCCGCACCGGTCGCGAGCTCGGCCTGGACGCCCTGCACCTCACCGTGCGGTCGGGCACCGGCACCGACGCGTTCTACCGTGGACTGGGCTGGGCCGAGGTGGCCCGCATCCCCGCCGCGATCCGGGTGGCCCCCGGCGACGACCGCGACGAGATCTACATGGTGCTCGACCTCACCTCCTCGGACGGAGCAGGTGCGCAGGGGCACCGGCCGGAGGGAGTCTGACGTGCGCGCGCTGGTCCTCTACACGACCTCACGCATGGCGCTGTTCCTCGTCGCCCTGGTGGTGGTGAGCCTGCTGGGCGCCCCGGGGCTGGTGGCGCTGGCGCTCGCGCTGCTGATCAGCGGCGCGGCCAGCTTCTTCCTGCTCTCCGGGCAGCGTGACGCGCTGTCGGCGGCCCTCGCCGAGCGCGCCGCGCGCACCCGGGCCCGGCTCGACGACGCCGCCTCGAGCGAGGACGAGGACCGCGCGAACGACGACGCCCAGCGCTGACGCACTGACGTCCCGGACGGCGGCGGCAAACTCCTTCGACGTAGGGCCTGGGATGCGGCACCCTCCTGCGGTGCCCGAGACCCTGACCCCGCCGGCGCTGCCCGCGGGCCTCGCGACCCGCCCGCTGACCCTCGCCGATGCCGGCGCCGTCGTCGCCGTCATGCACCAGACCGAGCGGCGCACGCTGGGCCGGGAGCTGGTGGAGGCCGCCGACCTGGTGGCCGACTGGCAGCGGCCGAGCTTCGACCTGGCCACCGAGAGCGTCGGGGTGCTCGACGCCGAGGGCGCGCTGGTGGCCTACGCCGAGGTCTACGCCGGCGAGCGGTCCGAGGTGTTCGTGGCCGACGCCGTGACCGGCCGCGGGGTCGGCACCGCCCTGCTGCGCTGGACCTGGGCGGTGGCCCGTGCCCGCGGCTCGGCGGTGGTCGGCCAGACCGTGCCCGACACCCACACCGATGCGCTGGCCCTGTTCGCCGCGCACGGCTACGAGCACCGCTGGACCTCCTGGATCCTGCGCTTCCCCGACGACGTCCCGCTGCCGCCGGTCACGCTCCCGGCCGGGGTCGTCCTGCGTCCCCTGCAGCCGGGCCGGGACGAGCAGGCCGCCTTCGACGTCGTCGAGACCGCGTTCGGCGAGTGGCCGGACCGGACGCCGTCGACCTACGGCGACTGGGCCGCGCGCACGCTGTCCCGCCCCGGGTTCGAGCCGTGGCAGCTGCTGCTGGCGGTGGAGGGCGACCCCGGGCAGCCGGAGACGAGCGCCGTGGTGGGCGTGGCCGCGCTCTCCCTCACTGGCGACGGCGAGGGCTGGGTGGACCAGCTGGCCGTCGCCCGGGCGCACCGGGGCCGGGGCCTGGGCGCCGCCCTGCTCGGCGCCGGCTTCGCCGAGCTGCGCCGGCGCGGCGCCACCAGCGCCAACCTCTCCACCGACTCGCGCACCGGCGCGCTCGGGCTGTACGAGCACGTGGGCATGCGGACCCTGCACGCGGTCGAGAACTGGGCGAAGCGGTTCTAGGGCACGGACGGGGGGTGTGGGGGGCCGCCCCCCACCCAAAAAAATAGCTTTGGGACACAACACCAACAAACAAAAAAAACAAAAGCGGGGGAAGGCCCGCACACAAGGAGGGGGGTTGT
>JBQCIO010000082.1:0-62955 GCA_051953655.1 Motilibacteraceae bacterium
CAGGCGGTGGAGAACGCCCAGGCCGAGCACCGCCGCGCGGTGAAGGCGCACGGGGAGTGCTCACCCCAGGCGCTGCGGGCGCTGGCCGAGGTGCAGGCGGCCAAGGACGAGCGGGACCGGGTCTACCGGATCCGGATGGGCGCGTGGCTGGTCGACGGGATGGAGAACCTGCTCGAGCACGGCACCCGCGCGGTGCGCGGCGGGCAGCTGGTCACCGTGCACGGGCGGGAGGTGCTGCCCGTGGTCGCGGTGGACCTGGAGACGGCTCTGGGGCTGGCCAGCAACCCGGTCGAGGTCCCCGGCTTCGGGGCCCTGCCGGCCGGTGTGCTGGGCGAGCTGAACCTGGCCGCGGCCGCGTGGACGGTCGCGGTGACCGACCAGACCGGCGCCCCGCTGGCGACCGTGAAGTACCGGCCGACCGCGGCGATCTGGCGGCACCTCGAAGCGGTCCGGCCCAGGTGCGTGCACCCGCACTGCACCCAGGCCATCCACTGGTCCCAGGGCGACCACACCGTGCCCTACGACCACGCCAATCCCGGAGCCGGCGGGCGGACCGACACCCACAACCTGTGCCCCCGCTGCGGCCTGCACCACGCCCTGAAGACCTGCGGCCTGCTCGACTCGGACGTCCTCGACGACGGCAGCGTCGAGATCATCACCCGCTCCGGCCGCCGATACCGCACGCCCCCACCCAGACTCCTCGCCGACGAAGGCGACCCGCCCAAGAACCCCTGGACCACACCGAAACCAGACGACCAGCCGAGCTGGGGCGACCCCGCGGCACCCCCACCGTTCTGACCGCGCCTTCAGGTGTCAGCCCAGATGGTCGGCCGTGCCGATGGCTGTGCGTCCGATCCAGCGTGAGCCACATGAGGGACTCCGGCATCGATGAACTGCTGGCCCGGCTGATCGCGAACCTGGACGCGGTCGGGCGCCTGCTGCGTGACCACGCCGAGAAGCACTGGCAGGGGTGGGCTACCGCCTGCCGCCATGAGCTGCTCGCCCATCTCGCTGCCGGACTGGATCGTGCCGCCATGACGCTACGGCATGACCGCCGTTCGTCCTCCTCGTTCCAGGAGGGCTGCCCTCACGAACCGGCAGCGGCCGCCCGTAGCCGACGCGCTCAGTGAGCGCCGGCGCGCCCCTCGTCCGGGCCGGCCTCGACGATCCGCCGGACCGCAGCCAGGTCGAGGTCGAACGGGCCGATGCGGGTCAGCACCCAGGTGGCGCCCCGGTCCAGCCAGGGGCCCGCGTCCTGCTCGGGCTTGAGATCGACGACCAGCTCGAAGCCGGGCGCCGGGGACTGCTCGGCGAGCTCGGCGGTCACGGCATCCAGGTCGCCGGGCTGGTCCAGGCCGATGACGAAGAAGCCGTCGTACCGCGCCGCCCGCCGTAGGGGAGCGGAGTTTCCGAAGCGCCCGGCCAGCCAGATCGGCACGGCAGGGGCCGGAGCGAACCGGACGGCGCGGGCGGCATAGTGGGCTCCCTCGTGCTCCACCGCCTGGCCGGACAGCAGCCCCGTGAGGACCTCGAGCCCCTCGTCGAGCATCCGGCCGCGGACCTTGGGGTCCGGCTCGTCGCCGAAGGCGCTGAACTCGCCCACCCAGTCGTCGCCGAGGCCGAGGCCCAGCACGAACCGGCCGCCCGAGAGCACCGCGAGGCTCGCGGCCTGCCGGGCCAGCACCTGCGGCCGGCGCCGCGGCAACGGGGTCACCATCGGCCCGAACAGCAGCTTCTCGGTCCTCATCGCCACCGCGGCGCAGCAGGTCCACACATCCGCGATCGCCTCGACGCGCTCCCCGTAGAGCAGGTGGTCCCACACGAAGAATCCGTCCCAGCCCGCCGCTTCGGCGCTGGCGGCCAGGTCCCCGACCACCCGTGGGTCGGCGAGGGCATCGAAAGGGGCGACGAACAGGCCGCGGCGCGTGGTCATGGCCCCGATGATGCCGATCGCACCATGGACCGCAGCCTCCGGGTCCTGCGCTAGACCAGGCCGCGGTCGCGTGCGACGGCGACGGCCTGGGCCCGGTCGGCGACGCCGAGGACGGCGTAGGCGTGGGACAGGTGGTTGCGCACCGTCTTCGGGCTGAGGAACAGAGCGCGGGCGATCGCGTCGGTGCCGTGCCCGCGCGCCAGCAGGGCGAGGACCTCGCGCTCGCGCGCGCTCAGCTCGGGGAAGGGGTCCGCCGGTCCGGGCTCGGCGGTCAGCGGGGCGAGCACGGCACCGGCCACCTCCGGGTCCAGCACCAGCTGCCCGCCTGCCGCCGCCCGCACGGCGGCGACGAGCTGGTCGCCGCCGGCTCCCTTGACGACGTAGCCGCGGGCGCCGGCCCGGAGTGCGGCGCGCACCGTCTCCACGTCGCCGGAGGACGTGAGCACGAGGACGGCGGCGCCTGGGGCCACCTGCGCCAACTCGGGCAGCGCGGTCAGCCCGCTCCCGTCCGGCAGCGAGAGGTCGAGCAGCACGACGTCCGGCCGGTGCTCGGCGGCTGCGGCGGCGCACCCGGCCACGGTGCCGGCCTCGGCGACGACGGCCAGCTGCGGGTCGCGCTCCAGCGCCGCCCGCACCCCGTCGCGCAGCAGCGGATGGTCGTCCACCAGCAGCACCGCGATCCGCTCAGCCACCGGTGCCCCCGCTGCCGTGGACCGGCTGGAGGGAAGGACAGGGAAGCACTGCCCGCACCAGGGTTCCGCCCCCGGCAGAGGCCAGCACCGACAGCGCACCGCCTGCCTCCTCCACCCGCTCCCGCGTGCCGCGCAGGCCCGACCCGGTCCGGAAGGGGTGCTGCCCGCAGCCGTCGTCGGTCACCTCCAGCTCGACCTCCTGATCGCGCAGGTGCAGCGCGAGCGCGGCGCTGCCCGCGTGCGCGTGCCGGACGATGTTGGTCAACGCCTCGGACGCCACCCGGTAGACGGCCACCTCGAGCGCGGCCGGGAGCGGCGGCAGCGCCGCCGGCAGCCGCACCTCGACCGGCAGCTGCCCGGACTCCGCTGCGCTCGCGGCCCGCGAGCGCAGCGCCTCCAGGAGACCCACGTCGTCCAGGACCGAGGGGCGCAGGTCGTCCATGAGGGTGCGCAGCGTGCCCAGCACACCGGCGGTCTCGGTGCGCAGCCTCCCGACGAGAACGCGTTGCGGCACAGTGTCTTCCCGGTCCTCGGCCAGCCGCTCGAGGCCGAGCAGGACCGCGGCGAGCGAGGAGGCGGCCTGGTCGTGCAGCTCCCGCCGGAGCCGTCGGCGCTCGGACTCGCGGGCCTGCGCGAGCCGGTCGCGCGAGCGGCGCAGCTCGTCCGCGAGCACCACCGCACGGACGGACGCGCCGGTCTGCCGGGCCAGGTCGGCCAGTGTGTCCCGGTCCCGGCGCCCCAGCCGGGAGGTGCCCGCGCGGGGCGCGGCCAGCAGCTCGCCGAGGTGCTCTCCGGAGTGCACCAGCGGGAACGACTCGACGTCCCCCTCCCGCGTGCCGCGCTCGAACCGGCTGCCGTCGTCCAGCACCACGGCGACGTAGGGCAGCCGCAGGCCTGCCGCCACCGTGTCCACCACCGTGGGCACGACGTCGTCCGGGGAGAGCGCGACCTCCAGTCGGGCGCCGAGGCCGGCGACCAGCTCGCGGCCGCCGGCGCCCGGACCGTCGAAGAGCCGGTCGACGGCGCGCTGGGCCCGCGTGCGCAACGGCAGCGCGGCCGCCACCAGCAGGGCGACCAGGAGCGACTGCTCCCCGGCCGGGCGCGGTCCTGCTGCTCGTGCCGGCAGCACGACGAGGAGGACGTAGCCGGCCATGACCGCCGCCGAGAGCAGCACGTACACGACGGCGCGGTGCACCAGCCAGCCCAGGTCATAGAGCCGGTAGCGGGTGACGGCCACCGCCACGGCCGCCGGGATCGCGGCGCCGCCGGCGGCGAAAGCCAGCGTGCCCGCGGTGTCGGAGACGGGGGAGAGGACCAGCACCCCGAGCACCAGGGCGACGACGGCCGCTGCCAGCCAGCGCAGCTGGGCGCGGCGCTCCCCGTCCGCAGTCAGGTAGCGCACGACGAGCGAGGCTCCGGCGGCCAGACCGCACAGCAGCAGCACGGTGAACGCGGCGGAGCCGACGGGAGCGGCGACGTGTCGCAGCGCGGGGACGCCCAGCGGGTTCGGCAGCGACGGAGAGGTGGAGGTGCCGGGGGCGAGCAGCCGCGCCACGGCGGCGACGGTCGCGGCCGCCGCGGCGGTGCGGGGCACCCACCTCCAGTGCGGCGAGGGCAGCCTGCCGTCGGGGAACAGCAGCAGCGACCACACGGCGAGGAGCGCCCAGCCGACGACGAAGCTGACGGCTGGCACCACCGCGACGAGCTCGCGAGCGGCGCGATCCGACGAAGCGTAGGACTGAGCGGCCAGGCCCAGGACGACGGCGAAGGCCCCGCCGGCGAAGGTCCAGCCGACCGGATGCTCGGGCTGCCGCAGCGCCAGCAGCGCGCCCACAACCGCGAAGGCGAGGAAGGGCACGATCCAGGCCACGTACGCCACCGCCGCCGGCCCCGTCGGAGCGCCCGCGTCCCACCGCAGGGCGACCAGGGGCGCCAGCAGCGGGCCGACGCCGAGAGCCAGCGCCGCCACCCGCGCGCCGTCGCGGCGCCAACGGGGCGCCGCCCCCAGCCGTCCGGCTGTCGCCGCCATCCCCACGAGGCGGCAGTGTGGCACCGCTCGGGTCGCGGGCACGTGCGTTCGCGCCAGGAGAGGGCGGGAGGCCAGGTCGTGACCGACGGGATCAGGACCGGACCGGCGCGCGTTGGCCCCCACGTGGACCGACTGCCCGACGGCGACGCCGCACGTCTCCAGCCGCCTCGTCAGCCCGACGACGCAGAGCCGGCGCACCCCGCACCGTCCGCCGCCCCGCCGCCCGGCAGCGGCGTCCGGTTCCTCGGGGTGCCGGTCGTCGTGCTCGAGATCGTCGTGGTGGTCGGTCTCGCGGTGGGGCTGTCCGCGGTCCGCTCGGTGCTCAGCTTCATCGAGGTCGCGCTCGCGCCGGCGCCGCTGTCCACGCACGCCGCGACCCTCAACGGCTCCGCCGCCCCCGGGCACCCGTGGATCGACCTCGGCTACCAGCTCACCCGAGTGGTCGCCCTGCTCCTGCCCGCGGTGCTCGTCGTCGTGCTGGCGCTGCGCGGCGGGGAGCCGCTGCCGACGTTCGGCATCACGACCTTCCGCTGGCGGCGCGAGATGCTGATCGGGCTCGGGGCCGCGGCCGCCGTCGGCGGCATCGGGCTGGCGGGCTACCTCATCAGCTTCGCCCTGGGCGGCAGCCTCACCGTGGTGCCGACCTCGCTGCCGCCGGTGTGGTGGCGGGTGCCGGTGCTGGTGCTGTCAGCGGCCGCCAACGCGATCCTCGAGGAGGTCGTGCTGTGCGGCTACCTGCTGCGCCGCCTCGACCAGCTGGGCATGGGACGCAACCCGGCCGCGCTGCTCAGCGCGACCGTCCGCGGGTCCTACCACCTCTACCAGGGGCTCGCCGGGGCGCTGGGCAACCTCGCCATGGGCCTGGTGTTCGCCCGCTACCGGCAGCGCACCGGACGCATCACCGCCCTCGTCGTCGCGCACACCGCCATCGACACGGTGGCCTTCCTCGGCTACCTCGCCCTGGCCGGCCACGTGAGCTGGCTGCCGTCCTGACGGGCGCGTGATCGAACGGGGAAGGGCCGGCACCCGCCCGGTGCCGGCCCTTCCCCTGTCGTCGTTCAGCCCAGGTGGTGCACCTCCGGCAGCCCGTACACCGGCGTCGGGATCCCCTCCTGGCGCGCCTTGAGCTGCAGGGCCAGGTAGAGCGAGTAGTGCCGCGACTGGTGCAGGTTGCCGCCGTGGAACCACAGCCCGGGCTGCTGCGTGGGCTTCCACATGTTCCGCTGCTCGCCCTCCCAGGGCCCCGGGTCCTTGGTGGTCCCGGAGCCCAGCCCCCAGCACTTGCCGACCTTGTCGGCCACCTCCTGGCTGATGAGGTCGGCCGCCCAGCCGTTCATCGAGCCGTAGCCGGTGGCGTAGACGACGAGGTCGGCCGGCAGCTCGGTGCCGTCCTCGAGGACCACCGCGTCCTCGGTCAGCTCGCGCACCGCCCCGTGCGCCAGCTTGATCTCGCCGTCGGCCACCAGCTCGGAGGCGCCGACGTCGATGTAGTAGCCCGAGCCGCGCCGCAGGTACTTCATGAACAGGCCCGAGCCGTCCTCGCCGAAGTCCAGCCAGAAGCCGGCCTTCTCCAACCGGTCGTAGAAGTCCTTGTCCCGCTCGCGCATCTGGTCGTACAGCGGGATCTGGAACTCGTGCATGATCCGGTAGGGGAGCGAGGCGAAGGTGAGGTCGGCCTTCTCCGTCGTCACACCGGCGGCCAGCGCGCGCTCGGAGTAGAGGTCGCCGAGCCCGATGTCCATGAGCGTGTCGCTCTTCACGATGTGCGTCGAGGTCCGCTGCAGCATCGTGACGTCGGCGCCCACCTCCCACAGGGCGGCGCAGATGTCGTGGGCCGAGTTGTTCGAGCCGATGACGACGGCCCGCTTGCCCGCGTAGGCGTCCGGGCCCGGGTGCTGCGAGGAGTGGTGCTGGTCGCCCCGGAACCGGTCCTGGCCCGGGAAGGCCGGCACGTTCGCCTTGCCCGACATGCCGGTGGCCAGCACGAGCTGCTTGGGGCGGAGCACGACCTCCTCGCCGTCGCGGTCCACGACGACGGTCCACTCCTCCGACGCCTCGTCGTAGCTCGCGCTCCTGCAGGTGGTGGAGCCCCAGTAGTTCAGCTCCATCACCTTGGCGTACATCTCCAGCCAGTCGCCGATCTTGTCCTTCGGCGCGAACACCGGCCAGTTCTTGGGGAAGTCGATGTAGGGCAGGTGGTCGTACCAGACCGGGTCGTGCAGGCAGAGCGACTTGTAGCGCTTGCGCCAGGAGTCGCCGGGGCGGGCGTTGCGCTCCACGATGATCGTGTCGACGCCGAGCTGGCGCAGCCGTGCGCCCAGCGCGATCCCGCCCTGCCCGCCGCCGACGATGACGACGTAGGGCTGCCGCCCGTAGCCGAGCTCGGCGGCCTCGCGCTCGCGCGCCTCCTTCCAGGTCTCCCGGTCGTGGTACGCGCCGTGCCGCACGCCCTTCGACCGTCGGGTGCCCGCGGGCTCCTCGTGCCCGGTGAGCTCGTAGAGGGTGGTGAGGAAGGTCCACGCGCGCGGTCCGTCCTCGTCGGTGAGCCGCAGGTGCCCCTTGCCGCGGCCCACCGCCGTCTCGAAACCGATCCAGGCCGAGGTGACGCCGTCGGCCTCCTCAGGCGGCTCGGTGGCGGTGAAGCCGTGCGGGTCGGTGGCTTCCAGCGTCGCCCGCAGCAGGTCCGCCACACCGTCCCGGCCCTCGACCGTCGTGATGTTCCAGCTGAAGGCGACCAGGTCGCGCCAGAAGGACGTGGTGGCGAACATCCCCGCGGCCCGCTCGACGTCGCGGTCGGCGCACGCCGCCTCGAAGTCGGCCAGCCAGCGGGCCACCCGGGCGGCCGCGGGGCTCGGCCGGGGATCGGGGGCGCCCTGCTCGGGGATGGCGGGGGTGTCGACGGTCTGCGTCATGCGCAAGCCTCCTGACGTCGTCGGCGGGAGTCGCTGCCTCTGGTGTCGCTGCCTCTGGAGTCGCTGCCTCTGGTGGTCCCGCAGCGAACACCCGTGACCGCCCGGGCCGGGAGGGTTGCAGGGGGTTGCAGGCGTGCTCACCTCTCGCGCTCACCCCTTGTGAAGGCGCGGTCCCGTCCCGCACGCTGGCGGCACTGCCGAGCGAGGAGGTGCGCATGCCCGTCGCCACCACCGGCCCCCTGCCGCCCGGCGTCGACCCGCGCGCGCACGCCCGGCTGCTCGCCCAGGTCCGCGACGTCGTCCTCACCGGCGGCAGCCCGCCGGTCGCCCCGCGGCCGGTCATCGCCGCCTCGTGGCGGCGGATGCGGTGGAACGCGCTGGACCCGGCTGCCGCGCCCGAGGTGCCGCTGCTCGACGCCGCCGAGCTCGCCCGGCGGCGCGAGGCGAGCGGCCTGGAGCCGTTGCTCCCGCTGCTGCGACGCCGGCTCCTCACCGCCGCCGAGTCCGCGGGGCAGCTGATGGTGGTCGTGGACCCGCACGGCCGGGTGCTCTGGCGCGAGGGCGGCGCGGACGTCCGGCGCCGCGCCGACGCGCTCGGCTTCGTCGAGGGCTCCGCGTGGGAGGAGGGCTCGGTGGGCACCAACGCCATCGGCACGGCCCTCGCCGTCGGGAGCCCGGTGCACGTGCACGCGGCCGAGCACTACGCCGAGACCCACCTGCCCTGGACCTGCGCGGCCGCGCCGCTGCACGACCCGCGCAGCGGCCGGCTGCTCGGCGCCGTCGACCTCAGCGGGCCCGCGCACACCGTCCACGCCAGCACCCTGGCCCTGGTGGAGGCGGTCGCCCGGCTCGTCGAGCTCGAGGTCCACGCGGCCCAGGCCCAGCGGCTCGACCGGCTGCGCGCCACGGCAGCCCCGCTGCTGGCCCGGCTCGCCGGACCGGCGCTCGTGGTCGGCCAGGACGGCACCGTCGCCGCGGCCACCGGGTTCGCCGCGCCGGAGCGGGTCGAGCTCGGCTCCGGCGACGACGCCCTCGCCGACGGCACCGTCCGTGTCCCGGGGCTGGGCCGGTGCGCGGTGGAGCCGCTGCCCGGTGGCTGGCTGCTGCGACCACGCTCCGGGCAGGAGCCGGCCGGCGAGGTCGCCCTGGTGCTGGACCTCGCCGCCCCGGCGCCGCAGGTGCTGGTCTCGGGCGCGAGCGGGGAGTGGGCGCTCGCCCTCAGCCCGCGGCACGCGGAGATCCTGCTGTCCCTGCTCGTGCACCCCGACGGGCGCACCGCTGCCCAGCTGTCCCAGGACCTCTTCGCCGACCCGGGGCGCACCGTCACCGTCCGCGCCGAGGTCTCCCGGCTGCGCCGCACCCTCGGTCCGGTGCTGGCCCACCAGCCCTACCGGCTGGCCGCGCACGTCACCGGTGCCCTCCGGCTCCCGCCGGCCGGCCTCCCGGTGCTGCCCGGGAGCACCGCGCCGGTGGTCGCCACGATGCGGGCCGACGCGCACCTGCCGGGCAGGCCGTAGGCGGCTCGCCGGCCGCGGCGATCGGTCCGTCCGCTCGGCCTCCCTGCTCTCGCCCGGCTCCCGTCCGACATCACCCGTCTCCCGCCACCCGGCTCACGTGGCCGGGTCCGCGGCCGACCCTGCGGGCCGATGCCGGGTCGACTTCGGTCGCCGATCTTGTCCCACCCGGTCCCTTCGGCGGCTTACGGTGGCGGTGCGGATGGACGACGGCCGGCAGCGGGGGACCGGGAGACCTGGACGGACGGGGCGCGTGGAGCGAGCAGGACGGCTTTCCGGAGGCCCGGCCACCGCCAGGTTGCAGGCCATCCTCGACGCGCTCACCGAGGCCGTCTTCGTGGTGGACCGCAACGACGTGGTGACCGCCTCCAACGCCGCGGCGCGGCGCCTGCTCGCCGGGGAGGTCGACCCCACGCTCGCGGAGCCGGCCGCCCTGGCCAAGGCCCTCGAGGTCCGCCGGCTCGACGGCGACCCGCTGGGGGAGGACGAGCGGCCCCGGCTGCGCGCCCTGCGCGGCGACCACCTCGACGGCCAGCTGCTGCGGCTGCGCCGCCCTGGGGAGGCCGAGGACGTCGTCGTCGAGGTGTCGACCGCACCGGTGCCCGGCCCGCTCGGCGCCGTAGGGGAGGTGGTCATCGCCGTCCGCGACGTGACCGGCCACGTCAACGCCACCCGCGACCTGGCCCTGGCCAGGCACCAGCTCGAGGAGGTCGTGGAGGCCGGCGGTGTCGGCCTGTGGGACCGCAACCTGCTCTCCGGGCAGGTGAGCTACTCCACCGAGTGGAAGCGCCAGATCGGCTACCTCCCGCACGAGATCAGCGACGACGTCGGGGAGTTCCTCGGCCGGGTGCACCCCGACGACGCCGCGCGGGTCGCCGGGGTGGACGAGGAGCTGCGGCTGGGCCTGCGCCGGCGCAGCGAGAGCACGTTCCGCTTCCGCCACCGGGACGGCTCCTACCGGCACATCCTGGCCAGGGCGAGCCTCGTGCACGACGAGACCGGTCGCCCGGTCCGGCTGGTCGGCAACCACATCGACATCAGCGAGCGCGTGCAGATGGAGCACCGGCTCGCGCAGGCCAACCGGCTCGAGAGCGTCGGCCGGCTCGCCGGCGGCATCGCGCACGAGTTCAACAACCTGCTGGCCGCCGTGGGCCTGTCCATCGAGGTGGCAGCGGGCGACGTCGAGGCGGCGGGGGCGGGTGGCGACACGGCGGCCCGTCTGCGCCAGGTCGCCGACCTCATCGACCAGGGCAAGCACCTCACCCGCCAGCTGCTGGCCCTCAGCCACGCCCCGGTGCTGGAGGCGGTCGTGCTCGACCTGCACGAGCAGGTCGCGAGCATGCGCGACACCCTGGACCGGCTGCTCGGCGAGACGGTCAGCGTGGAGATCCAGCCGGTCGAGGTCCAGCCCGGCGAGATCCAGCCCGGCGAGATGCAGCCCCGGCCGGGCACCCGGGCGCCGGCGACGGTGCGGATGGACCCGGGCCAGCTGCACCAGCTGCTGCTCAACCTGGCCATCAACGCCCGGGACGCCATGCCCGACGGGGGGCTGCTCACCCTCGCCGTCGAGAACCGGCCGTCCCCGCTGGGCGTGCCCGGTGCGGTCCTGCGGGTGCAGGACACCGGCCACGGGATGGACGCGGCCACCCTCGAGCAGGCGGTGGACCCCCTGTTCACCACGAAGCCGACCGGCCGGGGCACGGGGCTCGGGCTCGCGCTCGTGCACAGCGTCGTGGAGAAGAGCGGGGGCAGCCTCTCGCTCGTCAGCACTCCCGGGACCGGCACGACGGTGGAGATCTGGTTGCCGCTCGTGGACGCGCCCTGCCGTCCCGGCCGCACCCAGGCCCTCCCCGGCACCGGCGCCGGATCCGGAGCCGGCCGGCGGGGTCGGGGGGGGGAGGACGACCCGTCGCGGCGGGAGGGGGTGGGCACGGTGCTGCGGGGAGCCGGCTACGACGTCCTGGTGGCGGAGTCGGCGGCGGCGGCGCGCGCGGCGGTGGCCGGGCTCGGCGGGCTCGGCGGGCTCGACAGGCTCGACGTGCTCCTCTGCGACCTCGTCCTCCCCGACGCCCACGGCAGCGCCCTCGCCGTGGAGCTGAACGAGCGGCAGCCGGGGGCCCGGGTGCTGCTCATGTCGGGGTACACCGACGACCCGGCCGCCGGAACCGCCGTGAGCGGCGGCCGCCTGCCGTTCCTGGCCAAGCCCTTCACCGCCGAGGACCTGCTCGCCCGGCTCGGGCAGCTCCTCGACGCCGAGGTGCCGGCCGGGGGTAGGGAACGGCCCTATGGGATCCGGCCGGAGGGATCCGGCCCGAGGGGAGGGTGCGATGGGTGACCTGCGATCGGTGCATGTGTCCGAGCTGCGCGAGGCGGGTCCGCCGCCGGCGGGGACGAGGGCCTTCCTGGTCGACCGGCTGTGGCCCCGCGGCGTGCGCAAGGAGGAGCTGACGCTGGACGGCTGGGTGCGCGACGCGGCGCCGAGCACCGAGCTGCGCCGCTGGTTCGGGCACGACCCCGCCCGCTGGGAGGAGTTCCGCCGCCGCTACGCCGCCGAGCTGGACGCCGACCCGCAGGCGTGGGGGCCGCTGCGGGACGCCGCCGCCGAGGGGGACGTGCTGCTGGTGTTCAGCGCCCGGGATCAGGTGCACAACAACGCCGTCGCGCTGCGGGACTACCTGCGGCGCACGCTCGCCTGAGCAGTCCGCCTCGTCGTGCCGGCGACCGGGTCGCGCGGCGGGGTCCGCCGTGGGCCGACGGGCAAAGCCCGCGCCACGGTTCGGTCCCGTCCGGTTCAGGAACCCGCCGGCCGCGGGCCCCGGAGGTGCGGTCGCGCCACCGCCGCGGCGAGGATGGGTGCGGTCCCGGGGCGGGCGCGCCGTGAGGAGCACGCCGCAGAGCGGGACGTGGAGCAGCGGGAGGAGTGGTCGTGCGCGAGATCGCCGCGGTCGTCGTCGGCGGAGCGCTGCTGGTCGTGGCGGTCGTCGGCGTGGTGATGGGTCTCTACGGCCACCTGCTGCTGGGGCTGGTGGGTCTGCTCGCGCTCGTGGCCACCGGCGGGTGCCTGTGGGCGGCGCAGCGCTACCACGTCATGCGGCCCGCGCCGAACCTGCTCGACCGCGAGGCGCGCGACCGGCCGTAGGCAGCCCGCTCCGCGCTGCGGACGCGCTCCATCCACCCTGCGCGCGGCCCTGGTCGACGCTGCGCGAACCACCCGTGTGGGCCATTCCCGAGGTGTGGGCGTCGGATCACCGTCTGCGGGACGGCGGCGCCGTCCGTGCGGCGCCACTCCGCACCACACGAGGGGGTTCGACGTGCGACCTCACCGACCTCTGGTCCTGCTCGCCGCGGGCGCGGTGGGAGCCGCGACGTGGGCCGTGCCCGTCGCCTCGGCAGGCGCCAGCGACGGCGGCTGGACCCTGCGCACCGTGGTCTCGGGCCTGAACGCTCCCCGGGGCGTGGCCATCGACTCCGCCGGCGCGGTCTACGTCTCCGAGGCCGGCTACCCCGGGAAGGGGAGCATGGGGGTGACCCGCACCGGCGGGGTCGGCAAGTACGTGTGGCGGGACGGCCGTCTGCACCGGACCTGGCGCACCTCGTTCACGTCCGTCTACGCCTCCGAGGGCGGCGGGCCACCCGACGCGCTGGGACCCTCGGGGATGAGCGCGCTCGGGCGTGACGTGAAGATGATCATGGGGCTGAGCCAGGCCGGCGTCCGCGCGGAGGCCCACCGCACCGTGCCGCAGGTCGGCCACCTCTACCGCTTCGACACCCGGACCGGGCGCGCCGTCGCCGTCAGCGACGTCGGGGACCAGCAGTACGCCTGGACCGCCCAGCACAAGTACCTCTGGAACGAGTTCCCGGACTCCAACCCCTACGGCGTGCTGGTGGCGCGCGACCGGCACGGGCGGCAGCACACCTACGTCGTCGACGCCGGCGCCAACACCGTCTCGGAGGTCCTGGCCAACGGGCGGACGCGGATCATCTCCTACATCCCGAACGAGACGCCCCCCGGCACCCGGGACGCGGTGCCCACCTGCGTGGCCCAGGGGCCCGACGGCAAGCTCTACGTCGGCGCCCTCGACCTGCTGGTGAACCTGCAGACCGGCGGTGGGAAGTCGAACGTCTGGCGGGTCGACCCCAGCTCCCGTGACTGGCGGCACAACGCCACGAAGTGGGCCACCGGCCTGACGACCATCTCCTCCTGCGCCTTCGACCGGCAGGGCAACCTGTGGCTGACCGAGATGTTCAAGGACAACGGCACCGGCAAGCAGCCCGGCGACGTCGCGCGCATCCCGTTCGCCCACCCGACCCAGGTCACCCGCTTCGGCGGCGGCCTGCTGCCGTTCCCCGGCGCGGTCACGGTGAGCACCCACGGCGCCGTCTACGTCACCACCGGCGCGACGCTCGGCAAGGGCCAGGGCAAGCTCTGGGTCCTGAGCCACCGCTGACGGCCCTCCGGCACGCGATCGTGCCGGGACCTGCCGACGGCGGGACGGCACGGGGGCGGGACCGGCCTCGGTCCCGCCCCCGTCGTCGCCCGTAACCTCGCCGCCGCTGCTCAGACGTGGAGCGCGCGGCGGGTCTTGGTGGCCAGCCGCTGGACCTGGACCATCGCCTTGTAGCTGAAGTCCTCCTCGCGGGGGATGAGTCCGAGCTGCTGGACGAAGTCGAGGCTGTCGAACACGATCCGGTGCTCGGCGATGAGCCCGTCACGGAACCGGTAGGCGCACACCCCGCCCAGCCGGACGTGCCGGCCGGTCGGCTCGAGGCCGGACAGCGGCCCGGTCATCGTCCCGGTGACGGTCCACGTCGTGAAGCCGACCGACGGGTCGTCGGTGCTGTAGGCGTGGAAGTCCTCCTTGGGGAAGTGCAGGTCCGGGAAGGCCGTGAACGTCGCCTCGACGTCCTTCGCCGCCTGCGTCCTCCCGGTGACCGGCTTGGGGTTGGCCGGGTTCTCCCACTGCACGTCGTCGGCGACCATGGCGATCACCGCGTCGACGTCGTGGTCGTTCCATGCGGCGATGAACGACTGCAGTGCTTTGCGCATCACCGCCGGGGTCATCGTTCCAGTGGTTGTCGCCATGAGACGCCTCCTCGCGGCCCGCCCGGTCCGCCGGCCCTCGGCGCACCGCGAGCCCGTCTCCCAGCCTCCGGTGCGCCCCGGCGGCCCCCAGGGCTGAAAGTCCCGGGCGGTCGGTCGCCTGCTGATAGGAGACCCCGATCTCCGGCCATCTCCTCGTATCGGACTGGTCTGGGTCGATGTGTGCGATGGTGACCGGCGTCGTGCCGGTGGCACGCACGAGGCACAGGGGTTCGCGCATGGCACAGCGACGGCGGCTGCACGGCGACGGCGGCCGGGGGACCGCGCTGCGCGCGCGCCGCCGGGCGGTCCTCGGTGCCGGGGCGGGCGGGGTCGCCACGCTCCTCCTGCTCACCGCCTGCGGCGGGGCGCCGACCACGGTCCCGGCCGGCGACGACTCGCCCGCGGTCACGCTCGGCGTCGCCACGCCCAGCCTGTCGTCGACGCCCTCGGCGACCGCCACCACCGCGACCCCCGCGGCGGCCACCACCAGCCCGGCGGCCACGGTGCACGCCACCGTGTCGAGCACACCGAGCCACCGCCCGACGGCCACCGCGAGGCCCAGCGCGACGTCGACGGCGACCACCGCCGCCCCCGCGAGGTGCACCACGACCCCGGACCTGAGCACCTGGAGCGACGCCCGGCTGGCCGCCCAGACGATCATCGTGCCGGTGCAGGAGACGTCCGTGTGGAAGGTCGGCCCGCAGGTGGCCGCCGGCGCCGGCGGCGTCCTGCTCTTCGGCAGCTACGCCCCCTCGGGGCTGCGCGCGTCGCTGGACTCGCTCGCGGCCAAGGCCCCCGACGGTGTGCGCCCGTTCGTCATGTCCGACGAGGAGGGCGGTTCGGTCCAGCGGATGGCCAACGTCGTCGGCCGGATCCCCTCCGCCCGGGCGATGGCGGCCACGCTGTCGCGCGCCGAGGTGAAGGCCCTGGGCTCCCGGACCGGCCGGCTGCTGCGCGGCGTCGGCGTCACGATGGACCTCGCGCCGGTGCTCGACCTCGACGACCAGGCCGGGCCCAGCAACGACAACCCCGACGGCACCCGCTCCTTCAGCCTCGACCCGGCCACGGCCTCGGCCTACGGCCGAGCCTTCGCCAGCGGCCTGCGCGCCGGCGGGGTCGTGCCCGTCGTCAAGCACTTCCCCGGGCTGGGCGGGTCGACCGGCAACACCGACGTGCGCCCGGCCACCTCGCGGCCGTGGAGCACGGTGAAGGAGAAGGACCTGCGGCCGTTCGCCGACGCGGTGACCGCCGGGATCCCCGCGGTCATGGTGTCCAACGCCTCGGTGCCGGGGCTGACCACCCTGCCGGCCAGCGTGAGCCGCGAGGTGATCACCGGCGTGCTGCGCGGCCAGCTCGGCTTCGGCGGGCTCGTCCTCACCGACTCGCTGTCGGCCGGCGCGCTGTCGGCCAACGGCATGACGGTGCCGCGGGCCACCGTGCGCGCGCTGGAGGCGGGGGCGGACATGGTGATGTTCGGCTCGGCGTCCTCCGGCACCGGACCGACCATGCAGGCCACCGTCGACGCCGTCGTCGCCGCCGTGCGCTCCGGCGAGCTGCCGCGCACCCGGTTGCGCGAGGCGGTGCAGCACATCCTCGCCGCCAAGCACGGGGTGGTCTGCTGACGGTGGTCTGCTGACGGTGGTCTGCTGAGGCTGGTCTGCGCAGCGCCGGTCAGGCAGCCGAGCGGGCCCGCTCCTCGCGCAGCGGTCGCAGGGCGGCGTCCAGGCGGGCGAGCTCGTCGAGCATCGCGTCCGCGGACTGCTCCACCTCCGGAGTGGGACGCAGCGCGCCGTCCTCGAGCAGCCGGGCGTGGAAGGGGATGGAGACCGCCTCGGGGACCGCGACCATCTTGAGCACGGCGACGACCTGCTTGAGCTGCTGCACGGCCCGGGTGCCCGCGGCCACGCCGCCGTAGGAGACGAAGCCGACCGGCTTGTCCTTCCACTCCTCGTGCAGGTAGTCGATGGCGTTCTTCAGCGCCGCGGGGTAGCCGTGGTTGTACTCCGGCGTCACGAGCACGACGACGTCGGAGGCCTCGACCAGCGCGCTCCACTCCTTGGTGTGCTGGTGCACGTACTGGCGCAGGCGCGGGTGGTTCGGCTCGTCCAGCAGCGGCAGGGCGAGCTCGGCGAGGTCGACGACCTGGACGTCGAAGCCGCCGTGCGCCCGGGCTCGCTCGGCGAACCAGGTGCCGATGGGGAGGCCGGCGCGGCCGGGGCGGGTGGAGCCGATGACGACGGTGAGCCTGGACACGAGAGGTGGCATGAGCGGTCCTCATCCTGCGCTGGTGCGAGCTGTTCGTTGTGCTCTCAACCATCGCCGTGGACCACGTGTTCCGCCACCCGAGGTCGCGACGCCCGGCTCAGCCCTGCCGCTGGGCCGCGGCGGTGATCCGCTGGGCGATCCACTGGCGGACACCGGCGTCGGTGCTGCTCCAGCTCACCCCGACGGTGCTCAGCAGCGGGTGCTCGTCCTGGCCCAGCCGGCGCACGGTCGCCGCGGCCGTGCCGCTGGGCAGGTGGCAGAGCAGGGTGGAGCCGACCCGGAGCCGCGCGGCGGCCTCCAGGCGCAGGGCCGCGCCGCTGGCCGAGAGGTTGACCAGGTGAGCCGCCCACCTGACCTGCTCGACCGTGAGGTGCACCTTCTCGTGCAGTCCGACGCGGCGTGACGTGCGCGTGGTCGAGCGGTGCATCCAGGCCGGGACGGCCACCCGGAACAGCCCGGCGGGGGCAGGCAGGACGGTGGTCTCCCAGTCCCCGCTGGTCCCGGTGCACACCACGGTGGCCCCGGGACCGGGCAGGTCGCACTGCAGGCTCAGGAAGGGGGTCAGGTCGAGGTGCCGGAGGGTCCGCTCGACCACGGTGAAGGCGTCAGGCCGGTCCTGTCCCGGCAGGCGCACCGCCAGCATGCGCCCGATCTCGTCGCGCTCGCGACCCCTGCTCGGATGCGCGGACGCTTGCATCGATGCGAGCACAGATTCCCCATCGGCATCCCCTCCGGGACCTTGAGCCCGTTCAGGCCGGGGCCGACGTGCGCCAGCCCTCTGGTGGGCCGACAGCGTCCAGTGGCACGATCCGCGGATGACCGACCCCCGCTCCAGCACCGTCGACGACGTCCTGCGGCGCAGCGCGCAGCGGCACCCGGACCGCCCGGCCCTGGTGTTCGCCGAACGGTCCTGGACCTACCGCGAGCTCGACGATGCCGTCACCCGGGCGGCCGGCCACCTGCTCTCGCTCGGCCTGGCCAAGGGCGACCGGGTCGCGACCGTGGGCGCCAACTCCGACGCCTACCTGCTGGCCTACCTCGGCTGCGCCCGTGCCGGGCTGGTGCACGTGCCGGTCAACTACGCGCTCACCGGCGGCGAGCTGTCCTACATCCTGCGCCAGTCCGGGGCGCGGCTCGCGCTGGTGGACGAACCGCTGCGCGAGGGCGTGGAGAAGGTCCGGCCCGACACGGCCGTGGAGCAGGTGCTCGTCCTGCACGGCACGGACGACGCCGTGCTGCACCGGTGGCGCAGCGGCGAGGTGCCGGCGCTGGAGGTCGAGGTGGCCGACACCGACCTGGTCCAGCTGCTCTACACCTCGGGCACGACCTCGCTGCCCAAGGGCGCGATGATGACCCACCGCGCGCTCGTGCACGAGTACGTCTCCTGCCTGCTGGCGCTGGACATCGCGGCCGACGACACCCCGCTGCACTGCATGCCGCTCTACCACTCGGCCGGCATGCACGTCTTCCTGCTCCCGTCGCTGGCGGTCGGCGCCACCAACCACCTCATGCCGCGGCCGGACGTCCCCGAGGTGCTGCGGCGGATCGCCGCGGACCGCATCGGCTCGCTCTTCCTGGCACCCACGGTCTGGGTGCCGCTGGCCAACCACCCGGATCTCGGGACGGCCGACTTGTCCTCCCTGCGCAAGGCCTACTACGGCGCGTCGGTGATGCCGGTCCCGGTGCTGCAGCGGTTGCAGGAGCGGTTGCCCGGGCTGGGTTTCTACAACTGCTTCGGGCAGTCGGAGATCGGCCCGCTGGCCAGCGTGCTGCGGCCCGAGGAGCACGAGCAGCGTCCCGAGTCGTGCGGGCGCCCGGTCGTGTTCGTGCAGGTGCGCGTCGTCGACGGGTCCGGCGCCGACGTCGGCCCGGACGAGTCCGGCGAGCTGCTCTACCGGTCCCCGCAGCTGTGCACCGGCTACTGGGACAACCCGGAGGCCACCGCCGAGGCCTTCCGCGACGGCTGGTTCCACTCCGGGGACCTGGTGAAGCGCGACGCCGAGGGCTACCTCACCGTCGTCGACCGGATCAAGGACGTCATCAACACCGGCGGCGTGCTGGTGGCCTCCCGCGAGGTCGAGGACGCCCTCTACACGCACCCGGGCGTCGCCGAGGTCGCCGTGGTGGCCACCCCGGACGAGCGTTGGATCGAGGCGGTGACCGCCGTCGTCGTGCGCCGGCCGGGCAGCGAGGTGAGCGCCGAGGAGCTGGTGGCCCACGCCCGGCAGACCCTGGCCCCGTTCAAGCTGCCCAAGCGCGTGCACTTCGTCGACGAGCTGCCCCGCAACCAGAGCGGCAAGCTGCTCAAGCGGGTGCTGCGGGACGAGATCTCCGCGGGGTGAACCCTGCGGTCTCGCCGTTGCCTCCGAAGGATCGGCACCCATAGGTGTCGATCCTTCGGACGTAGAGCCGGTGGAATCCAGCGCCGTCGACCGTGCGCGGTCGCGCCGCACCGCGAGGTGACCGCTGACCCCGATCGGTCGATCGCCCTTTTTGCCCGGTCTTGGGTGGTTGGTTCGGTGCCGGTTGCCGGGCAGCCCTTACGGTCGTCGACGGCCCTCCTCGCCGTCCCGACACCCGGAGGACGCAGTGCGTTCCACCCTCGCCCGACCCTTGCTCGCCGCGCTGGCGGCGCCGCTGGTGCTCGCCGCGCTGGCCACGGCCCCCGCCGCGGCCGCCGAGCCCGCGCGCGCCACCCGTGCTGCTGGCGGCGCCGGCAGCCACGGCGCGGTGGCCGACCCGCGCGACAACGTGCCGGTGCCCCGGGCCGTGGACGCCGCCTGCACCGGAGCCACCGGCTGGCGCAGCGCGGCCTGCACCCGCTCGGTCGTCGCCGCGATCGATGCGGGCCGCGCACGGGAGCACCTGCGCCGCCTGACGCTGCCGGCCGGGTGGAGCGCCATGAGCCCGCGCCACCAGCTGCTGTGGCTGGTGAACGACGAGCGGACCGCGCGCGGCCTCGCCCCGGTCCTGGGCCTGAGCACCACGCTGAGCCAGGTCGCCTCCTACGGCGCCTCGCACGACGTCGACCCGCAGGTGCCCGGCCGCACGCTCGACGGCCACGCGCTGTGGGCCTGGGGGAGCAACTGGGCGGTCAGCACCGGCGGCCCGCTGCTGGCCGACTTCCTGTGGATGTACGACGACGGGCTGGCCTCGGACAACCTCGACTGCTCGGTCGCCACCCCGCAGGGCTGCTGGGGCCACCGGCACGTGCTGCTGTCCTTCCCGCGCCCGGCCCGGGGCACCGTGCTGCTGCTCGGTGCCTCGCAGTGGCACACCCGCTGGCAGGGGCAGGTCGTCGAGTCCGACGCCGTCGTCATCGCCGAGCGCGCGGCCTGAGCCTCCGCCCAGGCCGCTCAGTCCGCTCAGTCCGCTCCGACGATGCGCAGCGCCAGCTGGCAGTAGTGCTCGGCGACGTCCTCGGGCGTCCACTCGCCCTCGTCGCGGTACCAGCGCGCGGCGTCGACGCCGAGGGACAGCAGCGCCAGGGTGGTCATCCGCGGGTTGGTCGTGGTGAACGCGCCCTCGGTCACGCCGCGCTCCACCACGTGACGGACCTCGGTGTCGATCTGCCGCCGGATGGCCGAGATCTCCCGCCGGTGCTCGGGGGAGAGGGCCGAGAGCTCGTAGTTCACGATGCGGGCGCTGGTGTGGTTGCGGGCGTGGTGGGCGGTGAAGGCCCGAACCACCGCCAGCAGCTGCTCCACCGGGTCCGTCGACGTCGCCGCGGCGTCGCGCACGAGCGCGAGGGTGCGCAGGTGGCCCTCGCGGGAGATGAGGTGGAGGAGGTCCTCCTTGGACCGGTGGTGCACGTAGAGGGCGGCCGGGCTCACGCCCGCGGCGGCCGCGATGTCGCGGGTGGTGGTGCCGTGGAAGCCCTTGGCCGCGAAGGCCTCCACCGCCGCGGCCACCAGCCGCTCCCGCGCGTCGCCCCGGGGCTCGGCGGCCTCCCCGGCGGTCGCCGCGGGCGCCGGGCCGCCACGGGGCTCGGGACGGGGCTGGGCCATGGGGGAGACCTTCCGCTCGGGTGTCTCGCGGGTGCCGGCCGGGGTGTTGACGGCACCGGCGGACGTGGGCGAGGCTAGGCGTCACGTCGCCGGTAAGCAAGCGCTTAGTCAGTGCGCTGCCGGCCGCCGCTGGACGCTCCAGCCGCTCACAGGACAGAGAGGTCCCGATGCCCGAAGCAGTCATCGTCGCCACCGCCCGCTCGCCGATCGGCCGGGCCGGCAAGGGGTCGCTCAGGGACATGCGCCCGGACGACCTGTCCGTGCAGATGGTGCGCGCGCTGCTGGACCAGGTGCCCGCGCTCGACCCGCGCCAGATCGACGACCTGATGATGGGCTGCGGGCAGCCCGGCGGTGAGTCCGGCTTCAACATCGCCCGCGTCGTGGCGGTGCTCGCCGGCATGGACCACCTGCCCGGCACCACCGTGAACCGCTACTGCTCCTCCAGCCTGCAGACCACCCGCATGGCCATGCACGCCATCAAGGCCGGCGAGGGCGACGTCTTCATCTCCGCGGGCGTGGAGACGGTCAGCCGCTTCGCCAACGGCAGCTCGGACGGCTGGCCGGACAGCCGGAACCCGGTGTTCGACGAGGCGCGCGAGCGCACCGAGAAGTTCGCCGGGGGCGGCCAGACCTGGGTCGACCCGCGGGCGCTCGGCACCCTCCCGGACGCCTACATCGCGATGGGCCAGACCGCCGAGAACGTCGCGCAGTTCAAGGGCATCACCCGCGCCGAGCAGGACGAGTTCGGCGTGCGCAGCCAGAACCTGGCCGAGAAGGCCATCGCCGACGGCTTCTGGGCCAAGGACATCACGCCGGTCAGGCTGCCGGACGGCTCGGTCGTCTCGAAGGACGACGGTCCCCGCGCGGGGGTCACCCTGGAGGCGGTCTCCCAGCTGCAGCCGGTGTTCCGTCCCGACGGCACGGTCACGGCCGGCAACTGCTGCCCGCTCAACGACGGCGCCGCCGCGGTGCTCGTCATGAGCGACACCAAGGCCCGCGAGCTCGGCCTCACCCCGCTCGCGCGCATCGTCTCCACCGGCGTCACCGGTCTCTCGCCGGAGATCATGGGCCTCGGCCCGGTCGAGGCGAGCAAGCAGGCCCTGGCCCGTGCCGGCATGACCATCGACGACATCGACCTCGTCGAGATCAACGAGGCCTTCGCCGCGCAGGTCATCCCCAGCGCCCGCGAGCTCGGCGTCCCGATGGACAAGCTCAACATCAACGGCGGCGCCATCGCCGTGGGCCACCCGTTCGGCATGACCGGCGCCCGCATCACCTCCACGCTCATCAACAGCCTGCAGTGGCACGACAAGCAGTTCGGGCTGGAGACGATGTGCGTCGGTGGCGGGCAGGGCATGGCGATGGTGCTGGAGCGGCTGTCGTGACGTCGTCCGCGGGGAACCGCTTCGAGGGCAAGACCGCGATCGTCACCGGCGCCAGCCGGGGCATCGGCCTGGCCATCGCCCAGCGGCTGGTCGACGAGGGCGCCCGCGTGGTCATCACCGCGCGCAAGCAGGAGGCGCTCGACGAGGCCGTGCAGGCGCTCGGCGGCCCGGAGCGGGCGATCGCGGTGGCCGGCAAGGCCGACGACCCCGCGCACCAGGCCGAGACGGTCGCCCGTGCGCTGGACGCCTTCGGCAGCCTGGACCTGCTGGTCAACAACACCGGCATCAACCCGGCGTACGGGCCGATGATCGAGCTCGACCTCGACGCCGCCCGCAAGATCGTCGAGGTCAACTGCCTGGCGGCGCTGGCCTGGCTGCAGCAGGCGCACAAGGCGTGGATGGGCGAGCACGGCGGCGCCGTCGTCAACGTCGCCTCGGTGGCCGGGCTGCGACCGGCCCCGGGGATCGGGTTCTACGGCGCCAGCAAGGCGATGCTCATCCACCTCACCCAGGAGCTCGCGGTCGAGCTCGGACCGTCGATCCGGGTAAACGCCGTGGCACCGGCCGTGGTGAAGACCAAGTTCGCCACCGCCCTCTACGAGGGCCGCGAGGAGCAGGTCTCCGCGGCCTACCCGCTCAAGCGGCTCGGCGTGCCGGAGGACGTCGGCGCCGCCGTCGCCTACCTGCTGTCGGAGGACGCCGCCTGGGTCACCGGCCAGGTCATCACGCTCGACGGCGGCATCACGCTCACCGGCGGCGTGTGACGTGACGAGCGGGGTCGGTGCCGGCGACAGTGCCGTCGTAGAGGCGGTCGTCTTCGACTACGGCGGCGTGCTCACCACGCCGGTCCGCGACTCGATCGCGGCCTGGCTCGAGCGCGACGGCATCGACCCCGGCTCGTTCTCGCGCACGCTCAAGGCGTGGCTGTCCCGCTCCGCGCCGGAGGGCACGCCGATCCACCGGCTCGAGACCGGCGAGCTGAGCATCGCCGAGTTCGACGCGCTGCTGGCCGCCGAGCTGGTCCGCGTGGACGGCGGCCCGGTCCCGACCAGCGGGCTGCTCGCCGGGCTCTTCGCGGACATGCGCGTGGACCCGGAGATGCTGGCCCTGGTCGAGGACCTGAAGGCCACCGGCGTGCGCGTGGCGCTGCTGTCCAACAGCTGGGGCAACACCTACCCGCGCGAACGCATCGAGGCCCTGTTCGACCCGGTGGTGATCTCCGGAGAGGTCGGGCTGCGCAAGCCGAACTCGGAGATCTTCACGCACACGCTGGAGCTGCTCGGTGTTGCCCCCGAGCGGGCCGCGTTCGTGGACGACGCCGAGCCCAACGTCGAGGGCGCTGCCCGCGTGGGCCTGCGCACCGTGCTGCACACCGACGCGGAGGGCACCCGCAGGGCGCTCGCCGCCCTCGTCCCCGGGCTCGACCCGGCGGGCGCGCCGACCAGTTCCACCACCTGACGAGTTCCACCCCTTCTGACAGGAGAACGCATGACCGAGCAGCGCACCGCCGTCGTCACCGGGGCCGCCCGCGGCATCGGGGCCGCCGTGGCCGAGCGGCTCGCCGCCGACGGCTTCGCCGTCGCCGTGCTCGACCTGGACGAGAGCGCCTGCCAGGGCACCGTGGAGGCCATCAAGGCGGCCGGCGGCACCGCGATCGGCGTCGGCGTCGACGTCGCCGACGAGCAGGCGGTGGAGGCGGCGGTCACCCGGGTGGCCGAGGAGCTCGGCGGCCCGACCGTGCTGGTCAACAACGCCGGGATCACGCGGGACAACCTGCTGTTCAAGATGACCACCGGCGACTGGGACGCGGTGATGGGCGTGCACCTGCGCGGCTCGTTCCTCATGAGCCGGGCCTGCCAGAAGTACATGACCGACGCGCAGTGGGGCCGGATCGTCAACCTGTCCAGCACCTCGGCGCTCGGCAACCGGGGGCAGGCCAACTACGCCGCCGCCAAGGCCGGCCTGCAGGGGTTCACCAAGACCCTCGCCATCGAGCTGGGCAAGTTCGGCGTCACGGTGAACGCCATCGCCCCGGGCTTCATCGAGACCGAGATGACCGCGGCCACCGCCGAGCGCATCGGCATCCCGTTCGAGCAGTTCAAGGCCGGGGCCGCCGCGCAGATCCCGGTGAACCGGGTCGGCCAGCCCGAGGACATCGCAGCCACCGTGTCGTTCTTCGCGCGCGAGGAGGCCGGGTTCGTTTCCGGCCAGGTCATCTACGTGGCCGGCGGGCCCAAGGACTGAGCACGAGCTGCTGACGACTGGCACCGGCGGGAGAGGAGACGGCGTGCGCACGTTCAACGGGCTCGACGAGCTGGAGAAGGCCGTCGGCACGCACCTGGGCTACAGCGACTGGCACGAGGTGACGCAGGAGCAGATCGACCTGTTCGCCGACGCGACCGGCGACCACCAGTGGATCCACGTGGACCCCGAGCGGGCCAAGAGCGGCCCGTTCGGCAGCACCATCGCTCACGGCTACCTCACGCTCTCGCTGGTGCCCAAGCTGGTCTGGCAGGTCTACTCGGTCGAGGGCCTGAAGATGGGCGTCAACTACGGCTCGAACAAGGTCCGGTTCCCCTCCCCGGTGCCGGTCGGCTCGCGGCTGCGCGCCGGGGTGGAGCTGGTCTCGCTCGACCGCGGACCGCAAGGGGCGCAGGCGACCACCCGGGTCACGATCGAGCGCGAGGGCGGCGACAAGCCGGCCTGCGTGGCCGAGATCCTCTCGGTGCTGGTCGAATGACGGTCGGCTCCGCAGGCGCCGGCACCCCGGGCAACCCGGCGGACCCGGGCGAGGGCGTCCAGGTCTCCGACGAGCTGTCGGATCAGGTGCCGGGCCTGGACCTGCCGCGGCTCGCCGGGTTCTTCGCGGCGCAGGTCCCCGGCGCGGCCGGCGGGCCGCTGCGGGCGAAGGTGATCGCCGGCGGCAAGTCCAACCTCACCTACGAGGTCGACGACGGCGCCCGCACCTGGATCGTGCGCCGGCCGCCCCTGGGCCACGTGCTGGCCACGGCGCACGACATGAGCCGCGAGCACCGGGTCATGACCGCGCTGCGGGACACCGACGTGCCGGTGCCGGTCACCTATGCGCTGTGCGAGGACGTCGACGTCGTCGGTGCTCCCTTCTACGTGATGAGCAAGGTGGAGGGGACGCCCTACCGCTTCGCCCGCCAGCTCGCCCCCCTGGGGGCCGAGCGGACCAGGGCCATCTCGGAGCGGATGACCGACACCCTCGCCGCGCTGCACCGGGTCGATCCCGCCGCCGTCGGGCTGGCCGACTTCGGCCGCCCCGAGGGGTTCCTGGCCCGTCAGGTGCGCCGCTGGAAGAAGCAGCTGGACGGCTCGCGCAGCCGCGAGCTGGCCGGCGCCGACGAGCTGCACGCCCTGCTGGAGCAGCACATCCCGGCCGAGCAGGCCCCGGCCGTGGTGCACGGCGACTACCGGCTGGACAACCTGCTGGTGGACGGGGACGACCAGGTCGCGGCCGTGCTCGACTGGGAGATGGCGACCATCGGCGATCCGCTCACCGACGTCGCTCTGCTGGTCGTCTACCAGTCGATGGCCGAGCAGTCGAACGGCTACGCGGTGGCCGACGCCTCCACCGCGCCCGGCTTCCTGGGCAACGCCGCGATGCTGGACCGCTACGCGCAGACGAGCGAGCGCGAGATGGGCGCGATGGGCTTCTACCTCGGCCTCGCCTACTTCAAGATCGCTGTGATCCTCGAAGGCATCCACTACCGCTACGTCCAGGGCCAGACCGTGGGCAGCGGGTTCGACACCGTGGGTCAGGTGGTCGAACCGCTGCTCGCCGCCGGCATCACCTCGCTGAAGGAGCACAGCTGATGGAGTTCGCCCACGACGCCAAGACCGAGGAGCTCCGCCAGAACCTGCTGGGGTTCATGGACGAGCACGTCTACCCGGCCGAGCCGGTGTTCGCCGAGCAGCTGGCGGCGCTCGAGGACCGGTGGGCCTGGAGCGAGGTGCCGGTCCTCAAGGAGCTGCAGGCCAAGGCGCGCGACCGCGGCCTGTGGAACCTGTTCCTCCCGGGCAAGCACGGCGCGGGCCTGACCAACCTGCAGTACGCGCCGCTGGCCGAGATCACCGGGCGCAGCGGCCACCTCGCCCCCGCGGCCCTGAACTGCTCCGCGCCGGACACCGGGAACATGGAGGTGCTCAGCGAGTTCGGCACGCCGGAGCAGAAGGAGCGCTGGCTCGAGCCGCTGCTCGCCGCCGAGATCCGGTCCTCCTTCGCGATGACCGAGCCCGACGTCGCCTCCTCCGACGCCACCAACATCAGCACCCGCATCGAGCGCGACGGCGACGACTACGTCATCAACGGGCGCAAGTGGTGGATCACCGGCGCGATGAACCCGAACGCCAGGATCTTCATCGTCATGGGCAAGACCGACCCGACCGCCGACCGGCACCGCCAGCAGAGCCAGATCCTGGTGCCGCGCGACACACGCGGCCTGGTCGTGAAGCGGGGCATGGAGGTCTTCGGCTACGACGACCACGACCACGGCGGCCACGCCGAGCTCGAGTTCCACGACGTCCGGGTCCCGGCGACCAACCTGATCGGCAACGAGGGCGACGGCTTCGCCATCGCCCAGGCCCGCCTCGGGCCGGGCCGCATCCACCACTGCATGCGCTCGATCGGTGTCGCCGAGCGTGCCATCGAGCTGATGTGCACCCGCGCCGCGGACCGGGTGGCGTTCGGCAAGCCGCTGGCCGAGCAGGGCGTGATCCGCGACTGGATCGCCGAGGCGCGCGTGCGCGTGGAGCAGCTGCGGCTGCTGGTGCTCAAGACCGCCTGGCTCATGGACACGGTGGGCAACAAGGGCGCCCACACCGAGATCCAGGCGATCAAGATCGCCACCCCGGCCACGGTCGAGTGGATCCTGGACAAGGCGATCCAGGTGCACGGCGCGGGCGGCCTGAGCCAGGACTTCCCGCTGGCCAACAGCTTCGCCGGCATCCGCACGCTGCGGTTCGCCGACGGTCCGGACGAGGTGCACAAGAACTCGCTCGCCCGCAACGAGATCAAGCGGCAGGTGGCCGCCCGGGCGGCCCGTCAGGGGGAGGGTGCATGACCGACGACACCGCGTTGCGCGAGGACCTGCGCGGGCGGGTCGAGAAGCTGCTCGCCGAGCACCCGCCGGGCGGCACGGACCGGCTCGAGTTCCTGCGCGCCCGCTTCGACGCCGGGCTGGCGTGGGTGCACTTCCCCGAGGGCCTCGGCGGCCTCGGCCTGCCGCGGGCGCTGCAGACCCACGTCGACGAGCTGCTCGAGGCGGCCGGCGCGCCGGACAACGAGCCGCGGCGCAACGGGATCGGCCTGGGCATGGCCGCGCCGACCATCCTCGCCTTCGGCACGCAGGAGCAGAAGGAACGGTTCCTGCGGCCGCTGTGGACCGGCGAGGAGATCTGGTGCCAGCTGTTCTCCGAGCCCGGTGCCGGCTCGGACCTGGCCGCCCTCGGCACCCGCGCCGTCCGCGACGGCGACGAGTGGGTCGTCAACGGCCAGAAGGTGTGGACCTCCGGCGCGCACAAGGCCCGCTGGGCCATCCTCGTGGCCCGCACCAACCCGGACGTCCCCAAGCACGCCGGCATCACCTACTTCCTGTGCGACATGACCGACCCCGGCGTCGACGTCCGCCCGTTGCGGCAGATCACCGGTGAGGCCGAGTTCAACGAGGTCTTCCTCACCGACGTCCGCATCCCCGACGCGCACCGGCTCGGTCCCGAGGGCGCGGGCTGGAAGGTCGCCAACGCCACGCTCATGAACGAGCGGGTGGCGATCGGGGGCGGGGCCGCCCCGCGCGAGGCCGGCATGATCGGCGTGGTGGCGAAGACCTGGCGCGAGCGGCCGGAGCTGCGCCAGCCCGAGCTGCACGACCGGCTGATGACGCTGTGGGTGGAGTCCGAGGTCGCGCGCCTGACGGGCATGCGGCTGCGGCAGAAGCTCGCCGTCGGTGCGCCGGGCCCCGAGGGCTCGGCGATGAAGCTGGTCTTCGCCCGGCTCAACCAGCAGCTGAGCGGACTCGAGCTCGAGCTGCTCGGCGAGGACGGCCTGCGCTTCTCGGACTGGACGATGCGCCGGCCCGAGGTGGTCGAGTTCACCGGCCGCGACGCCGGCTACCGCTACCTGCGGGCCAAGGGGAACTCCATCGAGGGCGGCACCTCGGAGATCCTGCGCAACATCGTCGCCGAGCGCGTGCTGGGGCTCCCGCCCGAGCACCGCGTGGACAAGGACAAGGCCTGGAAGGACCTGCCCCGATGACGGCCCCCACGACCGCCCCCACCGCCGTCCCGCACGCGGGCGAGCCGAACCTGCTGCCCTCCGACGTCGAGGAGTCGCTGCGCGAGAGCGTGCGCGACCTGCTGGCGGACCGGTGCCCGACGGACAAGGTCATCCGGGTCTACGACGGGGACACGTCGGTGCAGGCCCCGCTGTGGCGGGCCCTGTCCCGGGACCTCGGGCTGGCCGGGCTGCTGGTGCCCGAGGAGCTCGGCGGCGCCGGCGCCTCGGCCCGCGAGGGCGCCGTGGTGCTCGAGGAGCTCGGCCGCGCCGCTGCGCCGGTGCCGTTCCTGACCAGTGCGGTGGTGGCCACCTCGGCCCTGCTGGCCGGGGTGGGCGCCCCGGGAGCCAGCGACGGCGTGGCCGCCCTGCTCGGCCGTCTGGCTGCGGGGGAGTCGACCGCCGCACTGGCGGTCCCCTTCGCGACCGCGGCGTTCTCCTACGAGCCGTCGGTGACCACCGACGGAAGCCTGTCGGGGCGGGTCACCTCGGTGGCCGGTGCGCTGGAAGCCGACGTCCTGCTGGTGCCGGTGGCCGGACCGATGGGCACCGAGCTGCACCTGGTCCAGGCAGCCGACGCGCGGGTCGAGCCGGTCGTGTCGCTCGACATGACCCGTCAGCTGGCCGACGTCGACCTCACCGGCGTGCCGTCCGTGCCGCTGCTGCCGGCGGGCACGGCGGCCGCGGCCTCGGCCGTCCGCGAGGCGCTGCTGGTCGGCGCGGCCCTGATGGCCGCCGAGCAGGTCGGCGTGGCGCAGTGGTGCCTGGACGCCACGGTCGCGTACCTCAAGCAGCGCAAGCAGTTCGGCCGGGTGGTCGGCGGCTTCCAGGCGCTCAAGCACCGCCTGGCCGACCTCTACGTCACGGTCGAGTCGGCCTCCGCCGCGGCCCGCTACGCCGCCGCCACGGTGGCCGACGGCGACCCGGACCGCGAGGTGGCCGCCTCGGTGGCCCAGGCCTACTGCTCGCCCGCCGCGGTGACCGCCGCCGAGGAGGCCGTCCAGCTGCACGGCGGCATCGGCATGACCTGGGAGCACCCGGCGCACCTGTTCCTCAAGCGCGCCAAGGCCGACTCCATCGGGCTGGGCACCGCCGGCGCCCACCGCCGCCACCTGGCCGAGCTGGTGGACCTGCCCTCGGCTTAGGGGCCCGTCCCGCTGCCAACGATCACGTTCACGTGACCGTGGGTCGCTCCCCCCCGTGAATTCAATACACGGGGGGAAGCGACCAATTGCGGCGCAGAGCCCCGGGAGCTCACCCCGGGAAGCTCGCCTCCAGCCCGCTCACCAGCGCCTGCAGGCCCAGCTCGAAGCTGTCCCGGTCGATGCGTGCCGCCTGCTCGCGCAGCCGGTGGGCCTGGCGCAGGTTGGGGTAGCGGTCGAGGTAGACCTGGACGTCGTCGGCGAACCCGCTGGCGAACGGGGTGGACGCCGCGCCGATGACGAGGTACTTCACTGCGCCGGCCACCGTGGTCGCCGCCCGCGGCGGCCACCCGGCCGAGACCAGGCCGCCGTGCACGGCGTCGGCCATGGCCAGGAAGTCCTCGCGGTTGCCCGCACCGGAGGCCACCAGCGGCACGGCGTTGGGGTGGGCCGCCAGCGAGGCGCGGTAGGAGCGCGCCCAGGTGAGCAGGCCCTCGCGCCAGCCTCGCGCGAACCCGGAGGTGTCCACCGCCCGGGTGAGCAGGTTCGCCACCGCGTCCAGCACCTCGTCGCGGTTGCGGTAGTGGCTGTAGAGCGAGGCGGCCTGTACACCGAGCTCCTGCGCCAGCCTGCGCATCGACAGCGCCGTCAGGCCCTCGGCGTCGACGATGGCCAGGGCGGTGTCGCGGATCAGCTCGCGGCTGAGCAGCGGGGTGCGGGGTCGGGCCACGGCGCCCTCCTTGGCAGGTCGGACCGAGGTGGCGTACCATAACCTAACGCTGTTCGGTTATGGGCAGCACCCCCGACGCCGTGGGAGACCACCGATGGACCTGACCCTCACCGAGGAGCAGCGCAGCTTCCAGCAGCTCGCCCGCGAGTTCCTGGAGAAGGAGGTCGTGCCGCACCGCGCCGAGTGGGACCGCGTCGAGTCGGTCGACACCGCGATCATCCCCAAGATGGGCGACCTCGGCTTCTTCGGCCTGACCATCCCGGAGGAGTACGGCGGCATCGGCGGGGACAACCTCACCTACTGCCTCGCCATGGAGGAGCTCGGCCGCGCCGACTCCGCGGTCCGCGGCATCGTCTCGGTCTCCAACGGCCTGGTCGGCAAGGTGCTGGTCAGCCACGGCACCGAGGAGCAGAAGCAGCAGTGGCTGCCCGGCATCGCCACCGGGCGCAAGCTCGCCTGCTTCGGACTCACCGAGCCGGACAACGGCTCCGACGCCGGCAACCTGCGCACCCGCGCCGTCCGTGACGGCGACGAGTACGTCGTCAACGGCAGCAAGGTGTTCATCACCAACGGCACCTGGGCCGACGTCTGCCTGCTGTTCGCCCGCACCGGCGGCCCCGGCGCCCGCGGCGTCTCGGCGTTCCTGGTGCCCACCGACACCCCCGGCTTCGGTCGGCGCGAGATCAAGGGCAAGCTCGGGCTGCGCGGCCAGGCCACCGCCGAGCTCAGCCTGGAGGACGTGCGCGTGCCGGCCTCGGCGCTGGTCGGCGAGGAGGGCCAGGGCTTCAAGATCGCCATGTACTCGCTGGACAAGGGCCGGGTGAGCGTGGCCGCCGGCTGCGTCGGCATTGTGCAGGGCTGCCTCGAGGCCGCGGTCTCGCACGCCACCGAGCGCCAGCAGTTCGGCCGGCCGATCGCCTCGTTCCAGCTGGTGCAGGACATGATCGCCGACATCTCCGTGGACGCCGACGCCGCCCGCATGCTCGTGTGGCGCGCCGCCGACCTCATCGACCGCGGCGAGCCGTTCGGCACCGCGGCCTCCAAGGCCAAGTACTTCGCGAGCGAGGCCGCGGTCCGCGCGGCCAACCTGGCGGTGCAGGTCTTCGGTGGCTACGGCTACATCGACGAGTACCCGGTGCAGAAGTACCTTCGCGACGCCCGCGTCATGACCCTCTACGAGGGCACCAGCCAGATCCAGAAGCTCATCATCGGCCGGGCCGAGACCGGCATCAGCGCGTTCGTCTGAGCCTCGCCCCGCCCGGCAGAAGGAGCCCGTCATGGCCAGCACCACCCCGCAGTCCCCGCTCGGCCTGTTCGGCACCGACGCCCTCCTCGACGACGAGGAGCGCGCCATCCGCGACACCGTGCGCCGGTTCGTGGACGACAAGGTCAAGCCCAACATCGCCGAGTGGTTCGAGTCGGCCACCATCCCGGCCCGCGACCTGGCCAAGGAGCTCGTTGCCGTCGGCCTGCTCGGCATGCACCTGGAGGGCTACGGCTGCGCCGGCACCAGCGCCACGGCCTACGGCCTGGCCTGCATGGAGCTCGAGGCCGGCGACTCCGGCCTGCGCAGCCTGGTGTCCGTGCAGGGCTCGCTGGCCATGTTCGCCATCTGGCGGTGGGGCAGCGAGGAGCAGAAGCAGGAGTGGCTGCCGCGGATGGCGGCCGGCGAGGCCATCGGCTGCTTCGGGCTGACCGAGCCGGACTTCGGCTCCAACCCCGGCGGCATGCGCACCCGCGCCCGTCGTGACGGCTCGGACTGGGTCATCGACGGCACCAAGATGTGGATCACCAACGGATCGGTGGCCGACGTCGCGGTGGTGTGGGCGCAGACCGACGACAAGATCCGCGGCTTCGTCGTGCCCACCGACACCCCCGGCTTCTCCGCCCCCGAGATCAAGCGCAAGCTCTCGCTGCGCGCGTCGGTCACGGCCGAGCTGGTCCTCGACGGCGTCCGCGTGCCCGAGTCGGCGATGCTGCCCGAGGCCCGCGGCCTGTCCGGCCCGCTGTCCTGCTTGAACGAGGCCCGTTTCGGCATCGTCTTCGGTGCGCTGGGCGCGGCCCGCGACTGCCTCGAGACCGCCATCGCCTACAGCCAGGACCGCGAGATCTTCGACAAGCCGCTGGCCGGCTACCAGCTCACCCAGGCCAAGCTCGCCGACATGACCCTCGAGCTGGGCAAGGGCATGCTGCTCGCCCTGCACCTCGGACGCTTGAAGGACGAGCACCGGCTCGACCCGCGCCAGGTGAGCCTGGGCAAGCTCAACAACGTCCGCGAGGCGATCGCCATCGCCCGCGAGTGCCGCACGCTGCTCGGCGGCAACGGCATCACGCTCGAGTACCCGGTGCTGCGCCACGCCAACAACCTCGAGTCCGTCCTCACCTACGAGGGCACCTCCGAGGTCCACCAGCTGGTGATCGGCCAGGCGCTCACCGGGCAGGACGCCTTCCGGTAGTACGGTCTGGCGCACGGCGCACCGGGGCGTCGGAGCGGACGGGAGACGACGACGTGAGCCTCAACCTCGCCACCATGCTCCACGAGTCGGCGCTGGCCCGGCCGGACAAGACCTGCGTCGTGATCGGCGACACCCGCCTCACCTACCGGCAGGTGGAGCAGGCCTCGGCCGTCGTGGCCGGAAACCTGCGCGCGCTCGGCCTGCAACCCGGCGACAAGGTGGCCGTGCAGCTGCCCAACGTGCCGCAGTTCCTGTTCGCCTACTTCGGGATCCTGCGCGCCGGGCTGGTCATGGTGCCGCTCAACCCGCTGCTCAAGGCGCCGGAGGTCCAGTACCACCTGGAGAACTCCGACTCGAGGGTGCTGGTCACCTTCGAGCTGTTCGCGGACGAGGCGCAGCGGGCGGCGCGCGAGCTGCCCGACGTCGAGACCTTCGTGGTGAACCTGCCGGGCAGCGAGACCCGCCCGGAGGGCACCCGCCCGTTCACCGACCTGCTCGCCCCGGTCGAGCTGCCCGACATCCATCCCACCGCGGCCGACGACACCGCGGTCATCATCTACACCAGCGGCACCACCGGCCGGCCCAAGGGGGCCGAGCTCAGCCACTTCACGCTCTACATGAACTGCACGCTGGGCGGGGAGAACCTCGGCCTGGACGACACCGACGTCACCATGGCGGTGCTGCCGTTCTTCCACATCTTCGGCCTGTCCAGCGTGCTCAACGGCACAGTGCGCCGCGGCGGAACCATGGTGGTGCTGCCCCGCTTCGAGCCCGACGCGGTGCTCGACGCGATCGAGGCCCACGGCGTCACCGTGTTCTGCGGCGTCCCCACCATGTACGTCGCGATGCTGCAGTCGGCCGGGCCGGAGCGGGCGCTCACCTCGCTGAAGTTCGGGATCTCCGGCGGCGCGGCCATCCCCGGCGAGGTGATCCGCGCGTTCGAGGAGCGCTTCCCCAACAGCGTGATCCTGGAGGGCTACGGCCTGTCCGAGACCGCCAGCACCACCACGTTCAACATGAACGCCGAGAACCGCAAGGTGCTCTCGATCGGCAAGCCGACGTGGGGCGTGCAGGTGCGTGTGGTCGACCTGGACGACAAGCCGCTGCCGCCGGGGCCGGAGAACGTCGGCGAGATCGTGGTGCGCGGCCACAACATCATGAAGGGCTACTACAAGAACCCCGAGGCCACCGCCGAGGCGATGCGCGGCGGCTGGTTCCACACCGGCGATCTCGCCTACGCCGACGACGACGGCTACCTCTACGTCGTCGACCGCAAGAAGGACCTCGTGATCCGCGGCGGCTACAACGTCTACCCGCGCGAGATCGAGGAGGTGCTCTACGAGCACCCCGCGGTGGCCGAGGCCGCCGTCATCGGCCGCCCCGACGACCTGCTGGGGGAGGAGGTGGTGGCCGTGGTGAGCCTCAAGCCGGGCGCCGACGCCACCCCCGACGAGCTCATCGCGTTCTGCAAGGAGCGGGTGGCGGCCTACAAGTACCCGCGCGAGGTGCGCCTGGTCCCCGAGCTGCCCAAGGGACCCACCGGCAAGATCCTCAAGAAGGAGCTGCGCTCCTGACCCCTCGACCCCTCGACCCCTCGCCGTGATCATGCAGGGATGGTGAGACGCCCCACCGTCTCTGCTCGACCAGGGGCGGGGGGAGCGGCAGCACAGGGGCCGGGAGGTCGGGACAAGCACGGGACAGGACGGCGAGGCGCCCGGGACACCGGGCGGACGAGGTTCGGGTGTGCCGGCGCGACCGCGACCGGCGCCTGAGGGGCTCTCTGCCCCGCACCCGAGGAGACCTCCGTGCCTGCTGTCCGACCCACCGTCCCCGCGTCCTCCGGAGCTGCCGACGCGAGCCGCCCGACCCGCCCGACCCGCCCGACCCGCTCCACCGGGGGGCTCGAGGCCCCGCCGCCCGCCCCCGCCATCGGCGCCGAGCCCGGTCGCGGCCGCCGCGTCCTGCGGCGCGCCGCCGTCGCCCTGGCGGCGCTGCCCGCCGGTGCGCTCGGCGTCAGCTTCGGCGTCAGCTCGATCGTCGAGCTGGTCACCGGCGACGAGGCCGAGCACCGCTTCCACCAGATCACCGGCCAGGGCGTGCTGCTCGCTGCGCTGTGGCTCGGCGGCGTCGCGCCGCTCGTCCTCGCCGGGCTGCGCCGACGACGGCCCTCCCCGGCGGCCGCCGTGCAGCACGCGGCCGTCGTGCTCGGTGCGCTCACCGCCGCGCTGCTCGCTCCCAGCACCCCGGGCGGGTTCTTCCTCGCGGCCGTCCTGAGCGTCGGCCTGGTGCTGCTCTGGCTGGCCCTGCCGATCCGGCCGGCGCTGCGGGCCGCCGCGGCGGGGGTGCGACCGGCGCTGGACCCGGTCGTGGCGCCGCTGGCCCTGCTCAGCTGCGCGGTGCTGGTGCCCTTCCTCATCGGGCAGTCCGACCGGCAGGCCCACGCGCACAACGAGCACGCGGAGATGGCGCACTACTACGACATGGCGTGGGTCTCCGTCGCCATCCTCGTGCTGGTGGCTGTCGCGGCGCTGCGGCGGGACCTGCGCCGTCGGCTGCTCGCCTGGGCCGGCACGGGACTGGTCGTGCTCGGCGGTTCGGCCGTGCTGCTGACCCGGCTCGACGGCTTTGGCGCCGCGGCGCTGGCGCTGGGCGCCGTCCAGCTCCTGGTGGCCGGTCTGCACCGATCCGGCCTCTCCGCCACCCGCAGCGCCTAATCTGCCGCCCGATGAGCACCGTCGACACCGCGCCGCCCCTGTCCGGGCCCCGGGTCCGCCTCCTCCGGTGGAGGCGGACCCGGGCCGCCCGGGGTGCCGGCGCGGCGGTGCCCCTCGCGGTCGCCGCCGCGGCGGCCGTGGCGGCCGCGGTGCTGGCGGTCACGGCTGCGGACGGCTGGGACCTGCCCGCGAGCGCCGACCTGCCGGTCGACGGTGCGGTCGGGGCGACCTACCCCGCCATCGCGGCCGCGGTGCTGGCCGGCGGTCCGGCCGCCCGGCGGCTCGGCCGTCTGCTGCTCGGCTGCGGCCTCGCCTCCGCCCTCACCGTGGTGCTCACGGCGCTGGCCCTGCTGGCCCCCGAAGCCGACCTGCCGGCCCGTCTGGCGGGGCAGGGCGCCTCGTTCACCTGGGTGTTCGGGATCGCCCCGCTGCTCACCCTCGTCCCGCTGATCTATCCGGACGGACGCCTGCCCGGCCGGCGCTGGTCGCTCGCGGTGGCGGCGGCCGTCGCCGGGACCGGGCTGCTGGCCGTCGCCGTGGCGCTCTACCCGGAGCCGTTCCGGGGCCGCGTCGAGCTGGTCAAGCCGTTCACGAGCGAGCCGGCCGCCCGCCTGCTCGCACCGGTGGGGGCCGTCCTCGTGGCGGCCGGCGGGCTGGCCGGGTTCGCCGCCCTGGTGCTGCGGCTCGTCCGCTCCCGCGGCCTGGCCCGCCGACAGGTCGTCGTCCTGCTGGGCGCGGCGGCCCTCCTGCTGGCCGAGCTGGTCGTGCACCCGCTGCTCCCCTCGGGGGCCGGCACCGCGGCGCAGGCGCTGGCCGTGGTGCTGGTGCCCGCCGGGGTCGCGGTGGCCCTCACCCGGCACCGGCTCTACGAGCTCGACCTCGCCCTGTGCCGGACGCTGGCGGGGGCGAGCCTGGCTGCCTGCCTCGCTGGCGCCTACCTCACCGCGTTCGTCGTGCTCCGCTCGGTGCTTCCCGGGAGCACCGCGGCCGCCGCGCTGGCGGCTGCCGGGACCGGTCTGCTGGTGCAGCCGCTCGGTGCGCGCCTCGCCGCCGGCGTGGACCGCCTCTACTACGGCGAGCGCGGCGACCCCTACGTCCTGCTGTCCCGGCTCGGCGCAGCACTGCGCGACGTCGACGACGTCGCCGCCGTTCCGAAGCTCGTCTCCGACGTCGTGTCGGAGGGGCTGCGGCTGACGCATGTGCGGTTGCAGCCGCCGGGCAGCCCGACGCCGGCGGACGCCGGGCACGTCGTCCCGCTGCGGCACCGGGGACGGGTGGTGGCAGAGCTGGTGGCCGCCCCACGCGAGGGCGAGCCGCTGCTCGACCCGCGGGACCGGGAGCTGCTGGCCGCCCTCGCCGACCAGGCGGCCCCCGCCGTCGCCGCCGCCCGCCTCGTGGAGGACCTGCGCGCCAGCCGCGACGCGCTGGTGCGCGCCCGCGAGGAGGAGCGACGGCGCCTCCGCCGTGAGCTCCACGACGGGATCGGTCCAGCCCTGGCCGGCGTCCGACTCCAGGTGGAGTCGGCCCAGGACCTGGTGCAGGAGTCGCTCGGCGAGGCCTCCCTGCCGGTGCGGCTGCTGGACTCGGCCGTCGGCGGGGTGCGCGACGCGGTCGACGACGTGCGTCGCATCACCGACGACCTGCGGCCGCCCGCACTGGACGAGCTGGGGCTGGCCGGCGCCCTCCGTGGTCTGACGGCGCGCCTGAGCACGCCTGGGCTGCCGGTGGAGCTGGCAGTCCCCGACGAGGTGTCGGAGGTCGAGCTGCCGGCGGCCGTCGAGGTGGCCTGCTACCGGATCGTCGCCGAAGCCGTGTCCAACGCGGTGCGGCACGCCGGCGCGGGCATCGTCCGGGTGCGGCTGGGCCAGGTGCAGGGACGGCAGCTGCTGCTCGTCGTCGAGGACGACGGACAGGGGATCGTCCCGGACCGCGCCAGGGCACGGACCGGGCTCGGGCTGGTGACGATGCGGGAGAGAGCAGAGGAGCTGGGGGGCACGCTGTCGATCCGCTCGTGCCCCGGCCAGGGGACGACGATGGAGGCGGTGCTGCCCTGGTGAGCGACCCGATCCGGCTGCTGGTCGTCGACGACCACCCGCTCTTCCGCGACGGGGTGCGGGCCGCCCTGGCCGGCAGCCCTGACATCGAGGTGGTCGGCGAGGCGCCCGACGTCGCCACCGCCCTCACCCTCGCGGCGGAGGCCGCGCCCGACGTCGTGCTGATGGACCTGCAGCTGCCGGACGGCAGCGGCGTGGACGCCACAGCAGCCCTGCTGGCCGCGCATCCTGACCTGCGGGTCCTGGTCGTCACCATGTCCACCGACGACGATGCGGTGGTGGCCGCCATGCGGGCCGGCGCGCGCGGCTACCTGGTGAAGGGCAGCGGCCGGGGGGAGCTGCTCGACGCCCTACGCACTGTAGGAGCCGGCGGTGCAGTATTCGGCCCGGACGTCGCGGACCGGCTCAACCGCTGGTTCTCCGGCCTGGCCGCCCAGCCCGCGCGGGAGGCGTTCCCCCAGCTGACCGAGCGGGAGCGAGAGGTGCTCGACCTGGTGGCGCAGGGGCTGGACAACCGGAGGATCGCGCGGACCTTGTTCCTCTCGGACAAGACCGTGCGCAACCACGTGTCCAACGTGCTCAGCAAGATCGGGGCGGAGGACCGGGGCGAGGCGGTCCGGCGGGCACGCGCCGCCGGCTTGGGGTGAGGCGCGCTGCTCTGGTCAGTGGGAGGCGCCGGCGCCGACGGTCCGGCCCAGGGCGAGCAGCGCGTGGGTGAGCAGCAGCTGCTGCCGCGGCTCGGCCAGGCTGTGGCCGGTGAGCGTCTCCAGCTGCTTCATCCGGTAGATGACGGTGTTGCGGTGGCAGTAGAGGTCGGCGGCCGCATGGGTCGGTGACCCGCCGTGGGCCAGCAGCGCCTCGAGCGTCTGCAGGAGCAGCTCGGCCTGCTGCGGCGGCTGGGCCAGCACACCGCCCAGCGCCTGGGCCACCAGCAGCGAGGTGACCTCCGGGCTGGCGCCTAGCAGCACCTCGGGGAGTCGGTCGGCCACCGGCACGACCTGCTGGCTCCCGCGCGGCAGGGTCTCCGCGGCGCGCGCGGCGAGCTGGAACGCGGTGGCGAACCCGGCCAGGCCGTCCGGCGACGGGGCGACGCCCACCCGGCCGGCGGCGGACGGGCCCAGCAGGGCGACCAGCTTGTCCTGCCCCACGGAGAGCGGCACCAGCCCGAAGGTCGCCCCGCCGCGCACGTGCCAGAAGGACCTGACGCCGGCCCGTTCCAGGCGGTCCTCGGCCCCGCGCAGGGAGCCGTCCACGGTGCCCTCGAAGGGGGCCACCACGCAGGCCACCGGCTCGTCGGCGGCCAGGCCGAAGGCCTCGCGCACCTCCCCGGCGAAGGTGGGGTCGGTGCCGCGGCCCTCGACCAGCCCGTCGAGCAGGTGCTGCTGACGCTGCAGGTCCCGTCGCTGCAGCCGTGCGGTCTCGCGCCGGTAGGACTCGACCAGGGTCGCGTTCTGCAGGTCCAGGGCCGACCAGATGCGTTGGCCGGCGATGAGGAGGACGTGGTCGTCGAGGCCGAGGTCGGGGTCGTTGCGCTGCTCCAGCAGGGCCTCCCACAGCACCCGGGTGCCGAGGCTGTAGGCGTTGAGGACGTGCTCCATCGGGACGCCCTGCTGCGCGCGCCGTCGTCCGGTGTCGCGCCACACGTGGATGGCCCGCTCGCCCCCCTGGGCGAGCCCGGCCATGGTCCGGATGCCGCGGCGGACGTGCTCGCGGGTGCTGCTGCGCAGCTCGGCCCGCATCTCCGGGCCGGCGGCGTCGTACCAGTCGCGTTCCTTGGCCAGCAGCGTGAGGGCGATGTCGTCGGCGATCGCGTCGGCGCGGGGGAGCAGCGAGGCCCAGGCGCGGGCGATCTCCCCACGCAGGTGCTCGTCGTCGGCGGGCAGGCCGCGGTGCCGGGACGGCCCGGCCGGGTCGTCCGGCCCGGCTCCGGTGCGCGAGGTCGTTCCCACGAGACCGTGCCTTCCCACCCGGCGCACAGTTCCACCCCCCGCAGGTCCTCCGTAACGGGCGCATCGCACACCGAACGTTGTGCGATCTGCCCATGTTGCCCGCTGTGCGCGGCGACCAAGGTGATCGAACCACGCGGGTGTGGCGGACGCCGCCCCGTCATCAGCCAGAGAGGGGTGCCGTCCGGTGAGTGCGAGCGCTGTCGCCCCCGCGGAGGGCGCGCTCCGGCCCGCGCTGGCGATGCAGGGCATCGACGTGCGCTTCGGTGGCATCAAGGCCCTCACCGAGGTCTCGCTCGAGGTGGCTCCGCGCCAGGTGCTCGGCGTCATCGGCCCCAACGGCGCGGGCAAGACGACGCTGTTCAACGTCGCCTGCGGCTTCGTGCAGCCCGCCGCCGGGACCATCTCCTGGCATGGTGCGGACGTCACCGGTCTGCGGCCGCACCAGCTGGCCGGGCTGGGCATCGCGCGGACGCTGCAGGGCCTCGGGATGTTCGAGCACATGAGCGTGCTCGAGAACGTCATGGTGGGCGCGGACCGGCACGGACGGGCCGGCTTCCTCTCCGGCCTGCTCGCCCTGCCGCGCAGCGGACGCGACGAGAAGGCGCTGGCGCAGCGGTCGATGGCGGTCCTCGAGGAGCTGGGCGTGGCCGACCAGGCCGGGCGGCTGCCGGGCGCCCTCCCCTACCCCCTGCGCAAGCGGGTGGCGCTCGCCCGCGCACTGGTCGCCGAGCCGGAGCTGCTGCTGCTCGACGAGCCGGCCAGCGGCCTGTCCAACGACGAGATGAGCGAGCTGGGCGAGCTGATCCGCGGCCTGTCCGAGCGGATGTCGGTGATGCTCGTCGAGCACCACATGGACCTGGTCATGGACGTCTGCGACCAGCTCGTCGTCCTCGACTTCGGGCGGGTCATCGCGCGCGGTGGACCGGACGAGGTGCGCGAGCACCCCGCCGTCGTGGCCGCCTACCTCGGTGACGCCGTCGACGGCGTCGACGAGGTCGACACAGCCGACAGCGTCGACGAGGTCGACACCGTCGACAGCGTCGACGAGGTCGACACAGCCGACACCGCCGAGGACGTCGCGGCCGCCCCGGAGAGGGGTGCGTGAGCGTGCTCGAGCTGCGCGACCTCACGACGTCCTACGGCCCGGTGCGGGCGCTGGACGGGGTCACCTTCACCGCCCCGCGCGGCCAGATCACCGCGGTGCTCGGGGCCAACGGCGCCGGCAAGACCACGCTGCTGCGCACCATCTCCGGGCTGGTGAAGCCCGACCGCGGCGAGGTCCGGCTCGGCGAGCACGACCTGGTGCGCACGCCGGCCGACCGGATGCCCTCGCTCGGCCTGGCCCACGTGCCCGAGGGCCGCGGGGTCATCACCGAGCTCACCGTGGAGGAGAACCTGCGCTTGGGTGGGTTCGGCCGGCCCGACCGCTCCAAGCCGGCCGACCTCGACCGCGTCTACTCCCTGTTCCCGGTGCTGGCCGACCGGCGCCGGGCGGTGGCCGACGTCCTGTCCGGCGGCGAGCGGCAGATGCTCGTGATCGGCCGGGCGCTGATGGCCGCCCCGACCGTCCTGCTCCTCGACGAGCCCTCGCTGGGCCTGGCGCCGCGGATCGTCGCGCAGATCTTCGCGCTGGTGCGGGGGCTGGTCGAGGCCGACGGGCTCACCGTGGTCCTGGTCGAGCAGAACGCGCGCAGTGCCCTGTCGGTGGCCCACACGGGCGTCGTGCTCAACCTCGGCCGGGTGGTCGCCCAGGACGACGCGGCCGCGCTGGCCGCGGACGAGACCCTGCGGCACGCCTACCTCGGCTTCTGACCTCCGTTCACGCTCCCCGCCCGACCCCGCCCACCCGCCCCACCGACCACCAGAGGAGCCCCGTGCAGCAGCTGCTGACGACCTTCCTCACCGGCCTGACGCTGGGCATGGTCTACGCCGCGTTCGCGCTGGCGCTCGTGCTCATCTGGCGATCCACGCGCATCGTCAACTTCGCCCAGGCGCCGATGGCGATGCTCACCACCTACGTCGCCCTCGTCGTCATCGACGGCACCGGCTCCTACTGGCTCGGCTTCGCCGCCGCGCTGCTCGCGGGCCTGCTGCTCGGCGCGGTGGTGGAGCGGACCGTGGTGCGCCGGGTGGAGGGCGGGCCGGAGATCAACGCCGTCATCCTCACGCTCGGGCTGTTCGTGGTCATCGAGGCGCTCGCCGCCATCCTGTTCGGCTCGAACTACCGCTCGTTCCCCGCGCCGTTCGGGCTGCGCGGGTTCCAGGCCGGCGGGGTGACGATCGCCCTCACCGGGTTCGGCGTCTTCACGATCCTCGCCGTGGTCGTGGTGATGCTGCTGCTCGTGGTGCTCTTCCGCCGCACCGACCTGGGCCTGAAGATGCGCGCGGCCGCGTTCAGCCCGGAGGTCTCCCGGTTGCTCGGGGTGCGCGTCGGACGGATGCTGACCCTCGGCTGGGCGCTGGCCGCCCTCGTCGGCTCGCTGGCCGGACTGCTCATCGCCGGCGGCAACCTCGTCTACCCGTCCTACATGGACTCGGTGGTCGTCTTCGGCTTCGTGGCGGCCGTCCTCGGCGGCCTGGACAGCCCGGCCGGCGCGGTGGTCGGCGGCCTGCTGCTCGGCCTCTGCCTGAGCTTCGTCAGCGGCTACGTCGACTCCGGGCTGGTCGCCCTGGCTGCCCTGGTGATCCTCGTGGTGGTCCTGCTGGTGCGGCCCACCGGCCTGTTCTCGAGCACCGTGGCGCGGAGGGTCTGACATGCAGCTCGTCCGCCGCCTCCTCGCCGGCACCGGCCGCCGGCACCTGCTGGTCACCCTGCTCGGCGTCGTCGTGGTGCTGTTCGTGCTGTCCGCGGTCAGCCCCTACCGGCAGGGCCAGCTGGCCACCATGGCCTACTACGGCATCGCCGTCGGCGGCCTCACCGTGCTCACCGGCCTCAACGGGCAGATCTCCCTCGGCCACGGCGCGCTGATGGCGGTCGGTGCCTACACCACCGCCCTGATGCTGCACACGCGCAGCTCGATGCCACCGGTGCTGCTGGTGCTGCTCGCCTCGGTGCTGGTCAGCCTCGTGGTGGGCGCCGTCGTCGGGGCGGCCGCCGCGCGGCTGCACGGGCCCTACCTCGCCGGCGCGACGCTGGCCATGGCGGTGGCGGTGCCCGGCATCGCCACCTACTTCGGGGACACCCTCGGCGGGGAGCAGGGGCTGAGCGTCATCACCCCCGAACCTCCCGCCTGGTTCGACAACCTCGTCTTCTTCCTCACCGCCAAGGACGTCACGCCCGACGGCTACGTCGCCTACCTCGGCTGGTTCGGGCTGCTGGTCACGTACCTGCTGCTGGCCAACCTCGCCAGCAGCCGGGTGGGCCGGCGCTGGCGGGCGGTGCGCGACGGCGAGGTCGCCGCCGAGCTGGCCGGCATCCGGCTGGGGCGGGCCAGGGTGAGCGCCTTCGTCGTGAGCGCCGGCTGCGCCGGGCTGGCCGGCAGCGTGCTCGCGATGGTCGTCCGCCTCACCGCCCCGAGCGCCTTCGGTCTCACACTCTCCCTCGGCCTGCTGACCGCGATCGTCCTCGGCGGTCTGGGGAGCCTGCTCGGCGCGCTCATCGGCGCCGCCCTGCTCACGTTCCTGCCCTCCCTGCTCGGCGGCTGGGGGCAGGGCCTGGGGCTCTCCAGCCTGCAGTCCGCGCAGCTGGCGCCCTTCCTCTACGGACTCACGCTCGTCCTCGTCATCCTCCTGGCTCCGGCCGGGCTGGTGGGCGAGCTGACCCGACGCCGGCGGCGCAGGCCGACGGCCCCGCCCCCTGGCAGCTCCACCCCGAGCGAGCCGCACGACCGACGGACCGACGGCTCTGGCCGGACGTCAGCGACAACGTCGGAGAAGTCACCCCGTCACCCCCAACCGGAGGCAGCGCAGTGAAGAGAACGACCCAGAGGAGGACGTCCCCGAGGATGTCCGCACGAGGGCTCACCAAGGTCGTCGGCGTCCTCACCGCGGGAGCGATGCTCGCCGCCTGCGGTGCGGGTGGACGCAGCACCGCCTCGGGCCAGCAGAGCGCCGCACCCACCGACCCGGGCATCACCGCGGACTCGGTGACGGTGGGGGCGACGTTCCCGCTGACCGGCGTCGCCGCGCCGGGCTACAGCGAGATCCCCTCCGGCACGCAGGCGTACTTTGACTACGTCAACGCGCAGGGCGGGATCAACGGGCGGAAGATCAAGTACATCGTCAAGGACGACGCCTACAACCCCACGCAGACCAGCCAGGTGACCAACGAGCTGGTCCAGCAGGACAAGGTGTTCGCGATGCTCGGGGCGCTCGGCACCCCCACCCACGCGGCGGTGGTCGACTTCCTCAACAGCCAGAAGGTCCCGGACCTGTTCGTCTCGTCCGGCTCGATCGAGTGGGGCAACATGCCCAAGGACCGGCCCTACACCTTCGGGTGGCAGCCGGACTACGAGATCGAGGGCAAGATCATCGGTCAGTGGGTCTCGCAGAACATGCCGAACGCGAAGGTGGGTCTGTTCCTGCAGGACGACGACCTCGGCCGGGACAGCGAGAAGGGTGTCCGGCAGTTCATCGACAAGCAGATCGTGTCGGTGCAGAAGTACACCCCGGGCAACGTCGACGTCGCCCCGCAGATCGCTGCGCTGGCGCAGTCCAAGGCCGACCTGGTGCTCGGGTTCAACGTGCCCGCCTACACCGCCCTGAGCCAGCTGGTGGCGCTCAAGCTGAACTACAAGCCGACCTGGTTCTACTCCAACATCGGCTCGGACCCCACGCTCATCGGTGCGCTGCTGGCCAACTTCTCCAAGGGCGCGGTGAAGGAGTCGGCCCCGCTGGACGGCGTGCTGACCACGCAGTACATCGCCGGCCTGGACACCCCGGACGACCCGTGGGTGCAGCTGTGGCAGAAGGTCTGGAAGGCCAACGGCAAGGGCGGTGACCTCACCAACTACCGGATCTACGGCATGGCCGAGGCCTACGCGTTCGTGCAGGCGCTCAAGGCGGCCGGCCCCAACCCGACCCGCCAGGCCCTGGTCGACGCGGTGCAGAAGATCGGCAGCGCCCCGGGCCCGCAGCTGGCGCCCTACCGCTACTCGGCGGACAGCCACATGGGCATCTCCGGCATGCGGGTGGTCAAGATCACCGGTGCCACCACCCAGCAGCTGACCAAGGTCCAGACGACCGACCTGGACAGCGCTCCGATCAAGGAGGACACGTCGGCGGCCTCCGCCACCCCGCCGGACAACGGCATCCCGCAGTGAGCAGCGGGATCCGGGTCCGGCACGATCGGAACCACCAGCACTGACGACAAGTGACCGGGCGGGCCACGGCGGTGGCCCGCCCGGCTCCGTGCCCGGCCCGCACCGACCCGATGCGGGTGGGAACCGGGTGCGGAAGAGCAGCAAGGAGGATCATGACCACCCTGTCCCTCGCCACGATCCTGGCCGAGGCCGCGCGCCGCAGCCCGCACAAGACCGCGCTGGTCATGGGGGAGCAGCGCATCCCCTACGCACAGCTGTGGGAGGAGGCCCGCCGCGTCGGAGCCCGCCTGCAGGAGCGCGGGATCGAGCCGGGGGACCGGGTGGCCCTGGTCGCCCCCAACGTGCCCGACTTCGTCCGGGCCTACTACGGCATCCTCGCCGCAGGTGCCGTGGTCGTCCCGGTGCCGACGCTGCTCAACGGCGACGAGGCGGCCTACCTCGTGGGGCACTCCGGCGCCCGTGCGGTGCTGCACCACGAGTCCTACGCCGAGGTGGCACGCGCGGCCGCCGACGAGATGGCCGTGCCGGCGTGGGCGGTGGAGGGGTTCGGCGACGGAGCCGAGCCGCTGCCCACCTACGCCACCCGTCAGGCCGAGGACCCGGCCGTCGTGTTCTACACCAGCGGCACCACGGGCCGGCCCAAGGGCGCCCTGCTCACCCACCTGAACCTGGTGATGAACGCGACGGTCAACGCCTACGACGCCAACCCGATCCGGCGCGAGGACGTCGTCATGGGCTGCCTGCCGCTGTTCCACACCTTCGGGCAGACCGTGTCGATGAACTCGACCTTCCGGGTGGGGGCCACGGTCGTGCTGCAGCCCCGCTTCAACGCCGCCGCGGCGATCGAGACCATGCGGGCCGAGGGCGCCTCGCTGTTCTTCGGCGTCCCGACCATGTACGTGCAGCTGCTCGACGCGGCCTCGCGCACGGACGGTCTGCCCGAGCTGCGCGAGTGCATCTCCGGCGGCGCCTCGCTGCCGGTGGCGGTGCTCGAGCGGTTCGAGAAGACGTTCGCCACCACGGTGTACGAGGGCTACGGGCTGTCCGAGACCTCGCCGACCGCGTCGGTGAACCAGCCGTGGTTCGGCACGCGCGCCGGCACGGTCGGCCACCCGATCTGGGGCGTCGACGTCGAGGTGGCCGACGAGACCGTCGACGACCGCGTCGTGCTGCTGCCGACCGGCGAGCTCGGCGAGATCGTCATCCGCGGGCACAACGTCTTCGCCGGCTACCTGGACAACCCGGAGGCGACCGCCGAGGCCGTCGTCGACGGCTGGTTCCGCACCGGCGACATCGGGCGCAAGGACGACGACGGCTTCATCAGCATCGTCGACCGCAAGAAGGACCTCATCATCCGCGGCGGGTTCAACGTCTACCCCCGTGAGGTGGAGGAGGTGCTCATGCGGCACCCGGCCGTCGCCCAGGTGGCGGTGATCGGGGTGCCCGACCCGGAGCGGGGCGAGGAGGTCTGCGCCGTGGTCGTGCCGCACGACGGGGCGGACCTGACCGAGGCCGAGCTCGTCGAGTGGGGCCGCGACCAGCTGGGCCGGCACAAGTACCCGCGCCGGGTCGAGGTCGTGCGCACGTTGCCGATGGGCCCCAGCCACAAGGTCCTCAAGCGCGAGCTGCGCGCGCAGTTCGCCCCGACCCGGACGACCGGATCCAGCAGCACCTCGACCAGCACCAGCGACGGAACGAGCCCGAACCCACCGGAGGCCTGAGATGGACCTGACCCTGTCCGACGAGGAGCGGGAGATCCGCGACTGGGTCCGCACGTTCGTGCGGCGCGAGATCATGCCGCTCGAGCCCGACGTCCTGGCCCGCGAGCGGCGCGGCGAGCCGGGTCTGACCCGCGAGGAGTTCGAGGCCCTGCAGGGCAAGGCCCGCGAGGCCGGCTTCTTCGGGGTGAGCACGCCGCAGGAGTACGGCGGCATGGGGCTCGGCGCGCTGATGAACGCGCTCGTCGAGGTCGAGCTCGGCCGCTCGTTCGTGCCCTTCCGCTTCGCCGGCGAGGCCGACAACATCCTCTACTTCGCCAACGAGGAGCAGAAGCAGCGCTACCTGCTGCCCACCATCGAGGGCGAGCGCAAGAGCTGCTTCGCCATCACCGAGCCGGGGGCGGGCTCGGACGCGCGGGCCATCCGCACCTCCGCCGTCCAGGAGGGCGACGAGTGGGTCATCACCGGTGAGAAGACGTTCATCACCGGTGGGAACGAGGCCGACTTCGTCATGGTGTTCGCGGTGACGGACCCGGACAAGCACAAGGAGGGACGCACCGACGAGTCGGTGACCTGCTTCCTCGTCGACCGGGACATGGGCTGGAAGTCCAGCTACATCGACACCATGGGGGAGTGGGGGCCGGCGGCCCTCACCTTCGACGGCGTCCGGGTGCCCAAGGAGAACGTGCTCGGCGAGGTGGGCAAGGGCTTCCCGCTCGCCATGCGCTGGATCGGCCGCGGCCGGTACCTGCTGCCGGCCCGGGCGCTGGGGGCCTGCGAGCGGCTGGTCGAGATGGCCATGGAGCACGCCCGCAACCGCGTGACCTTCGGCCAGCCGATCGCCGACCGGCAGGCGATCCAGTGGATGATCGCCGACTCCGCCGTGGAGATCGAGGCGCTGCGCTGGCTCGTGCTCTCGGCCGCCTGGCAGGTCGACGCGGGCCTGGACTCCCGGCAGGCGCAGTCGATGGCCAAGGTCTTCGGTGGCGTCAAGGCGAACGAGATCGTCGACCGGGTGCTGCAGATCCACGGGGGCATGGGCTACACCCGGGAGATGCCGATCGAGCGCTGGTACCGCGAGCTGCGGCTGCTGCGCATCTACGAGGGCACCGACGAGATCCAGCGGCGCACCGTCGCCCGGAACCTGCTCAAGGGGCACGTCTCGGTGCGGGGGCACCTGGGCTGAGCCGGCGCGCGGAGCCTGACGACGCGAGGGGCTGGGACCGTACGGTCCCAGCCCCTCGCGCGTGAGGTGTTCCAGCCGCGTCAGCCGCAGGTGCAGCGCTTCGCCTCGGGCACCGAGGCGAGCACCTCCTCGGCGTGCATGCCGCACCCGGACCAGGTCACCTTGCGGCACCGGCCGCACACCGCGGGACTGCACATGGGGGAGCTCCTCTCGTCGGGGGTCGTGCTCCAAGCATACCCCCCGGGGTACAAGTCCAGCACTGGTTCAGGCCAGGGACAGGAAGAGCTTCTCCACCGCCGCGGTTCGGGCCGCCAGGGCGGCGTCCTCGGGCCGCTCCGCGGCCGCGCTCACGCAGGAGCGCAGCTCGGCGGCCACGAGCAGGAAGCCCACGCGGTCCAGGGCGTGCGAGGCGGCCGCGAGCTGGGTCACGACGTCGGCGCAGTCGCGCCGGGCCTCGAGCATGCGAACGACGCCGCCGATCTGGCCTTCCACCCGGTGCAGGCGGGCCACGAGGTCTCCGCGTACCGGCGCGTCGGGGTGCACGCCCTCGGGCTCGGGGGCGGGCCGGGTGTTCGGCTGGCTGTCCGGCTGGCTGTCCGGCTCGGTGTCGTGCTCGCGGTCGCGCGCGCAGCCCTCGGAGCGTGGCTGCGGCAGCGGGGTGGGGGGATGCGTCTCCATGGTGGCCTCCTGTTCACAGGATACCCCCGGGCGTACCCTGTCAGGGTGAATGACGTCACCTCGCCCGCGGTCCGGCTGTCCCGCGCGCCGCGCCTTGCCGCCTGGCCCCGGCGCCGCTGGGTCGTCGCCGCCCTGGCCGCGGGACCCCTGGGTGCGGCCTTCCTCGCCGCCGGCGGAGGAGGTGGTGCCCCCTGGTGGGGCTGGGCCATCGCGCTCGTCGGAGGCCTGCTCGGCGGGCTGCTGCTCGCCAGCTACGTCGCCGCCCCGGGTGCGGGACGCCTTGTCGACGTGGGCTGCTCTCCCTGCGCCGCCGCGGCGGGCTCGACCCTGCTGCTCGCGCTGCTGGCCCGGGCCGGTGCGCCGGACAACGTCGGGATGGCGGTGCTGGGCCTCGCCCTGCTGGCCGGCGGGCTGCGGCAGCGTCTGGGCGACGCCTCCTCCTGCGGGTTCGACGGCGGGGTGGGTCGGTACCCCCGGGGGTAGTTGCGGAACATGCTGCCCACCCTCTACGTTGGGCAGCGACAGATACCCCCCAGGGTACAAGTTCGCAGGGACAACCTGACGTCGAGGAGCTGCTGATGGTCCCCGAGATCGACCTCTCGTCCTTCGCCGCGGCGCACGCCGACGGCGCCCTGGTGCTCGACGTGCGCGAGCCCGTCGAGTACGTCGAGGGTCACGTGCCCGGCGCAGTGCTGCTACCGCTGGCGCAGGTGCTCGCGCGGGCGGCGGAGCTGCCGCGCGGAGAGACGGTCTACGTCATCTGCGCCTCGGGGAACCGCAGCAAGTCCGCTGCCGACTGGCTGCGCAGCGTCGGCGTCGACGCGGTGTCGGTGGCCGGTGGCACCGGTGGCTGGCGCAGCCAGGGCCGGCCGGTCGTCCTCGGCCCGCACGCCAACGAGTCCGCCGCCTGACCGGCGTCCTCCCTCCGATGACTGCCCCTCACCTCGCTCGTCACATCGCCCACCACCCCGGCACACCCCCGCTGGAGCTCACGATGCTCGAGATCATCCCCATCGACACCCCGACCCTGGGCGACCGCTCCTACCTGGTCCACGACGGCCAGGACGCGTTCGTCATCGACCCGCAGCTCGACATCGACCGGGTGCTCGCCCTCGCCGCCGACCGCGGCGTCCAGGTGCGGCACGTGTTCGAGACGCACATCCACAACGACTACGTGACCGGCGGGCGCGCGCTGGCCGACGCCACCGGTGCCGGCTACCACGTGAACGCGGCGGACCCGGTGTCCTTCGAGCGCGACGCCATCAGCGACGGGGACGTGGTCGAGGTCTCGCCGGTGCTCTCGGTGCGGGCGCTGGCCACGCCGGGGCACACCTTCACCCACCTGTCGTTCGTGCTGCTCGTCGACGGGCGCGAGGCCGGCGTCTTCACCGGCGGCTCGCTGCTGTTCGGCTCCACCGGCCGGCCGGACCTGCTCGGCCCGGACGCGACCGACGCCCTGGTGCGCGCGCAGTACCGCTCGGCGCACCGGCTGGCCGCGGAGCTCCCCGAGGAGGCCGACGTCTTCCCCACCCACGGCTTCGGCAGCTTCTGCTCGGCCACCCAGACCGAGGGCACCTCGTCCACCATCGGCCAGGAGAAGCGCAGCAACCCGGCGCTGACCCAGAGCGAGCACGACTACGTCGAGCAGCTGCTGGCCGGCCTGGACGTCTTCCCGGCGTACTACGCGCACATGGGACCGGCCAACCTCGCGGCCCCGGCTCAGGCGCCGGACCTGTCCCTGCCCCGGGTCGTCGACGCCGCCGAGCTGCGCGAGCGGATCGAGGCGGGGGAGTGGGTGGTCGACCTGCGCAGCCGCACCGCGTTCGCCGCCGGTCACGCGCCGGGCACGCTGAACTTCGGCCTGGACGGCTCGTTCGCGACCTACCTCGGCTGGATGGTGCCGTGGGGTACGCCGATCACCCTGCTGGGCGAGAGCGCCGAGCAGGTGGCGGAGGCGCAGCGCGAGCTCGTCCGCATCGGCATCGAGCGGCCGGCGGCCGCCGCCACCGGGAGCCCGGAGCAGTGGTCCGACGTCCCGCTGGGGACGATGGCGCGCGGGACGTTCACCGACCTGCGCGCGGCACGGGCCGAGCGTGACGTGACGGTGCTGGACGTGCGCCGCGACCTCGAGTGGGCCGAGAGCCACGTCGTCGGTGCCGTGCACGTGCCGCTGCACGAGCTGGTCGCCCGGCTGGACGAGGTGCCCGCGGGTGAGGTGTGGGTGCACTGCCAGGGCGGCTACCGCGCCTCGCTGGCCGCGTCGTTCCTGCTCGCCGACGGCCGGCAGGTCGTCGCCGTGGACGACGAGTTCGGCAACGCCGAGAAGGCGGGCCTGCCGCTCGAGGTGCCCTCGGAGGTGGCGGCATGAGCCTGCTGCAGCGGCTGCTCAAGCGGCCCTACACCAAGGTGACCCCGGCGCAGGCCGCCGAGCTGGTCGAGGGCGGCGCCGTGCTGGTGGACGTCCGCGAGCCGCACGAGTGGCAGGCCGGGCACGCCCCGCGGGCCCGGCACATCCCGCTCGCCGACCTCGAGCGTCGCGCGCGGGAGCTGCCGGCGGGCCGGCCGCTGCTCACGGTGTGCCGCTCCGGTGCCCGGTCCTCGCGCGCGGCCGCGCTGCTGGCCGCGCAGGGTCGGGACGTGTCCAACGTGGCCGGCGGCATGCACGCCTGGTCGCGCGCCGGCCTGCCGGTGGTGGGTCGGGGCGGCCGTCCCGGCGCCGTCGTCTGACCTGCTCCTGCCGCCCGACCTGACAGAACGGAAGGAGGACCCGTTGCTCGCCCTGGCCATCCCGGTGGGACTGCTCATCGGACTCTCGCTCGGTGCCCTGGGCGGCGGCGGGTCCATCCTCACCGTCCCCGCGCTGGTCTACCTGCTCGGACAGTCGCCGCACGAGGCGACGACCGGGTCGCTGGTCATCGTGGGCATCACGTCGCTGGCCGGCATGGTGGCGCACTGGCGCTCCGGCCGGGTGCGCGTGGTCCCCGGGCTGGTGTTCGGCGTGCTCGGCGTCGCCGGGTCCTACGTCGGGAGCCGGCTCTCGGCCGGCGTCGACCCCTACGTCCTGCTCGTGGGGTTCGCCGTCCTCATGCTGGTCGCGGCGGCGGCGATGCTGAAGCGGTGCGACTGCGTGCACCTCCGACGTCATATCGGAGAGCAGGAGCATGAGGGGCACCCTCCCGCGCCGAGCGCGCCGACGGGCAGCGGCGGGGCCACCACGCTGGAGCGGGTCCGCTTGGAGACGCCGGCCGCAGCGCCGCGGCTCGACGTCGCCCGCGCGGTGAAGGTGCTCGTCGCGGCCACGGTGGTCGGGCTGCTCACCGGATTCTTCGGGGTGGGTGGCGGGTTCGTCATCGTGCCCGCCCTGGTCATCGCGCTCGGCTTCCCGATGCCGGTGGCGGTGGGGACCTCCCTGCTCGTCATCTCGATCAACAGCGCGGTCGCCCTGGGCTCCCGCCTGGGGGGCGACACCCACCTCGACTGGCCGCTGCTGGGGCTGTTCACCCTGGCGGCGATCGCCGGGACGGTGCTGGGCAACCGGGTGGCCTCGCGGGTCTCGCCGGCCCGCCTGTCCCTCGCCTTCACCGGCCTGCTGGTGCTGGTGGCCGTCTACACGATGGCCCGTTCGCTGCCGCAGCTGCTGGGGGCCTGAGCGCCTCGTCGTCCGGCGTGACAGCGGTTCGAGCCTCCCGGCGTCGTCGGCCGTAGTCTGCCCGCGTGCCGGAGCCAGCGATCGATGCCTACATCGAGGCTTTCGACGCCCGCTGCGCGGCTGCTGCCGGTCCCGGCATCCGACGGGTCGACGAAGCCGCCATCCGCGGGGTGGTCGACGTCGACGGCACGTCCGGCACCCAGCTGCTGGTGCTGGACGACCGCGCCGTCGACGTGCTCTCCGCGCTGCTGCCGCTCGCCTCCGCCGGCACCGTCAGGGTCCGCGAGGCGGCCGTGCGCTGCATCGCGCTGCTCCACCAGCACCCGGCCTGGACGCCCAAGGAGGTCACGGCGATGGTGTGCGGCGACCTCCGTGCCATCCCCGAACCCGTGCTGCCGGACGGCCTCTCCCTGCGCCCGGTGCACCGCGGCCCGGACGATCCGTCCGACGGGGTGCCGTTGACCGAGGCGGTGGCGGCGGCCGTGGCAGCGGCACCTGCGGGCGCGGTGTCGCCCACCGGGCTGCTCGCGCATCTGAGGTCGCTGCCGCGCTCGGCCCGCCTCTTCGCCGCGGTCGACTCAGACGGCGCGGTGCGTGGCACGAGCGGGGCGCAGAACTTCTCCGCCGACGCCTACGTGTTCTTCGTCAACGCCGCCCCCGGCTGGCGCCGCCGAGGCGTCGGACTCTCGATGACCGCGGTGGCGCTGCGCTCCGCGATGGGCACGGGAGCGACCCGCGCCTGCCTCGACGCGAGCGGGGCGGGCGTCCCGCTCTACGAGCGCCTGGGCTTCACGGCTGCCGGTGGGATCACCCAGTTCTCCCACGTCCTGTGACTGGGTGTGTCCTATTGCTGGCGACTGCCGTGCCGGAGTGGTCGGGCACGGTGTGGCTCGTGTCGTACGCCATTGACCTGACCGATAAGCAGTGGGAGCTGCTGGAGCCGGTGTTCAACGCTCCGGGCAAGCGCGGTCCCAAGCACGGGCCGGACCTGCGGCGGGTGGTGGACGGGATGTTCTACATCCCGCACGCCGGCTGCCAGTGGCGGTTCCTGCCCGAGTCGTTCGGGCCCTGGACCCGAGTGTGGTCCCAGTTCCGGCGCTGGTCACGCAACGGCACCTGGGCCCGGGCGCTGACCGTGCTGCACCAGGCGGCGCGCGAGGCAGAGGGCCGCGCCGAGGCCACGCCCTCGATGGTGGTCATCGACACCCACCTCGCCCGCGGTGCCTCCAACGGTGGGCTCACCTTCCACGACCGCGGCGGGGCTACGGGCGCACGAAGGGCGCCAAACGCGTCGTGGCCGTGGACGTGACCGGGCTTCCCGCCGGGGCACTGGTGGTGCCAGTGTCCACGCACGAGAACCGCACCCACGAGCTGGCGCTGGAGCACCTGGCTCGCCAGGGCGTCACCGGGCGGCTGGAGCTGGTGCTGGTCGACCGGGGGGACACCGCCCCCGCCGCCCGGGGGCTGAGCCGAACACAAGGGTTCGAGGTGCATCGGGTCGGCTGGGACGACGAGCAACCGGTGTTCCGGCCCATCCGCCACGCCTGGCGAGTCGAGGTCGCCCACGAATGACTCGGCCGAGCCCGCCGCCTGGCCAAGTGCTTTGAGAACACCACCGCCTCGGCCACCGGCCGGCTGCAGGTCGCCTGCATCGCGACCACCCTACGGCAGCTGTCCGTTGCCGCCGTAGAGCCTGACCAGGTCCTCACCGCAGCGTGAGCCCAACCACGTGCGCTATGCGGCGAGCAAGCACCTCCGGTCACGGCATGCTCGACCTGATCCGGTGCAAGATGGCGGCCGCGCGCGAGGTCGCCGGTCCAGGAGAGACGTCGATCAGCTCGAAACCATGCTCACCGTAGACGGCCCGATGGATCTCCCCGAAACGAATAGCGTCTGCGTAAGTAATCCGTCGCACAGCGGTGTGCGTGATCGATTCGAGGGGCTCGCAGTAGAAGACCTCGCTCTGGTACCAGCCGACACAGTCCTCGATCTCATCGCGTAGGACTCGGGGTTCTGGCAGCTTCAATAAGCGCGCCAACGCGAGGGTGCAGAAGATCGAGCGATCATGGATCTGCAGTTCTGACCCCGCAGCCAGTCGCCGTTCTCGTTGCAGCGCAACGATACGTGGCAGAAACGCTTCAGCCAGTTCTGGGCGCTCAATGCCTTCCCTCAGCATGGCGGCGACCACATCAGAGGCAGCTTCGCGCACGAGCTCGGCGTCGCCACTCAGCAGCGCCAGACTGGTGCTCTTCCCGCTTCCAGGCGGGCCGGTTGTGATGTAACGGCGGCTCATGAGGCTCCTTCCGGGTTGTCGAGAGGGCGCAGCATCTGGGCACAAACAGTTACGTGGGCGTCATGGGGATCGCGTTCGCGCCGGTAGCAGCACGAGATCCGGGAGACCGGCATCCTGCATTGGAGGGCGGGTGACGCCGCCAGCACGTGGGTCGGCATCTCGCGATGAGGACGGCAGCGGTTGAGGTCGACCAGGACTAGTCAGCAGACGCCACACGTCGAACAGACGCGGCAGACAGTACCGGGGGCCACGCTCAGTGGCATGAGCGGAGGCGGCAACACGCAGAATAGAACACACCCAGTGAGACGCGTGCCCCGGACATCTCCGAACGACCGGGGCAGCCGTGTGCTTCCGCAGTGGTCCCACGCCCTTGCGTCAGCGGGGTGGTGGTTCTCGTCGGATCCAGGGTCGGGCGGGGTCGATCCAGGCTGGTGGGCGCCATTCGACGACGCCGGGTTCGGTGGTGCGGCGTAGGTCCCAGCCGCCTTCGTGGACGAGCCAGTGCTCGTGGCCGCACAGGGGTGCGCTGTTGGCCAGGCTGGTGGGGCCCTGGTCGGCCCAGTGGTCCAGGTGGTGGGCGGTGGTCTGGGACGGTGGGGCGGTGCAGCCGAGGCCGCAGCAGCCGCCGAACTCGACCGCGAGGGCCCGGTAGATGGTGGCCGTGGCCAGGCGGACCTCTCGGCCGAGGTCGAGGGGTTGGCCTCTGCTGCCCAGGACGACGGGGACCAGCTTGGCGTCGCAGGCCAGCCGTCGCAGGGTGGCGGGGGCGAGCCGGTCGCCGTGCTCGGTGAGCCCGGGCAGGTAGCCGGTGCGCTGGCCTGTCCCGGCGTCGACGAGCCCGGCTGCTGCGGTTCGCCGCTCGAGGGTCTGCAGCGGCATCGTGATGAGGGCCTGGACGGGTTCGCCGTGCCGCAGGGGCAGGTCGTCGTGGTCGGTCGCGAGCCGGACGAGGGTGGCCAGGGCGTCGGCTCGGCGTTGCGGAAGGGTCCGGCGGGCCGAGCGGGGGAGTGCGGACTCCTCGTCGCTCTCGGCGTCGTTCCGCATCACCGCGTCCAGGGTCGTCATCAGCAGCGAGGCGGTCTCCTTGGTGAGGCGCCCGCTGATCCGGTACATCGCCCCGTCGGTGGCCACGTCCGGGGTGATGGCGACCTCACGCAGGGAGTGGGCGAGCTTCTCGTCCTGGTCGAGCTTCCGGCCCCGGTCGGGGTCGAGGACGTCGGCGATCCTCGCCGCGGCGGTGACCAGTCCCTTGCGGGTCAGCTCCGGTGCCCGCTCGAGGAGGAACTCCTCGCCGTCCTCGACGTCGGCGATGGTGACGGACCCGATCCGCTTGATCAGCCGGAGGCCGTCCACGATGGCCAGCGCCTTGGCCTCGCACACCGACCCGTCCGCGATCGCCGCGAAGACCTGCTCGCTGCCCTCCCGGGCCAGCCGGACCTGCTTGGCGGCATCGATGTGGTCGATCTTCAGCAATTGCGCGAGCCAGAAGGGCGTGGTGCGGGCGTGCGCGGCGTCGGCGACCGACCGGTCGTCGGCCTCCTTCACCAGGGACAGGCGCATCGCGGCCAGCTGGTTCTCCAGGGAGACGACCAGCTGCACCGACGGCCCGAGCTGCCCGGACTCCAGCTGCCAGACCGGAGCGGCGAGCGCCCGCGCGACCGCCTCCTGCACCGCGGCCAGCGCACAGCTGAGCGCCTGCTGCGGCGGCCGTGCGACGTCCTCTGACATGGCCCGAATCTAGACGGAGCAACCGACAGTTCTTGTTGCATGACAGGGAGAACGAGGGTCATCAGAGTAAACACCGAGCAAAGGATCCAGGCGTGCGTGGATCTGCTCTGCCTGGCCGTCCGAACCGTGCCGTGGACCTGACGATCTACCGCATTGCTGGGCTCGAACAGTTGCGGATGAGGAGGTGCAGCGGCACCAGCCGCCGATCCCGTCAGCGCTTCGGAGTGCTCGCCCGCAGCACGACGGTGGTGCTCACCGTCTCCACACGCGGCTCCCCGACGTCGGCGCCCGGCTCGTCCATCGCCAGCCGCACCGCCCGGGCACCCACCTCCTCCAGCGGGACCTGGACGGTGGTGAGCGGCGGGTGGACGTCGCGCAGGGTGGCGATGTCGTCGAACCCGGCCACGCCGACCGGGCCCGGCAGCGCGATGCCGCCCTCGCGCAGCGCTGTCATCGCCCCGACGGCCATCACGTCGTTGACGGCGAACACGGCGTCGACGTCGGTGCCCAGCTCGAGGCCGGACGCGGCGCAGTGCGCGAGGAGGTCGCGCATCGCGGAGTGGCCGCCGTCGCGGGTGAAGTCGCCGTGCACGACGAGGGCCGGGTCCAGCGCGGCGCCGCGCCTGGCCATCGCCTCGCGGAAACCGGCCAGCCGGTCCACGGCGGTCACCAGCGACGTGGGTCCGGCCAGCACGGCGCACCGTCGGTAGCCCAGGTCGTGCATGGCCCGGCCCAGAGCGCGGGCTCCGCCCCGGTTGTCGATCTCGACGGTGTCGACGCCGAGCCGCGGCTGGCTCACGGCCACGACGCGGCCGCCCTCGGCCCGGAAGGCCGCGAGCTCGGCGGCCAGCCGGTCGGCGGTGGCGTCGGGGTTGCTGCGGCTGCCCACCAGCACGACGAGCCGGGCGCGGTGGCGGCGCAGGGAGGCGACGTGGTCGAGCTCGGCCTGCGGGTCCCGCCCGGTGCTCGCGATGCTCACCAGCAGGTCGTGCCGCTCGGCCTCCCGCATCGCCCCGGCGGCGACGGAGGAGAAGTAGGGGTCGGCGATGTCGTGCACGAGGAGCCCGGCCAGGTCGGTGCGGCGTCGCACCATCGCCTGGGCGAAGGCGTTGGGGGTGTAGCCGAGCTCGCTCGCCGCGCGCTCCACCCGCTCGCGCAGCGCCGGCCCGACCGTGCGTCCGGGCGAGCCGTTGAGGGCCCTGGACGCGGTCGCGAGCGAGACCCCGGCCCGCTGGGCGACGTCGTAGAGGGTGACGGAGGTACCGACCACCTCGTCTCCCTCCTACGTCCCGTCGTAGCGCTGGCGGCGCCGTGCGCCGAGCAGTCTGCCAGTCAGCGGGTCACCCTCCGACCAGCGCCACCCAGCGGCGCATCGTCGTCTCGAGCACGGCGGCGGGGTCGGCCGCCCAGACGTCGGCGTTGAACACCTCCACCTCGACGTCGCCGCGGTAGCCGGCCCCGTCGGTGAGGGCCAGGAACGCCGCGAGGTCGATGTGCCCGTCGCCGGGCAGGCCACGGGAGAGGAGCGCGTCGGGCGGGAGGGGGGTGATCCAGTCGCCGATCTGCACGCTCGCGATGCGAGCCGCAGCACGGTGCACCTGCTCGGTGAGGCGTGGGTCCCACCAGACGTGGAAGGCGTCGACGACCACTCCGACGTGCTCGGCGGGGTGCTGCTCGGCCAGGTCGACGGACTGCTCCAGGGTGCTGAGCACTCCGCGGTCGGCGCAGTAGAGCGGGTGCATCGGTTCCAGGGCGAGGCGGACACCGTGGGCTGCGGCGTAGGGGACCAGCTCGGCCAGCCGGTCGGCCACCCGCTGCCTGGCAGCGGTCAGGTCCCGGTCGCCCTCGGGAAGCCCGCCGACGACGAGCACCAGGCAGGCGGCACCGAGGGCTGCGGCCTCGTCCACCGCCCGGCGGTTGTCGTTGACCGCCCGCCGCCCCTCGTCGTGATCCGAGGCGGTGAGGAAACCGCCCCGGCACAAGGACGAGACCCGCAGTCCGGCGTCCCGCACCAGCCGCGCGGACCGTTCGAGCCCCGTCTCGGCCACCGGCTCCCGCCACAGGCCGACGGCCGGGATCCCGGCGCGAATGCACGCCTCGACCACCTGCGGCAGGTCCCAGGAAGGCACCGTGCGCTGGTTCATCGACAGCCGGGCCAGCCGGGGGTCACCGGGAGCGGGCGTGGGGACGGCGGCAGGGCGCCCGGACGGGACGTCGAGGACGCCGGTCTCGGCGGTGGAGGTCACAGCGCCCCACACACCGTCAGCAGCTGCTCGAAGCGGCCGGCGGCCAGTCGCGGGTCCGGGAGAAGGCCTGCCGCATCGGCCAGCCGCAGCACCTCGCCGAGGTGCACCAGGCTGCGGGCGGACTGCAGCCCGTCGAGCATCGTGAAGCCCCGCTGGTGCCCGCAGACCCAGGCCAGGAAGGCGATCCCCGTCTTGTAGTACCGGGTGGGAGAGGCGAACAGCTGACGGGACAGCGGAAGCGTGGGCGCGAGGACCGCGTCATAGGTGCGCAGGTCGTCCTCGTCGAGCGCGGCCAGCGCGGTGGCTGCCGCAGGCGCGACGGCCGCGAAGGCCCCGAGCAGCGCGTGGCTGTGCCGGGTCCCGTCCCCACGGATGAGCTCGGGATAGTTGAAGTCGTCGCCGGTGTAGAGCCGGACTTCGTCGGGCAGCGCGGCCCGGACGGTGCGCTCGTGCTCGGCGTCGAGCAGCGACACCTTCACCCCGTCGATCCGGTGAGCGTTGTCGCGGACCACGGCCAAGAACGTCTCGGTGGCCCCGGCCAGGTCGGGACTGCCCCAGTAGCCGGCCAGTGCCGGGTCGAACATCGGCCCGAGCCAGTGCACGACCACGCGTCCGTCGGCCGCGGCGAGCACCCGGCCGTACGCGTCGGCGTAGTCCTCCGGGCCGCGGGCCACCCGCGCCAGCTGCCGGCTGGCCATGACCACGGGCCGGGCTCCCGCCTCCTGCACCGCGTCGAGCTGCTCGCACCAGGCGGCGACGACGGCGTCGACGTCGGGCAGCTCCGGCGGGGCATGGTCGGTCGCCACGCCGGCGACGATCCGGCCGCCGACCGATGCTGCCTCGGCGCCGCTCCGGCGCACCAGCTCGAGCGCGGTGGGCCAGTCCAGACCCATGCCGCGCTGCGCGGTGTCCATCGCCTCGGCCACGCCGAGCCCGTAGGACCACAGGTGGTGGCGGAACGCGAGCGTGGCGTCCCAGTTCACGGCAGCCGGTGCGCCCGGGGTGGTGTCGCCGAAGGGGTCGGCGACCACGTGGGCGGCGGCGAACGCGGTCCGCGAGCGCGCCGGCGCCGCGGCCTTCGGCCACGTCACGGGCCTTCGCAGCCGGTGCGACAGCAGCGTGCCGTCGGGCCGGGGCAGACGGACGACGACGTCCGACAGATCCGCGGAGGTGGTGTCGGCGACGGCACCCGAGGGGAGGTCGACGGTCGTCACAGCGCCAGCTCCGTCAGCTCGATCCGGCGACCGTCGCGGCTGGAGGCCAGGCCGGCCTCGGCCAGCTGGAGCCCGCGGGCACCGGACAGCAGGTCGTAGCGGTGCTTGCGCCCGGCCACCACGTCCTGCACGAAGAGCTCCCACTGGGCCTTGAAGCCGTTGTCGAACTCGGCGTTGTGGGGCACCGGAAGCCACTGGTCCCGGTAGCGCTGGGTCTCGGGCAGGTCCGGGTTCCACACCGGCTTCGGCGTGGCCGCCCGCGGCTGGGCGACGCACCGGTGCAGCCCGGCGACGGCGCTGCCGTGCGTGCCGTCCACCTGGAACTCGACCAGCTCGTCGCGGTGCACCCGCACGGCCCAGGAGGAGTTCACCTGCGCGACGACTCCGCCCTCGAGCTCGAAGATGCCGTAGGCGGCGTCGTCCGCGGTGGCCTCGTACTCCTGGCCCTGCTCGTCCCAGCGGCGGGGGATGTGCGTGACGGCCCGGGCGGTGACCGCCTCGACCCGGCCCACCAGCGCCTCGAGCACGTAGTTCCAGTGGCAGAACATGTCGGTGACGATGCCGCCGCCGTCCTCGGCCCGGTAGTTCCAGCTCGGGCGCTGGGCGCTCTGCCAGTCGCCCTCGAACACCCAGTAGCCGAACTCTCCGCGGATGGACAGAATCCGCCCGAAGAAGCCGCCGTCGACCAGGCGCTGCAGGGTGCGCAACCCTGGCAGGAACAGCTTGTCGTGCACCACGCCGTGCACGACCCCGGCCTGCTCGGCCAGCCGCGCCAGCTCCAGCCCCTCGGTCAGCGAGTCCGCGCTGGGCTTCTCGGTGTAGACGTGCTTGCCCGCCGCCAGCGCCTTGCGGATGGCCTCACCGCGCTGGTTGGTCAGCTGGGCGTCGAAGTAGACGTCCACCTGCGGGTCGGCGAGCACGGCGTCGACGTCGGTGCTCCAGCGGGCCACCTTGTGCTGCTCGGCCAGCTCGCGCAGCTTGCGCTCGCTGCGGCCCACCAGGATCGGCTCGAGCTGGACGCGCGTGCCGTCCGGCAGCGGGACGCCGCCGGCGTCGCGCAGGGCGAGCACGGACCGCACCAGGTGCTGTCGGTACCCCATGCGCCCGGTGACGCCGTTCATGGCGACGACGAGGGTGCGGTCGGACATGTCTGCTCCGTGGTCGGGTGGATGAGGCGGGCACGAGGTGGGCCCCGCGGGAAAGCGCTTTCCAGACTAGGCTGGCGGGGCTGCCCGAGCAAGAGTCCAGCCATCACGAGGTGGCTGCCGGCCGTGAGGAGCTGCTGTGACGACGATGGAACCGACCACCAGGAGGCTGGTCGTGGTCATGGTGATGACGCCGCACCTGAAGGCCAAGCTCTTCGACGACGCGGCCGTGGCCCGGCTGCACGCCGTCGCCGACGTTCGCGAGCCCGTTCTCGACTCCTTCGAAGGAGCTCGCGCGGACGAGGCGCTGGCCGCGGCGGACGTGCTGCTCACCGGGTGGGGCTGCCCGCGGGTGGACGACGCCGTGCTGGCCCGCGCGCCCCGGCTGCGGGCGGTCATGCACGCCGCCGGCTCGGTGAAGGGGCACCTCGACCCGGTCTGCTGGGAGCGGGGGATCCTCGTCTCCTCGGCGGTGGCGGCCAACGCCCTCCCGGTGGCCGAGTTCGCCCTCGCCGCCGTCCTGTTCGCCGGCAAGGGGGTGCTCGCCCTCACCGACGACTACCGGACCCGGCGGGACTGGGTGCACCTGCAACGGGACTGGCCCGGCATCGGGAACTACCGGCGCGTCGTCGGCGTGGTCGGGGCCTCCCGGATCGGCCGCCGCCTGCTCGAGCTGCTGCGCCCGTTCGACCTGCAGGTGCTGCTGCACGACCCCTACGTCGACGCGCTCGAGGCGGCGTCGCTCGGTGTCTGCGCGGTCGGGCTGGACGAGCTGCTCGCGGCCTCCGACGTCGTGACCCTGCACGCGCCGGCGGTGCCGGCCACCCGGCACATGCTGGACAGACGCCGGCTCGGGCTGATGCGCGACGGCGCGACGCTCGTCAACACCGCGCGGGGCTCGCTGGTGGACGGTGCCGCGCTGGAGGACGAGCTGGTCTCCGGCCGGCTCAGCGCGTTCCTCGACGTGACCGACCCCGACGTGCCGCCCGCGTCGTCGCCGCTGTGGGAGCTGCCCAACGTGCTGCTCACCCCGCACGTGGCCGGCGCGGCCGGCAACGAGCTGCGACGGCTCGGCGACCACGCCGTGGACGAGGTGGTGCGGTTCGCCGCCGGCCGGCCGCTGACCGGCGAGGTGCGGGCGGAGGACCTGGCGCGGATCGCCTAGGGAGCTCTTGCGGCGCGCGCGAGGCCGAGACCGACCGAGGAAGGAGCCCGCCCACCCAGGAGAATCCTCCTGGGTGGGCGAGCAATGATCACGGGGACGTGATCGTTCCGAGCGGCCCCGGGGTGTTCTCTCCCCATGGCCGCCGCCGGCGGGGGGCGCCCGGCACGCCCCGACGCCGGCGGCGGCTTCCTCCGCGAGCGCTGCGCGCGAGCGCAGCACCGCGGCGTTCACGGTGGCGAGCACGGGCTCGGCCACCAGCGCGGAGAGGTCCAGCTCGGCGCGCGTGCGCACGTGCAGGTCGAGGACCTCGCCGGGCAGGAGGGTGAGGCAGCCCTCGTCGACCTCGGCGTCGGGCGCGAGCCGGTCGGCGTGCAGCACCAGGTCCCGGACCACCGACGTCGCCTCGACGCGCACCCGGTACCCGCCGGGCTCCGGTGCCGCCTGTGCGGCGAAGGCCACCGGGGAGTAGGCGAGGTCTCGGTCCTCGGCGAAGAACCACAGACCACGCTGCTCGCCCGCGGTGGCGACCAGCACCTCCGACGTCGGGTCGGCCGCCGAGACCAGCGCGGCGGGCAGCCCGTGCTCGAGCACGCTGTGCGGGGCGACCACGACCGGTGCCACCAGCGCGTCGAGGAGCGAGCCGTCGAAGCCGTGCCGCTCCACCGAGAGCGTGGTCTCCCACGGCTCGTCGGACTGGTTCACCACGGCGGCGACGAGGCCGGTCTCGCGGGGCTGGAGGGTGACCAGCCGGTCGGCGAAGGCGCGCCGGAGGGCGTACCAGAGCGGCTTGCGGCGCTCCGCCCCGTCCACCGCAGCCCAGGAGATGACCGGCCAGCAGTCGTTGAGCTGCCACACGATCGCCCCGGCCACGTGCGGCCAGCGGGACCGCCAGTGCTCCACGCCGAGCTGGATGGCCCGCGCCTGGTTCACCTGGGTGAGGTGGTGCCAGTCGTCGGTGCCGAAGCCCTCGCCGAAGTGGTCGGCCAGGCCGCGCAGCAGGTTCTCCTGGCCGAACTTGGCCTTCTGGTGCGCCACGACGCCGGAGGACTCCGGCGACAGGGGCTCGTCCGCGACCGCCTCGCGGAGAGTCGCCCAGGCGGGCGGCGCCTGCCAGCCGAACTCGGAGACGAACGGCGGGGCGTAGTCGCGGTAGCCGGTGTAGTCCCGGCCGTTCCAGACGTCCCAGATGTGGATGCAGCCGTGGTCTGGGTCGTTCGGCGGCAGCTCGGCCGAGCCGGACCACGGGGAGCCGGCCCAGTAGTGGCGGGTCGGGTCCACCTCGGCCACGACGCGCGGTAGGAGGTCGTAGTAGTAGCCCAGCCCCCAGCGGCGGCCCTCGAGCGGCTCGCGCCAGTGCCAGACGTCGAAGCCCCAGATGTTCTCGTTGTTGCCGTTCCAGAGGACGAGGCTGGGGTGGGGGGTGAGGCGGGCGACGTTCTCGCGGGCCTCGGCCTCGACCTCGGACCAGAGGGGTTCTTCCTCGGGGTAGGCGGCGCAGGCGAAGAGGAAGTC
>JBQCIO010000083.1:0-10071 GCA_051953655.1 Motilibacteraceae bacterium
GCGCCGCGCCGACCGGGCGTGGTCGGCTTGTACTTGCGGATACCCATTGCGTGAAATCCCTTTGCGCTCTCGTCGGCCCCGGGTCAGGAGACCGGTCCGCCGAAGATGTCGATGCGGTCACCGGGCGCGACAGTGACGATCGCGCGCTTGGTGTCCTTGCGCTTGCCGAACCCGGTCCGGGTGCGCTTGCGCTTGCCGTCGCGGTTGATCGTGTTCACGCCCGTCACCTTCACGCCGAACACCTTCTCGACCGCGATCTTGATCTCGGTCTTGTTGGCGTCGGGGTGGACGAGGAACGTGTACTTGCCCTCGTCGAGCAGGCCGTAGCTCTTCTCGGAGATGACCGGCGCGAGCAGGACGTCGCGGTGGTCCTTGTGGATGGAGCTCACAGCTCGCCCTCCTCGCTGCTGCTGGCGACGGCCTTGGCGCCCTTGCCCTTGGTCGGGCCGGCGAGGAACGCCTCGAGCGCGCCCTTGGTGAAGACCACGTCGTCGGAGACGAGGACGTCGTAGGTGTTGAGCTGGTCGGCGGCGAGCAGGTGCACCCGGTCGACGTTGCGCAGGCTCTTCCACGACACGGCGTCGCCGCGCTCGAGCACCACGAGGACGTGGCGGCGGTCCGACACGTTGGCCAGCGCGGCGATGGCCGTCTTGGTGGAGGGCAGCTCCCCCTCGACGACGCCGGTGAGCACGTGCACGCGGCCGTTGCGCGCCCGGTCCGACAGGGCCCCGCGCAGGGCGGCGGCCTTCATCTTCTTGGGCGTGCGCTGCTCGTAGGAGCGCGGCGTCGGGCCGTGGACGATGCCACCGCCGGTGAACTGCGGGGCGCGGGTGGAGCCCTGGCGGGCGCGGCCGGTGCCCTTCTGGCGGAACGGCTTCTTGCCGCCACCGGACACCTCGCCACGGGTCTTCGTGTCGTGCGTGCCCTGGCGGGCCGCGGCCAGCTGCGCCACGACGACCTGGTGGATCAGCGGCACGTTGACCTGGACGTCGAAGACCTCGGCGGGCAGCTCGACGGTGCCGGCGGCCTCGCCGGCCGGCGTCTTGACCTCGACGGTGGTCGGGGCGGTCAGAGTCTCGGCGGTCATCGTCAGACCCCCTTCGCGGCGGTGCGGACGAGCACGAGGCCGCCCTTGGGACCGGGGACGGCGCCCTTGATGAGCAGCAGGCCGTTCTCGGCGTCGACGGCGTGGACCGTGAGGCCCTGGGTCGTGGTGCGCACACCGCCGAGGCGGCCGGCCATCCGCAGGCCCTTGAACACGCGGCCCGGCGTGGCGCAGCCGCCGATGGAGCCCGGCGAGCGGTGCTTGCGCTGGGTGCCGTGACCGGCGCCGAGGCCGCGGAAACCGTGGCGCTTCATGACACCGGCGGTGCCCTTGCCCTTGCTGGTGCCAATCACGTCGACCCGCTGGCCGGCCGCGAACGTCTCGGCCGTGACCTCCTGGCCGAGCTCGTAGGCGCCGGCGTCGGCGGTGCGCAGCTCGACGAGGTGGCGGCGCGGCGTGGTGCCGGCCTTCGCGAAGTGGCCCGCCTGCGGCTTGGTGACCTTGCGCGGGTCGATCGCGCCGTACGCGATCTGGACGGCGCTGTAGCCGTCGGTGTCGGAGGTACGGACCTGGGTGACGACGCACGGCCCGGCCTTGACGACGGTGACCGGCACGAGGCGGTTGGCCTCGTCCCACACCTGCGTCATACCGAGCTTCTCGCCCAGGACGCCCTTGATCTGCTTGTCCATGGCTGGCGCGTCCTTCAGAGCTTGATCTCGATGTCGACACCCGCCGGCAGGTCGAGTCGCATGAGCGAGTCGACCGTCTTCGGCGTGGGGTCGATGATGTCGATGAGGCGCTTGTGCGTGCGCATCTCGAAGTGCTCGCGGGAGTCCTTGTACTTGTGGGGCGAGCGGATGACGCAGTACACGTTCTTCTCGGTCGGCAGCGGCACCGGGCCCGCGACCTGGGCGCCCGTCCGGGTCACCGTCTCGACGATCTTGCGCGCCGAGCTGTCGATGACCTCGTGGTCGTAGGCCTTCAGCCGGATGCGGATCTTCTGCCCCGCCATGCGTTTCCTTCTCTCGTACCGCTGCTCGTCTGGTGGGCTCGGGGGTCGTCCCCGGCACCGGTGCCGCCTGGAGCGCGTCCGGCTCCCGCTGCGCCGACCCACGGGGTCGGGCGTGTCGTGCCGGCACCCGGAGGGGAGCCTCGACGACGTTCGTGCGGGGGCCGGGCCCGCCTCCCAGACGCGAATCGTGCATCCGAGAGCCGGTGCGCCCGCTCGGGCGGCGCGGGCCCCTCGCGGGTCCCGGACCTGTGCCCGAGCAACTTGCCTAGTGTGCCAGAGCCGGACGCTCCGACGCCAATCCGCGCAGGTGGCCCCTACCACGGCGGCCCCGGCGAGGGCCGCAGGAGCGGGCTCGTGGCGCGTCGGCCGGGTGCTCGGGCACCAGACCCGACCGGGCCGTCGGTGCCGGGCCGGCCGGTCGACCTGCCCGTACGCGCCACGGTGGGCCGACCGGGATCGGTCGGCCCACCGTGGACCGCGCTGGGTACTACTTGAGGATCTTCACGACCCGGCCGGCGCCGACGGTGCGGCCGCCCTCGCGGATCGCGAAGCGGAGGCCGTCCTCCATGGCGATCGGCTGGATGAGGGAGACCTTCATCTCGGTGTTGTCGCCCGGCATGACCATCTCGGTGCCCTCGGGGAGGTCCACCACGCCGGTGACGTCCGTCGTCCGGAAGTAGAACTGGGGACGGTAGTTGTTGAAGAACGGCGTGTGCCGGCCGCCCTCGTCCTTGGACAGGATGTAGACCTGCGCCTCGAACTCGGTGTGCGGGGTGACCGAACCCGGCTTGATGACGACCTGGCCGCGCTCGACGTCCTCGCGCTTGGTGCCGCGCAGGAGCAGACCGACGTTCTCACCGGCCTGGCCCTCGTCGAGGAGCTTGCGGAACATCTCGATGCCGGTGACCGTGGTGGTCTGCTTGGTCTCCTTGATGCCGACGATGTCGACGGTCTCGTTGACCTTGATGACGCCACGCTCGATGCGGCCGGTGACGACCGTGCCGCGGCCGGTGATCGTGAAGACGTCCTCGATCGGCATGAGGAACGGCTTGTCGACCTCGCGCTCGGGCTGCGGGATCGCGGTGTCGACCGCGTTCATCAGCTCGACGATCGACTCGGTCCACTTCTCGTCGCCGTTGAGCGCCGGGAAGGCGGCCACGCGCACGACCGGCAGGTCGTCGCCCGGGAACTCGTACTCGCTGAGGAGCTCGCGCACCTCGAGCTCGACGAGCTCCAGGATCTCCTCGTCGTCGACCATGTCGCACTTGTTCAGGGCGACGACGATGTAGGGCACGCCGACCTGGCGGGCCAGGAGCACGTGCTCCTTGGTCTGCGGCATCGGACCGTCGGTGGCGGCGACGACGAGGATGGCCCCGTCCATCTGGGCCGCACCGGTGATCATGTTCTTGATGTAGTCGGCGTGACCGGGGCAGTCGACGTGGGCGTAGTGGCGCGCCTCGGTCTGGTACTCGACGTGCGCGATCGAGATGGTGATACCGCGCTGCCGCTCCTCGGGAGCCTTGTCGATCTGGTCGAACGGCGTGAACGGGTTGAGGTCCGGCATCTTGTCGTGCAGGACCTTGGTGATCGCCGCGGTCAGCGTCGTCTTGCCGTGGTCGATGTGCCCGATGGTGCCGATGTTGACGTGCGGCTTAGTCCGCTCGAACTTCGCCTTCGCCACTGGGGTCCTCCTAGGACTGGGGTGTCGTCCCGCCGCGGCGCGCGGCGTGGACCTGAACTGCGGTGGTGAGGTGACTGCGGTTACTCGCCGCGCGCCTTCTTGATGATCTCCTCCGCGACGTTCCGGGGAACCTCGGCGTAGGAGTCGAACTGCATGGTGTAGCTGGCCCGGCCCTGGGTCTTGCTGCGCAGGTCCCCGACGTAGCCGAACATCTCCGAGAGCGGCACGAGGGCGCGGACGACCCGCACGCCGTGCTGCTCGTCCATGGCCTGGATCTGGCCACGGCGCGAGTTGAGGTCGCCGATGACATCGCCCATGTAGTCCTCGGGCGTGCGGACCTCGACCGACATCATGGGCTCGAGCAGGACCGGGTCGGCCTTGCGCGCACCCTCCTTGAACGCCATCGAACCGGCGATCTTGAAGGCGAGCTCCGAGGAGTCGACCTCGTGGTAGGCGCCGTCGAGCAGCGTCACCTTGACGTCGACCATCGGGAAGCCGGCGAGGACGCCGAACTCCATCGCCTCCTGGCAGCCCGCATCGACCGACGGGATGTACTCCCGCGGGATGCGGCCACCGGTGACCTTGTTCTCGAACTCGTAGCCGCCGTCGCCGGAGCCGAGCGGCGCGAGGGCGATCTGGACCTTGGCGAACTGGCCCGAGCCGCCGGTCTGCTTCTTGTGGGTGTAGTCGATCCGCTCGACCGTCCGGCGGATGGTCTCGCGGTAGGCCACCTGCGGCTTGCCGACGTTGGCCTCGACCTTGAACTCGCGGCGCATCCGGTCCACCAGGACCTCGAGGTGCAGCTCGCCCATGCCGGAGATGACCGTCTGGCCGGTCTCCTCGTCGGTGCGCACCTGGAAGGTCGGGTCCTCCTCGGCCAGGCGCTGGATCGCGGTGCCCAGCTTCTCCTGGTCGCCCTTGGTCTTGGGCTCGATGGCCACGTGGATGACCGGAGCGGGGAAGGTCATCGACTCGAGGATCACCGGGGCCTCGGGGCCGCAGAGCGTGTCGCCCGTGGTGGTGTTCTTCAGGCCCATGACGGCCACGATGTGGCCGGCGGTGACCTTCTCGATCTCCTCGCGCTTGTTCGCGTGCATCTTGTAGATCTTGCCGATGCGCTCCTTGTTGCCCTTGGTGCTGTTGAGCACCGAGGTCCCCGCGGTGAGCGTGCCGGAGTAGACCCGGATGAACGTGAGCTTGCCGAGGTGCTGGTCGCTCATGATCTTGAACGCCAGGGCGGAGAGCGGAGCGTCCTCCTCCGGCGCGCGGCTGAGGACCTCCTCCTCGTTGCCCACGGCGTGCCCCTCGACCGCACCGATGTCGATCGGCGACGGGAGGTAGCGGACCACGGCGTCGAGCATGGGCTGGACGCCCTTGTTCTTGAACGCCGAGCCGCACAGCACCGGGTTGAGGTGGCCGGCGATCGTGGCGCGGCGGATGCCGGCGATGATCTCCTCCTCGGAGGGCTCCACGCCCTCGAGGTACTGCTCCATGATCGTCTCGTCGGCCTCGGCGAGGGTCTCGAGCAGCTTGTCCCGCCACTCGCGGGCGCTCTCGGCGTGGGTGGCCGGGATGTCCTGGGTGTCGTACATCTCGCCCTTGGCGGCCTCCTCGCTCCAGACGAGGGCCCGCATGCCGACCAGGTCGATGACGCCCTTGAAGTCGGCCTCGGCGCCGATGGGCAGCTGGACCACCAGCGGGGTGGCCTGCAGCCGGTCGACGATCATGTCCACGCAGCGGTGGAACTCGGCGCCCACGCGGTCGAGCTTGTTGACGAAGCAGATGCGCGGCACGTTGTAGCGGTCGGCCTGGCGCCACACCGTCTCGGACTGCGGCTCGACCCCGGCCACGCCGTCGAACACGGCGACGGCGCCGTCGAGGACGCGCAGCGAGCGCTCGACCTCGACGGTGAAGTCGACGTGGCCGGGCGTGTCGATGATGTTGATCGTGTGACCGTCCCACGTGCAGGTGGTCGCGGCCGACGTGATCGTGATGCCGCGCTCCTGCTCCTGCTCCATCCAGTCCATCGTGGCGGCGCCCTCGTGGACCTCACCGATCTTGTACGTGATGCCGGTGTAGAACAGGATGCGCTCGGTCGTGGTGGTCTTGCCCGCGTCGATGTGGGCCATGATCCCGATGTTGCGGACCTTGGCGAGCGCGGTGGCGGTGTCGGTGGCCACGGGTGGCGATCTCTTTCCTGCAGCTGGGTGCGTGCGTGTGGCTCCCGCGGCCGGCCCGGCCCGAGGTCGTCGGGAGGGGCCGGCTACGCGAGGCGGGTGACTACCAGCGGTAGTGCGCGAAGGCCTTGTTGGACTCGGCCATCTTGTGCATGTCCTCGCGCCGCTTGACGCTGGCCCCGAGGCCGTTGCTGGCGTCGAGCAGCTCGTTCATGAGCCGCTCGGTCATGGTCTTCTCGCGGCGGGCGCGGCTGTAGCCGACGAGCCAGCGCAGGGCGAGGGTGTTGGCGCGGCCGGCCTTGACCTCGATCGGCACCTGGTAGGTCGCACCGCCGACGCGGCGGCTCTTGACCTCGAGGGTCGGCCGGACGTTGTCCAGGGCCCGCTTGAGGGTGACGATCGGGTCGGTGCCGCTCTTCTCCCGGCAGCCCTCGAGGGCGCCGTAGACGATCCGCTCGGCGGTGGACTTCTTGCCGTCGAGGAGGACCTTGTTCACCAGGGCGGTGACCAGCGGGGAGTTGTAGACCGGGTCGACGACGACCGGGTGCTTGGGGGCCGGGCCCTTGCGGGGCATTAGCTCTTCTCCTTCTTCGCGCCGTAGCGGCTGCGCGCCTGCTTGCGGTTCTTCACGCCCTGGGTGTCGAGCGACCCGCGGATGATCTTGTAGCGGACGCCGGGCAGGTCCTTCACACGGCCGCCGCGGACGAGCACGATCGAGTGCTCCTGGAGGTTGTGGCCCACCCCGGGGATGTAGGCGGTGACCTCGATCCCGCTGGTCAGGCGCACGCGGGCGACCTTGCGCAGCGCGGAGTTCGGCTTCTTCGGCGTCGTGGTGTAGACGCGGGTGCACACACCGCGGCGCTGGGGGCTGCCCTTGAGCGCCGGGGTCTTGGTCTTCTCGACCTTGTCCTGGCGGCCCTTGCGGACCAGCTGCTGGATCGTGGGCACTGCGTCTCCGTCACTCTCTTCCGCCACGTGCTGGCGGTGGTCTGGTGCGGCCGGGACCCTGTCTGGAGGTCCCCGCCGGTCCTGCCGGTGGTGAAGCCTGTCGCTGGCCGCCCCTGCTCCCCCCGAGGTCGGGCGTGTCGCCCGCCCCACGATCCATCCGGAGGACCCGAGCCGGACCGGTGGGGGGTGTCCCGCCCGCGCCCTGCGAATTCTGCCTCAGGCGCGCACGAGGGCCCGGGGCATCCCAGGCACAAGGAAGGAGGGTACCTACTGCTGCGCGGGCAGGTCAAAGCGGGACCGCCCGCCGCCCCGAGAACCCTCAGGAGAGGGCAGCGTAGCCGCGCGGGCGGGTGCCCGTCCCCCCGACGCGCCGACACCCCTCCGGGCCCGACGCGCCGCCGCACGCGCCGGTGCCCGCCCCGCACAGGCGGGACGGGCACCGGACGGTGGAGCGTTGCTGCTGGTGCTGCCGGTCAGCCGGAGTAGGGACCGTAGTCGTAGTCCTCCAGCGGAACGGCCTGGCCGGAGCCCATGCCGAACGCGGCGTAGTCGCTCTCGTCGTAGCCGGGCATCGCGTACATCGCGGCCTTGGCCTCCTCGGTGGGCTCGACCCGGATGTTCCGGTAGCGGGGCAGGCCCGTGCCGGCCGGGATGAGCTTGCCGAGGATCACGTTCTCCTTCAGGCCCAGCAGCGAGTCGGACTTGGCGTGGATCGCCGCGTCCGTGAGCACCCGCGTCGTCTCCTGGAAGGAGGCCGCCGACAGCCACGACTCGGTGGCCAGCGACGCCTTGGTGATGCCCATGAGCTCGGGACGGCCGGAGGCGGGGGTGCCGCCCTCGGCCACCACGCGGCGGTTCTCCTCCTCGAACCGGCTGCGCTCGACCAGCTCGCCCGGGAGCAGCTCGGCGTCCCCGGACTCGATGATCGTGACCCGCTTGAGCATCTGGCGGACGATGACCTCGATGTGCTTGTCGTGGATCGACACGCCCTGGCTGCGGTAGACCTCCTGGACCTGGTCCACCAGGTGCAGCTGCACCTGACGCGGGCCGAGGATGCGCAGCACCTGCTTCGGGTCGACGGCGCCGACGATGAGCTGCTGCCCGACCTCGACGTGGTCGCCCTCGCCCACCAGGAGACGGGACCGGCGGGAGACGGTGTAGGCCATCTCCTCCGAGCCGTCGTCCGGGACCACCACGATCTTGCGCTGCTTCTCGGAGTCCTCGAAGCGGATCCGGCCGGCCTGCTCGGAGATCGGCGCGACGCCCTTGGGCGTGCGGGCCTCGAACAGCTCGACCACACGCGGCAGACCGTGGGTGATGTCGTCACCGGCCACACCACCGGTGTGGAAGGTGCGCATCGTCAGCTGGGTGCCCGGCTCGCCGATCGACTGGGCGGCGATGATGCCGACCGCCTCGCCGACGTCGACGAGCTTGCCGGTGGCCAGCGAGCGGCCGTAGCACATCCCGCAGGTGCCGACCTTGCTGTCGCAGGTGAGCACCGAGCGGACCCGGACCGACTCGACGCCGGCGGAGACCAGCAGGCCGATGTTGACATCGCCCAGGTCGGTGCCGGCGGCGAGCAGGGTCTCGCGCCCGTTCGGGCCGTCGACGACGACGTCCTCGGCCAGGTTGCGGGCGTAGACGCTGGTCTCGACGTTCTCCGCCTTGCGCAGGGTGCCGTCGGCGCCGCGCTCGGCGATCCGCATCGGGACGCCCCGGTCGGTGCCGCAGTCCTCCTCGCGGATGATGACGTCCTGCGAGACGTCGACCAGGCGCCGGGTGAGGTAGCCGGAGTCGGCGGTGCGCAGGGCGGTGTCGGCCAGACCCTTGCGGGCGCCGTGCGTCGAGATGAAGTACTCGAGCACGGTGAGGCCCTCGCGGAAGTTCGCCTTGATCGGCCGCGGGATGATCTCGCCCTTGGGGTTGGCGACGAGACCACGCATGCCGGCGATCTGACGGACCTGCATCCAGTTACCGCGGGCGCCGGAGTTCACCATCATGAACACCGGGTTCTCGCGCGGGAACTCGTCCTGCATCGCGTCGGCGACCTTGTTGGTGGCCTGCGTCCAGATCTCGATGAGCTCCTGACGACGCTCGTCGTCGGTGATCAGGCCCTTCTCGTACTGGCCCTGCACCTTCTCCGCGCGTGCCTCGTACTCCTCGAGGATCCCCTGCTTGGCCTCCGGGCTGACGACGTCCTCGATCGAGATCGTGACGCCGGACCGGGTGGCCCAGTGGAAGCCGGCCGCCTTGAGCGCGTCGAGGGTGGCCGCGACGACCACCTTCGGGTAGCGCTCGGCGAGGTCGTTGACGATGCCCGAGAGCACCTTCTTGTCCACGACGTCGTTGACGAACGGGTAGTCGACCGGGAGCGCCTCGTTGAACAGGGCGCGGCCCAGGGTGGTCTTGAAGGAGAGCACGTCGCCCTCCTCGTAGCCCTCCGGGGCGGTCCAGCCGCGCGGCGGGACGATGCCCGGCAGACGCAGCGTGATCTGGGCCTGCAGGTCCAGGTCGTGCGCGTCGAAGGCCATGATCGCCTCGGCCACCGAGCCGAAGGCCCGGCCGGCGCCGGTGAGCTCGCGCTCCTCCGGGCTGGAGGTGAGGAAGTAGATCCCCAGCACCATGTCCTGGGTCGGCGAGGTGATCGGGCGACCCGACGCCGGGCTCAGGATGTTGTTCGAGGACAGCATGAGGATGCGGGCCTCGGCCTGGGCCTCCGCCGACAGCGGCAGGTGCACCGCCATCTGGTCGCCGTCGAAGTCGGCGTTGAACGCGGTGCAGACCAGCGGGTGGATCTGGATGGCCTTGCCCTCGACCAGCTGCGGCTCGAAGGCCTGGATGCCCAGCCGGTGCAGGGTCGGCGCCCGGTTCAGCAGTACCGGGTGCTCGCCGATGACCTCTTCCAGCACGTCCCACACCACCGGGCGGGCCCGCTCCACCATGCGCTTGGCGCGCTTGATGTTCTGCGCGTGGTTGAGGTCGACCAGCCGCTTCATGACGAACGGCTTGAACAGCTCCAACGCCATCTGCTTCGGCAGGCCGCACTGGTGCAGCTTGAGCTGCGGGCCGACCACGATGACCGAACGGCCGGAGTAGTCGACGCGCTTGCCCAGCAGGTTCTGCCGGAACCGGCCCTGCTTGCCCTTGAGCAGATCGGACAGCGACTTGAGCGGGCGGTTGCCCGGCCCGGTCACCGGACGGCCACGAC
>JBQCIO010000084.1:0-7336 GCA_051953655.1 Motilibacteraceae bacterium
CCATCCCCCCCGGGAGCCCGTCCTCGACGCCGTGGCGGCCGGTCACGCCGGTGAGGTGCTCGCCTCCACCGCGAGCGCCCGCAGGGCGCTGAGCCGGCGGCCGCGGGCCGGGGCCACGACGAGCTGCCCGACCGCGACGACCACGCCGATCACCCCGCAGGCGAGCCACAGCACGGTGCCGCCGAGGGCGTCGTAGACCCACGCGCCCAGCAGCGGGGCGAGGAAGGAGGCCGCACCCCAGGCGAAGGAGTAGACGCCCTGGTAGCGCCCGCGGGCGTGGGCGGGCGCGAGGTCGGCGACGACGGCCGAGGAGACCGGCGCGTTGAGGATCTCGCCGAGGGTCCACACGACCACCGTGCCGACGTAGGCGCCCCAGGTGCTCGCGGCGGCGGTGAGCGCGAACCCGCCGCCGAGGAGCAGCGCGGCCACCGCGAGCACCCGGGAGCGGGCGAACCGCGAGAGCCAGACCGTCGCCGGCACGGTGAGCAGCACGATGAGCAGCCCGTTGGCGGACACCGCCGTGCCGTACTGCGCCGGGCTGAGCCCGTCGGCCGCCATCGCCACCGGCAGCGTCGACGAGAGCTGCATGAACACCAGCGCCAGCAGGAACGCCAGCCCGGTGAAGGCCATGAAGACCGGGTCGCGGACGGCGTCGAGAGTCGATCCCGCCGGCGGCCTCGGCCCGGAGGCAGCACCGACCTCGGCGCGCCGGTCCAGGTGCGGGTGGGTCTCGGGCACCCGCAGGAACACGATGCCGGCCAGCGCCAGCGTGGTGAGCGCGTCGCCGAGGAACAGCAGCAGGTAGCTCACCTGGGCCAGGAACCCGGCCAGCACCGGGGCGATCGCGAACCCGAGGTTGATCGCCCAGTAGTTGAGCGAGCAGGCGCGCACCCGGTCCTGCGGTGCGACGACGTCGGTCATGGTGGCCGAGAACGCCGGGCGGGTGGCGTTGGCGAAGAAGCCGTAGAGCAGCGCCCAGCCCGCCACCGCGGCCTGGCCGTGCACCAGCCCCAGCCCTACCAGCGAGACCGCGGTGCCCAGCTGGGCGCCGAGCAGCGTGGGCCGGCGCCCGATCCGGTCGGCCAGCACGCCGCCGGCCAGCGACGCGGCGGTGCCGCCCAGGCCGAGCAGCGCCAGGACGAGGCCGGCGTAGGAGACCGACCGGTGCAGCCCGCTGGTCAGGTAGATCGCGAGGAACGGGACGACGAACGCGCCGATCCGGTTCACCAGGGTCCCGGTCCAGAGCCACCAGTAGACCCGCGGCAGGCCGCCGAGCGTGTCGCGCAGGGCGCGCTGCAGGCGGGGCACGCGGGGCCTCCTGGGCGGGGTGAGCAGGCGGGTGAGCAGTGGCGGGTGAGCAGGGACGAGCGGGCGAACCGAGGGCAGGTAAGGGATCGAGACCGGGGGCGCAGATTACGCCTGACGGTGTCCGAGGGACGAACCGTTTCCGGGTCCGGCAGGCGGCGTCGATAGGGTCGGAGCATGGCCGAAGCCCCCTACACCCTCGTGCTGCTCCGCCACGGCGAGAGCGAGTGGAACGCCAAGAACCTCTTCACCGGCTGGGTGGATGTCGCCCTGTCCGAGAAGGGCGTCACCGAGGCGCAGGCCGGCGGCGGCCTGCTGCGCGAGCGCGGCGTGCTGCCCGACGTCGTGCACACCTCGGTGCTGCGCCGGGCCATCGCCACCTCGTTCTGGGCGCTGGACGGCGTGGACCGGCACTGGGTGCCGGTGAAGCGCAGCTGGCGGCTCAACGAGCGCCACTACGGCGCGCTGCAGGGCAAGGACAAGAAGCAGACGCTGGAGGAGTTCGGCGAGGAGCAGTTCATGCTCTGGCGCCGTTCCTACGACGTCCCGCCGCCGCCGCTGGCCGACGACGACGAGTTCAGCCAGGTGGGCGACGCCCGCTACGCCGACCTGCCGCCCGAGCTCATGCCGCGCACCGAGTGCCTGGCCGACGTCGTGCGCCGGATGCTGCCCTACTGGTACGACGCGGTCGTGCCGGACCTGCGCTCGGGCAAGACCGTGCTGGTGGCCGCGCACGGCAACTCGCTGCGCGCGCTGGTCAAGCACCTCGACGGCATCGGCGACGAGGCCATCGCCGGCCTGAACATCCCCACCGGCATCCCGCTGCTCTACACCCTCGACGAGGCGATGCGGCCGATCGTGAAGGGCGGGGAGTACCTCGACCCCGACGCCGCCGCGGCCGCGATCGAGGCGGTGGCCAACCAGGGCCGCAAGTAGGCGGCCGCACGCCCGGGCCCAGCCGTGCACGACGACGAGGGCCGCCGCACGCTCCCCTGACAGCGCGTGCGGCGGCCCTCGCCCTTTCTCCCCCGGCGACCCCCTCGCCGGTCGCCCGAGCCCGTCCCCCGGCTCGGCGTCTTCCCCCCACCCCGCTACGCGGGCGTGCTGGACTCCACGAACTCGCCCGTGACCAGGTAGACGACCCGGCGGGCCACCGAGACCGCGTGGTCGGCGTAGCGCTCGTAGTAGCGCCCCACCAGGGTCATGTCGATGGCGCTCTCGATGCCGTGCGTCCACGTGCCGTCGAGCAGGTGGCGGTAGAGCTCGCGGTGCAGCCGGTCCATCTCGTCGTCGTCGCGCTCGAGCTGGCGGGCGGCGTCGACGTCCTTGCTGGCGATGACGCTGCCGGTCTTGACGACGATCCGCTCGGCCACCTGGCTCATCTCCAGGATGGTGCCGCGGATGTCGGCCGGCACCGCCGACTCCGGATAGCGCATCCGCGCCACCTTGGCCACGTGCCGGGCCAGGTCGCCCATGCGCTCGAGGTCCGAGCTGATCCGCAGCGCGGTGACGACGATGCGCAGGTCGGTGGCGACCGGCTGCTGGCGGGCCAGCAGGTCGATGGCACGAGCCTCGAGGTCGTGGTGCAGGTGGTCGACCGCCTCGTCGGCGGCGATGACGCTCTCGGCGATGGCGAGGTCGGCGTCGAGCAGTGCGGTCGAGGCGCGGGCCATCGCCGAGCCCACGAGCCGGGTCATCTCGACCAGGTCGTCGCTCAGCGCGTCCAGCGCCTCGTGGAAGACGTCGCGCATCTCGCTCCTGTCGCTGTCAGGACGGCTGCCCTCGGTCGGGCGTCGTCCCAGTCTGTCGTCCGCGGCCTGTCGTGCGCAGTGTGGCCTGCGTGGTCTGTCGTTGAGTGGTCGGGTGGAGGGTGGCAGCGGGTCGTGAACGGATCTGGACGGCTGGGTGAACAGTCGGCGACGGCACGCGGGAGGAGCCCGTGCGGCGTGCGGCCGGTGTCCGCCCCATGCCTACCATCGCTGCCGTGGATGCGGGCATCGCGGCGGGGATCGCCGGAGCGCTGGGCGTGCTCGCCGGCGCCGCGGCCGTCCTGGCCGCCCGGCGCGGGCCGGGGGCCGAGCCGGCGGTCGTGACCGCGGGCTCGCCGTCCGGGTCGTCCGGGTCGTCCGGGCCGGCCGCGCTGCCCGAGGGCGCCGGCGACGTGCTCGACGTGCTGCGCTCGGCCGCCGTCGTCCTGGACAGCTCGGACCGGGTGCTGCGCGCCAGCGAGGTCGCCCGCCAGCTCGGCGTCGTCCGCGGCGACGAGCTCGCCCCGGAGGCGCTGCTCGCCCTGGCCCGGCTGGTGCGCCGCGACCGCGAGGTGCGCGAGGTGGAGCTGGACGTGCCGCGCGGTCCGCTCGGGGCCGAGATGACCGTGGTCGTGGCCCGGGTCGCCCCGCTCGGCGAGGACCTGGTCCTGGTGCTCGCCGACGACCGCACCGAGTCGCGGCGGCGGGAGGCGGGGCGCCGCGACTTCGGGGCCAACGTCAGCCACGAGCTCAAGACGCCGGTGGGGGCCCTGGCGCTGCTCGCCGAGACGGTCACCGCGGCCAGCGACGACCCCGACGCCGTGCGCCGCTTCGCCGGCCGGATGCAGCGCGAGGCCGAGCGGCTCTCCTCGTTGATCCAGGACATCATCGACCTCTCCCGGCTGCAGGGGCAGGACGCCCTGGCCGAGCCGCACCCGGTCGAGCTCGACCACGTGGTGGTCGACGCGGTCGACGCCGTGCGCCTGGCCGCGCAGGCCAAGGACATCCGCATCGTCACCGGCGGCGACAGCGGCGCGACCGTGCTCGGCGACGAGCAGCTGCTGGTCACGGCGCTGCGCAACCTGGTCGACAACGCGGTCAACTACAGCCCGGAGGGCACCCGGGTGGCCGTGTCGGTCCGTCGGGTCGCCGACGTCGTCGAGGTGTCGGTGACCGACCAGGGCATCGGGATCCCCGAGCGCGACCTCGAGCGGATCTTCGAGCGGTTCTACCGGGTGGACCCGGCCCGCTCGCGCGCCACCGGCGGCACCGGCCTGGGCCTCTCCATCGTCAAGCACGTGGTCGCCAACCACGGCGGCGAGCTGTCGGTCTGGAGCGTGGAGGGGGCCGGCTCCACCTTCACCATGCGCCTGCCCGCGCCCGAGGCCGCCACCGCGGCGCCGCCTCCCGCTCCCGCGCCGGCCGGCGCGTCCGGTACCGGCGCGCCCAGCACCACCGGCCCCAGCAGCAACGGCCCCAGCAGCACCGGCCCCAGCAGCACCGGCCCCGGCAGCACCGGCCCCGGCAGCAGCCGGGCCGCGACCGACCCGGGCCGGCCCGCCGGCCCGTCCAGCACCAGCAGGTCCACCCCCAGCCCAGCCACCCCCAGCCCAGCCGCCCCTCGGGCGGCCGCTGCCGCCCGAGCCACGCCGGAGGCCTCCCCGTGACCCGAGTGCTCGTCGTCGAGGACGAGGAGTCCTTCAGCGACGCCCTCTCCTACATGCTCACCAAGGAGGGCTACGAGGTCGCGGTCGCGGCGGACGGGCCGTCCGCGCTGGAGGAGTTCGACCGCGGCGGGGCCGACATCGTGCTGCTCGACCTCATGCTCCCCGGCCTGCCGGGCACCGAGGTGTGCCGGCAGCTGCGCCAGCGCTCCAGCGTCCCGGTGATCATGGTGACCGCCAAGGACAGCGAGGTGGACAAGGTCGTCGGGCTCGAGCTGGGCGCCGACGACTACGTCACCAAGCCCTTCTCCACCCGCGAGCTGGTGGCCCGGATCCGCGCGGTGCTGCGCCGCGGCGGCGAGAGCGAGGACCTCGGCCAGCCCAGCCTCGAGGCCGGGCCGGTGCGGATGGACGTCGAGCGGCACGTGGTGACCGTCGACGGTGCGCCGGTGCAGATGCCGCTCAAGGAGTTCGAGCTGCTCGAGCTGCTGCTGCGCAACGCCGGCCGGGTCCTCACCCGGATGCAGCTCATCGACCGGGTCTGGGGCTCGGACTACGTCGGGGACACCAAGACCCTCGACGTCCACGTGAAGCGGCTGCGCGGCAAGATCGAGCCGGACCCCTCCGCGCCCCGGCACCTGGTGACCGTCCGGGGGCTCGGCTACAAGTTCGAGCCCTGAGCGCTGTGCACCCCACCGGCACGGCGCAACGATCACGGCACCGCGCCTTGTGTGCAGGAGCACCCGATCCTTCGCCGCCGCCCCCGTGGAGTTCCGCCCCCGTGGAGTGCCGCGGGGGCGGCGGCCTTTCCCGGGGGCGTCGGCCGGTCCACACGCTGCCGTCCTGCCGAGGCAGGGTCGACGGCGCTGATGACGGGCGATGCCGGTCCCGGCCCGGCTCATGCCGCCGGCCGGCGGTCTGCACCGGGACCAAGATCGAAGTCATTGGGTCAGGGGCACCCTGACCCAAGAGGTCCGGCCGGGCGGCCGGACACGTCAGAGGGCCCGCTCCGTCCGGAGCGGGCCCTCTGACGTACGGGCTTCGGTGGTCGCGGCTCAGCCGTTGGACGCCGCGGGCGTCGGGTTGGGGCTGGTCGAGGAGTTGGCGCCGGTGGCCGGGCTCCCCGACGGGCTGGCCTGGGCCGGCGCGGGGGTGCCGGTGCTGGCGGGGGAGGCCGACGCGGACGCCGACGTCGAGGGGCTGGCCTCGGCGCTCGGGGCCACGTAGCGGTTGTAGTAGCCGCTGGCCTCGACGACGGGCACCTGCAGGCTGAGCGTGCCGGCCTGCTGCAGCTGGAGCTGCACCGGGACCAGCGTGCCGGGCTTGGGGGCGGTGGAGACCACGACCTGGGTCTTCGCGTCCGGGCCGCCGACCCGGATGCTGCCCTGCATGGCCGGCAGCTGCGTCTCGCCGGTGACCTGCGCCGGCTGGCCGGCCACGGTGACCCCGGCCAGGGTGTCCGCCTGCTGGCCCTGGTTGACCAGGCTCATCGACATGACCCCGGGGCCGCTCGCACCTGCGGCGGGGACGACGACCAGGACGTTGAGCGCGCGGATGTCGCCCAGCGAGCCCAGCACCCCGTCGGCCGGCGCGTAGTACTTCAGCGTGGGGGCGTCGGCGGTGGCGCCGCAGGCGGCCAGCCCGGGGGCGAGCGCCAGGGCCAGGGCAGCGGCGGTCGCGGTGCGGCGCACGCGGCGGGAGCGGCTCACGGCGCGGTCCTCCAGTCGACGAGCCCCGCCGGGCGGGCGCTCGCAGGTCGGTCGGGTGGTGGGCGGGGCACCAGCCTACCGACGCCGCAGGCCGGCACGACCGTCGCCCCTTCCGGGCCCGACCGCTGCCCCGCCCGCTGCCGGCGGCTCAGCCGTGCAGCACCAGGCCGAGCAGCCCGACGTCGACGCCGGCGACCAGCACGGCGAGCGCGAAGGGCGCCCGGGTCCGGTGCCGCGGCGGACGGCCCAGGGCCACGGCGGCCACCGCCGCGGCCAGCGCCGCGGCGGGGGCGAGCCAGCGGACCAGCGCCGGCACGCCGTCCGGGGCCAGGGCGAGCACGAGAGCGGCCGCCACGAGCAGGGCGGCGCCCAGCCCGAGGGTCCGGGCCGGGCCGAGGACGACCGGCAGCGGGCGCAGCCCGGCCGCGGCGTCGTCGGCGATGTCGGGCAGGCCGTTGAGCAGGTGCGCGCCGACGCCGAGCAGGGCCCCGGCCAGCGGCAGCCACCAGGTCGGGCCGGCGCCCGTCGTCGTCACCGTCCCCACCGGGCCGGCGGCCAGCACGACGAAGACCGGCAGCAGCCCGAAGCTCACCGCGTAGGGGAGCGCCGAGACCGGCCGGCGCTTGGCCCCGAGGTCGTAGACCCAGCCGCCGGCGACGGCGACGAGGTGCACCAGGCCGGGGACCACGCCGGTGGCCAGCGACAGCGGGACGCACGCCGCGGCGGCGCCCAGGGCGGCCCGCCAGGTGGTGGCCGGGCTCACCCCGCCGGCCGCCACCGGCTTGCCGGCGCGGCCGTGCGTGCGGTCGCGCTCGGCGTCGAGGGCGTCGTTGGCCCAGCCGATGCCCAGCTAGCCCGCCAGCACCGCCCCCACGAGAGCGACGAGCCGGCCCGCGGGCCCCCCGGCCAG